>NZ_CP076458.1:932814-1243753 GCF_018866245.1 Novisyntrophococcus fermenticellae
TTATATATGCGGGACCGTTTCCGCTGGCAAAAAGCAACTGTCCGATTCTTGGTGTGGTTATTGTGTATGTTACGGAGGACAGGCAAGGGGCAGAGATTACGATTCCAGATACCAGAGTAACCTATATGGAAGGAACAGATTCCGATATCTTGCTGGAAGGCGTACGTGCAGTTGATTTCCATCAGTCTTTATCTGCTTAGAATTGCACCACAGTTTTCAAAATTTGTATTTCTTGCGGCGTGGGCGTTACATATAGTACTTAGTTATGCATTCAGAGTGGCCTGGAAGGGATTTCTCAAAGAAAACTACAGGAAAATGGAAACCGGACACTTGGCATTATCACTACCAGTCAAATGGCCACAAAGACAGTGGGAATTATCCAGGAGAATAATACATATGGATTAAAAATAGTGGGACTGATTATTCTGGATAAGAACTATACAGGAGATTACTATGCCGGTATACCGGTTTACCTATCGTGGGAGTACTGCCTTTTGTGTTTGGAAATAATCTCAAAATACGTTGCACCGGCAACATACTATCAGGAATAAAAGTGATATTTTATTAACAAATGTAGAACAAGTAATCATGAATTGGAGGTATACTATGGGATTTCTGGCAGATGAAAGGCAGATGAATCTTTTCCTAAGAGATTTACAGCAGAAGTATCACGTTTATGCACCAAAATATTTTCCCGGAAAAGGTCGTTTTTCCGATACAGACTGCATCCGTTATGGAGAAGTAACTTGTATGGAGGAAATTGTATTTGACAAAAAATCGGATTACTCTTTTAAAGAGATTTTGAATCCTGTCTCCCAAACACTATTCTTTTTTACAGAAAATGAGGTAAAAGAACCGGATTCTACAGTTAAGGGTGCAGTAGTCTTTCTAAGAAGCTGTGACCTGCATGCACTAAAACGACTGGACGATATGTATCTGCATAATGGGCCGGCAGATCATTATTATGCGAAGCTCAGAGAGAACCTGAAGATTATACTTATGGGATGCAGCCATTCTTTTGAAAATTGCTTCTGTGTGAGCATGAGCAGTAATTATTCGGATAATTATGACCTGAGCATTGACGTAGGGGAAGCTGGAAGATACCGGATGAATTGCAAAGAAAGTGACTGGGAAGAGCAGCTGGCGAAATTGGAGTGTAAAGAAGATGTGGTTACACCACAGTATGTGACAGAAAACGATATCAAGGTACAGATTCCGGAAAACTTAAGTGCCGCTGTGGCAAAGAGCAGTATGTGGGACGAATATGACGAACGCTGTATCAATTGCGGACGCTGCAACTTTGTCTGTCCGACCTGCACTTGCTTCACCATGCAGGATCTGTTCTACAGTGAGAATGGAAAGGCGGGAGAACGCCGCAGGGTATGGGCATCTTGTATGGTGGATGGATTTACCGATGTGGCGGGGGAGGAAGCTATCGCCAGAAAAACGGACAACGGATGCGTTTCAAAGTGCTTCATAAAGTGCTGGATTATAAACAGAGAAATGGATATCACATGTGCGTAGGATGCGGACGCTGCGATGATATCTGCCCGGAATATATTTCATTTTCGAACTGTGTGAATAAACTGGAAAATGCCAGTAAGGAGGTTACGGAATCATGATAAAAAACGATTATCTTCCTTTTTCATCTGAAATTCTGGAAGTCATCAAACACACGGATATTGAATATACATTTCGGATGGCTTACAAAGGAGAAGTAAAACCGGGACAGTTTTTTGAAGTTTCTCTTCCAAAATATGGAGAGGCTCCAATCTCTGTCAGTGGTATCACAGAAGATTCTGTAGATCTTACAATCCGAAAGGTGGGAAAAGTCACAGATGAGATTTTTGAAAATTATGAGGGAGAGATTCTTTTCCTTAGAGGACCTTATGGAAATGGTTTTGATGTGGATTTATACAAGGGAAAGGAACTGGTCGTGATGGCAGGCGGAACCGGACTTTCTCCTGTACGCGGAGTGGTGGATTATTTTGCATGTCATCCGGAAGAGAGAAGGGGAATGACACTGATCTGCGGATTCAAGACTCCTCATGATATTTTGTTCCTTGAGGATCTTGCACGCTGGAAACAGACGATGGATGTTATCCTGACGGTAGACTGTGCAGAAGATGATATGGTATGTCAGGTAGGACTTGTAACACAGTATATTCCGCAGATAAAACTGGAGAATCCAAAGAGAGCAGCAGCAATTGTAGTGGGACCGCCGGCCATGATGCGCTTCTCTGTACAGGGATTGCTTGGAATTGATATCCCGGAGGAGAATATCTGGGTATCACAGGAGAGAAAGATGTGCTGTGGGCTGGGAAAATGCGGCCATTGTAAAGTGGGTGGTACTTATATCTGTCTGGATGGACCGGTATTTAACTATACAAAAGGAAAGACACTGATCGATTAGGAGGTTCGAAAGTCATGGATGTTACTACAAAGAAATTAAAGAAAAATGCGTTCCGTGTGACAAAAGAACGAGGTCTGACGGCATCCCGAATCAGAGTGCCGGGCGGACATCTGGAGGCAAAATATCTGGGAAAAATCCAGGAGATTGCCGAGACCTATGGAAATGGTACGATACATATCACCAGTCGTCAGGGCTTTGAGATACCGGGAATCCCGTATGAAAAGATGCCGGAAGTCAACCAGGCACTGCAGAACCTGATCGACGGTCTTGAAATCAATCAGGAACAGGAAGGAGAGGGATACCCGTCTTCCGGAACAAGGAACATCACGGCATGTATTGGAAATCGTGTCTGTCCGTTTGCGTGTTATGATACGACCGGATTTGCAAGGCGGATAGAAAAGGAGGTCTTCCCGAATGATCTTCACTTTAAGATTGCATTGACCGGATGCCCAAATGATTGTGCAAAGGTCAGAATGCATGACTTTGGAATCATGGGAATGACAGAGCCTCAGTTTGATCCGCAGCGATGTGTCAGCTGCGGTGCGTGTGTAAAAGCATGCACAAAGAAATCGGTAGGTGCGCTGAAGACGGTAAATTATCATCCACAGAGAAACACAGAGAAATGCATCGGATGTGGTGAGTGTGTATTGAACTGCCCGAATATGGCATGGACAAGAAGCGATAAGAAATATTATCGTCTGACACTTTTAGGCCGCACAGGAAAGAAAAATCCGAGAATGGGTCAGGATTTTATCAAATGGATCGATGAAGACAGTATCATCAAGATCATCCTGAATACGTATGATTATGTGGAAAAATATATTGATCCGGATGCACCGGGTGGAAAAGAGCATATTGGGTACATTGTAGACCGTACCGGATTTGAGAAATTCAAAAAATGGGCATTGAAAGATGTCAACCTTCCCGAAATAGCAGAAGTGAGTTCGCCGATATACTGGGGCGGTGTGAAATATTGATGTATCATATACTGAAGGCAGCAGAGGCAAGAAAGAACAGAAAAACATCAAAATAGAAGCGAGGAGCCGCGAGTTGAAATGAATCATGAACAGGAACGTTTTTTGGAGGATTTGAAAGAGCTGGAGCAAAAATCCCATGAGCTGGAAAAAGGAGTAATAAGCGTATCGGAGTATAAAGCAATATCAAGTGGTTTTGGCAACTATCCACAACGGGGCGGACACACACAGATGCTTCGCCTGAGAATCCCGGGTGGAAGGCTGCAAAAACACCAGATTAGATGTATCATATATAATTGCGTACAAAACGATGTGCCTACGATTAAGATGACCACCTGTCAGTCTCTGCAGCTCCATGATATTTCGCTGGATGCCGTTAGAAAGATTGTGCCTGATGTTATGAAAGCAGGAATTTATACTCGGGGCGGAGGTGGAAATCATCCGAGAAATGTCATGTGTTCGCCCTTATCAGGAGTCGAGCGTGGGGAATATTTCGATGTTCTTCCTTATGCTGAGGCGGCAAGTGAGTACCTGCTTTCTTTTGCAGGCCGTATAAATTTTCCTAGAAAACTAAAGGTTGGATTCTCAAATTCACCCAAAAATCTGACACATGTAACATTTCGTGATCTCGGGTTTGCTGCAAATCAGGATGGAACGTTTCGTGTTTATGCTGCCGGAGGCCTTGGGAATCATCCAAAGCTTGGTATCTTAATCAAAGAGAGTATTCCTGCCCGAAAGGTTCTGTATTATATTGGCGCAATGGTTGAAATTTTTACAGAATATGGAGATTATGAAAACAGGAACAGGGCCAGGGTAAGATATCTACAAGACACCCTTGGCTCAGAAAGAATAAAAGATATCCTGGTGGAAAAGGCCGGAAAACTGGAGGAGACGCAGGACCTGGATGTTCAGGTTAAGAATAATAAAATTGATAAAGAGCAAAAGGGGGTTTTAAAGGAGAATTTCCGGATATATAGCCAAAAACAGGAGGGCCTGTATGCTGTTTATTATCATCCTCAGGGCGGATTTCTGAATCTGGAAAGATTGAAAAAACTAGATAGGCTTATAAAGGATATGGAGAGAACGGAAATCCGTCTGTCCCCGGATGGGGGAATGTATATCATAAACTGTAATGCACAAGAGGCTGAAAAGTTATATTCCCTGACAGAGAAAGATACTGCATATTCAGAATTTGGAGCATCCGTATCCTGTGTTGGAAAAAACAGGTGTGCGATTGGTGTGTGCGATTCTCAGCAGCTTCTTCAAACATGTCTGAAGGAAATACCTGAAGAAATTATATCAGCAGATTTATTACCTAAGATTCATATTTCCGGCTGCATCTCATCCTGCGCTGCCCATCAATCGGCACCAATTGGATTCCGGGGAGTGATGAAGCGGACAGAAAAAGGAGTGGAACCAGCATATTGCATATATTGGGGCGGATGTGAGAGACAGTACCACGAAGTAATTGCAGAGTCAGATACATTTATACTGGCGGCTGATATTCCCTGTTTTTTACGAGAGTTGGCAGATACATTAATAGAAGCAGACATGAAATATGAAGTATGGATCAAAGCGCATACGGAATTCATGGAAGAACTGATTACAAGATATAGTATTTAAACAAAAAACATGATGATGCACTTGCAACATAACAGGAAACTGCTAAAATATACATATGTATATGGAGGTGCCATCATGCAGAATATGTGTAAAGATTATATCTCTGAACTGAGCAGGATGAAAATATTTCACGGCATAGAGTATGAAGAACTGGAAGCTATGCTTGGCTGCATCGGTGCATATATTAAAGATTATAAAAAAAAGCAGTATATCATCATGACTGATGATAATGTAGAGGTAGTGGGAATATTGCTCTCTGGAAAAGTCCACATGATAAGGGAAGACCTTTGGGGGAATAAAACTTTGTTGGTTTCAATGAAAAAAGGGGAATTATTTGGAGAGAGTTTTGCCTGCGGAGTGAACAGAAATGCTACCGTATCTTTTCAGACAGCATCGGATTCTAAAATCATATTTCTGCCCTTTGTTCATATCATGCATTCTTGTACGATGGCCTGTAAATTTCATCACAGGCTGATCGAGAATATGATTACAATGATTGCCGAAAAGAATATTGCGTTAATGGATAAAGTGGATATTTTATCCAAGAAAACATTAAAAGAGAAGATTACGACATATTTATTACAGGAATCATCGAAGCAGAACAGCTTATCTTTTGTAATTCCGTTTGGGCGCGTGCAGTTGTCCGAATATCTTTGCGCAGACCGAAGTGCGTTGACCAGAGAGTTAAATATAATGCAAAAGGAAGGTTTTATTGATTTTGATAAAAATTTATTTCGACTATTAAAAAACTTAGAATAGAAAATGTTTTTGGAAGCCCTGTTGAGATAAGGAGAAATATGTTAAAAAATGAAAATACGTTTCAACAGTATTCGTTATCTGAGCAGCTGTTAGAAACGCTTAACCAGCTCGGATTTCACAATCCCACTGAGATTCAGCAGAAAGTAATCCCGCTCATATTAGGCGGAAAAGATGTGATTGCAAAATCACAGACAGGAACAGGGAAAACTGCAGCGTTCGCAATTCCTATCTGTGAAAAGATCTGCTGGGAGGAAAATTATCCGCAAGTATTGGTCTTAGAACCAACCAGAGAGTTGTCGGTACAAGTGCAGGAAGAGATATTTTATATCGGGCGAAAAAAACGGCTGAAGGTTCCTGCGTTATTAGGCGGATTTCCAATTGATAAGCAGATTCAGACTTTAAAGCAAAAGTCCCATATCGTAGTAGGTACACCGGGGCGCGTGATGGATCATATCAGAAGAGATAGTTTGAAATTGCAGAAGATAAGATATCTGATCATTGACGAAGCGGATCTTATGCTGGATATGGGTTTTGCAGAGGAAGTGAACGAAATTATAGAACGTCTGCCAGGTGAAAAACAGATTTTACTGTTTTCTGCAACGATGGATCATCGAATTAATGATTTGACTGAAAGGTATATGCCGGAGCCCGTTTCAGTAATATTGGAATCGAAAACAGCAATTACAACTGCGATTGAACAAGTTGTGTACGAGGTAGAAGCGGAGGATAAGTATAAAGCGTTAATTCGGATATTGATACAAGAGAACCCGGACAGCTGCATGATTTTTTGTGCCACGCGGGAAATGGTGAACGTATTATACCAGAAGATGAAAAGAGACAGAGTTTCCTGTGGAATGCTGCATGGCGAAATGGAGCAGAGTGAACGCCTCAGAATGATAGATTGTTTCAGGACGAACCGTTACCGTTATCTGATAGCCACCGATGTTGCGGCCAGAGGGATAGACATCGAAAGAGTATCTCTTGTTGTAAACTATGATTTTCCGACCGGGAAAGAGACCTATCTACATCGCGTCGGACGAACCGGAAGAAATGGCAATAGCGGAAAGGCAGTCAGTCTGGTGGGTGAGGCAGAAAAGCGCATGCAGCAGGTGGTTGAGCTTTATATCGATATGACGCTGGCAACTGCCAAGCGCCCTGACATAGATAAGTACCAGGAAAAGGCATTCTGGGAAAAACAAAAACAAGGCGATATACCTCAAAAGCGAAAAGGTGATGCTGTGAATCATCATATCATGCGTCTGTCTATTGGCGGCGGTAAAAAATCTAAAATGAGAGCAGGCGATGTGGTAGGTGCACTATGTAATCTAAAAGAACTGAATTCGGATGATATTGGGATTATTGATATTAGAGAGAGCTTAACATATGTAGAAATTTTAAATGGAAAAGGACAGATGGCCTTAGCGGCATTGCAAGAGAAGCCAATCAAGGGAAAAATCAGAAAGGTTAAGAAGGTGAAAAGAGTTTAAATTGAAGCATGTCGCATTACTTTTGCGGCAGCTCTATTTTTGCAGCAAAGATGAGATGGTACCAGGAGCAGCCAATTAAGCTTTGTGGGAGCGGACAGCTATAATCTGGGCATCGAGTATGACATTATCATTTGCTTAAATGAATTGAATGCTACCTGTGCCTACCAGGCAGTGGTGGAGCACAACAAAGTGCAAATCTGTGGTGATAATTTCTTCCGAATTGCCGCAGGTACTGGGTATGAGTGACTGGATTTATGTCATGAATGAGGGGAAAATTGTGGGAGAACTGTCAGGAGAAGAAGCTACACAGGAGCTGATTCTGTCCCATATCCTACTTATATTTAATGAGAAATGCAGCTCAATAAAAAAGCAAGCTGCATTTCTGTTTTTTCAAAAAGAGTATATCAGCGCCACCGCTGCCGGATCAGAACTTTCCTTCCTTCAAATGCCAGGCCATAGTATCTGATTCTATTTTCTGAAATCCCCCTGGCAATCAATTGGGTATCATATTGTTCATCCTCGATCTGAGCAAGTGCGTTTTGCACAGACTCCGCAAGATCTTTTTCTTTATGAGGATTGAATACTCTAAATTCCAGAATGTAGGCATTGTCACCCGGACTTTTGGGTTCCATGATCACGTCATATCGTCCGAACCCACTCTCCCTGTTGGTGGTGATGTGGTATGTGGATCCCAGATCTACAATCAGCCCCAGTACAAAGCCGTGATAAAAACGCTCCGGATTGGCTTTTTCAGGTGGACGTTTCCCGGTATCAAAGTTACGGAAGGTATCCTGGATAACTTCGTTCATAAATTGATTCATGTAACCAAGATCGCCCATCAGAAATGCTTTTCGGAAGTTAGCATAGGACTCATCCTCTTCAGGAAACCACCCCTCAATCATATTTCTGAACATCAGCATGGTTTCATGATTCGTAATCCGCAGCTGATAGGCAGAATTGCCGCTGCCCGGATCAAACTGTGTGCTTTCAGCTTTCAAGTATCCACTTGCCAGTAAAAGGCTCCAAATTCCACCTTTCTTCTTTCGCAACTGGTCAAAAATTATCTGCTCATCTAATTGTACATTCAGGCTCTTGCCCGCAAGCAAATCTTCCATCTGCATCTTTATCTTTGGGGCCCTTCCTGGATTAAATCCGATATCAGTTTATTGGAACTTGTGTCCACCCAATAGGTTCCGAGCTCTCCTGAATCTAAAAACTTTGTAATGGACCACGGATTATAGATAACCGTTCGTCCACCAAAGATAAAGCCATCATACCAGTCTTTCACACGGGGCATGTCTGACTCCATTCCCATAAGCTTCAAAGCATGAAACACTTCTTCTTTGGTGAAACCAAACGCCGCAGTGTATTTATCTGATGTAGTAGTAACAATTTCCAGATTATTCATATCTGAAAAAATAGATTCCTTGCCTACCCTGGTGATACCGGTTAATACCGCTCGCTCTAAGTAAGGATTTGTCTTAAAGGTAGAATTAAACAGACTGCGGATAAAGGTAGTCAGTTCTTTCCAGTATCCATTAACATAGGCTTCCTGCATGGGTGTATCATACTCATCCAGAAATATCAGTACCTTTTCGCCGTAGTAGCGGCTCATATAATCAGAAAGGTAATTTATTGTCAAGGCCGCAACATCATCTTTCATATCTGTCTTTACAGAACGCAAAAATTCCCAGTCTTCTTCATTCAGTATTCTTTCATCTTTTACATAAGCATGCATACTGAACAGTTTTACGAGCTTCTGGATAATACTGCTCCTGACCACTTCAAAAGTATTGCCTTTTATATCCGCGAAACTTAGAAAAATCACCGGATAGCTGCCCTGAAGTTCATGGTAGCTTTCATCTTCCCAGATGGAAAGGCCTTCAAATAAATCACTCCTTCCGGTATACTGCTTGGAGAAGAAGCACTTGAGCATATTTAAATTTAAGGTCTTACCAAAGCGCCGTGGACGGGTAATGAGTGTAACCGCGTCTCCGTTCTCCCACCATTCTTTAATGAATTCGGTTTTGTCAACTAAAAAGTAGTTATTCTTTCTTAAAAATTCAAAATCTTGTGTTCCTATAGAAACTACCGGCTTCATACTATGTACATTCCTCCAGGCATCTGATTGATTTAAATCTTAACTATAATATCATATCAGCACCTGTGGTACAAGAAAAGCTTTATAAAATTTCCAACCGGAATATCAACCTCTTTTTTTATTGACATCCCATAAGATCCAACCGTATAAATGCCTGGATTTTTGAAGAATTTTCCCTTCGGAATCTGCGTTTTCCATAAGAAGCTCAGAGATCCTTCTTTCCAGATTTGGCATTTGTGGAAACCGTCTCTCAAAATGTGATATATAATAGGAGATCAAACTTTCAGAGATGTCCAGTTTTTCCTCCACTTCCTGTGTATGATAGGAGGTTATCGGAAGATACCCGTCAAGCCATAACAGATTAAACAGGCTGTAAAAGTGACGGTGGTTCCAAAGAGATTCATGTGTGCTGCTCTTACCTGACAGCGTATGCGCAATCAGATTTTTCAGCTCGTCTTCTTCCTGAATGGGACTGCAGTTAAAACAAGACCCTCTGCTCATAGCAATCATCTTTTTAAGTGCATTCAAGTTTCCTGCAGCCGGCGACATAGAGGAGAATACCAGGTCAAACTTTTTTCGCCATCCATAAGCATCAATATCTGCCTGTTTAAAGTCACATTCGATAAATGAAGTATTAGGTGTGCTTTCTGATTCGGCATATCTTTTTCCGAGGATTAACATTTCCGGAGAAATATCAATTCCGGTAGCGTGACCAGATCTTTTTGCAAATTCCACAACAAAACGTCCGCTTCCCGAACCGATATCAATGACATCGCTTCCGCTCTTCAAAACCCCCTGCTTTTCCAGGTACTCGGTCACTGTTTTAACACGTTCATCTAATTTCCTTCGAAATGAAGTGTCTGTTTCCAGCTCCAGACTCCATTCCCCGGCGCGGCTGTCCCAGATTTCGGCTGTGTGTTTCATACTGTCCGGGCGATGATATTCCCATAATTTCTGAAAATATTCCCGATCCTGTTCCATGTTCTTACCGTCCATTATAGCTGCTCCTTTTCTTATATTTTCAACTGGCATCTTTTCTTCAGTATAGGTCATCGTGCTTGTTTTGTCTATGAGTCCGTTTTTGTTTTTGATATCGTATTGACTTTCTGTATGCATGCTATATAATAAAAGAATCTACGTTATATTTTTAAAAATACAACGAAAAGAAAGGGGAAAATGGAAATTGAAAATGAAGAAAACATTTCTGAGTCTGATGCTGGTCTGCTCTATGGTGCTTGTGGGAGCAGGCTGTGGAGGTACAGCTGCCGACGACAGCTCATCCAGGCAGGAGAGCGCTTCTGTATCGGAGAAATCGGACTTCTCCACATCTAAGAGCTCTGACGCAGCTTCCGACAGTTCAAAAGAGAATACTGTCAGATTTACGGATTCTACTGACAGGGAGGTAGAGATCCCGAAGGAAATCAGCCGAATCGCTCCTTCGGGGCCATTGGCACAGGTTGTTTTGTATACCTTATGTCCTGATAAGCTGGTAGGTCTTGCAACGGAGATGAGTGATAATCAGGCTGGGTATATTGATGACGCCTATCGGTCGCTTCCGGTATTCGGAAATTTTTATGGTGATACTTTAAATATGGAAGCAATCATGAAAGCGAAACCTCAGATTGTTATTGACGTCGGTGAGATGAAACCATCTGCGAAAGAAGATATGAAAGGCGTTCAGGATAAAACCGGTATTCCTTCCATATTCGTACATATGGAGCTGGACTCCATGGCTGAAGCGTATCGGACTCTGGGTAAAATTGTAGGAGAAGAAGAGCAGGCTGAAAAACTTGCATCCTATGTGGAGGAGACACTGTCGGAGGTTAAGGGGAAATCTGCATCAATTCCGGACGCAGACAAGGTTAAGGTATATTATGGGCAGGGGGATGCCGGCCTTACCGCCTTTGTTAAAGGTACCGTACATGCAGATGTGATTGATGCCGTAGGTGGGATAAATGTGGCTGATATTGAACAAAGTGTCAGGGGAGGTGCAAGTGATATTTCTATGGAACAATTGATGCTGTGGCAGCCCGAAGTGGTCTTGTTTGCGCCGGGAAGTATTTATTCGGATGCCGGAACCAGAGCTGAATGGCAGGGCGTTGATGCAATTAAAAATCAAAAGTATTATGAGGTTCCGCAAGGACCCTATAGCTTTATGGGACAGCCGCCGTCAGTGAATCGTATCATCGGACTTAAGTGGTTGGGAAATCTACTTTATCCCGAGGTGTATTCATACGACATGAACGAAGAAATAAAGGAATTCTATAAATTATTTTACCATTGCGATCTTAGCGACGAACAAGTTGACCAGCTGCTTGCAAATTCGAAGAACAAGGAATGATTGGAGGTCAGCAGATGGCTGGTACATCTGAAAGAAGGGGAAAGTGTTTTTTGTTTTTGGCCGGAATTCTATTTATCGCGGTGTTTGTGGCAAGCTTTGCTCTTGGAAAGTATCCTGTTTCCCCCTCGGAGCTTCTGCACGTTCTGTGGGGTAAGCTTACAGGTGCGCCCAAAGATTGGGCGGACGATATTGAACTTGTAATTTTCAAGATCCGTATGCCCCGTATACTGGCAGGTGCACTGATTGGTGCAGGGCTATCATCAGCAGGAGCTGCTTATCAGGGTTTGTTCCGTAATCCTATGGTATCACCGGATGTTTTGGGCGCTTCTGCCGGTGCAGGTTTTGGGGCCGCATTTTCCCTTTTGCTGGGGCTTAATTTTGCAATGGTATCTGTCAACGCATTTATCTGCGGACTTTTGGCGGTAATCGTTGCCTATCTGATCAGTACCAGAGTAAAACAAAATCCGACGCTTGGTATGGTACTCGCCGGAATCATGATCAGTTCACTGTTCTCCTCCGGTACCTCATACATCAAATTGATTGCGGACCCGAATAATACACTGCCACTTATCACTTACTGGTTGATGGGAAGCATTTCATCCATTCGTGTTAACGAACTTATATATGCCAGTATTCCGATATGCCTTGGTATGCTTGTGCTGTATTTGCTGAGATGGAAAATGAATCTGGTTGCGGTCGGGGAAGATGAAGCGCGTTCCATGGGAATCAATACAAAGGTCATGCGGATTATCATTGTGGCAGCCTCGACGCTGATATCATCGGCATGTGTTTCAATCAGTGGTATGATCGGCTGGGTGGGACTTGTGATTCCCCACTTTGCCAGGCTGGCAGTCGGACATGATTATCGTGTGATGTTCCCGATGTCCATGCTTATGGGAGCGAGTTTTCTGATGACTGTTGATGATTTTGCAAGGCTGCTTGCTACACAGGAAATTCCAATCGGTATTCTGACAGCTTTTGTCGGGGCTCCCTTTTTCCTGTATCTGATATTAAACAGGGGGGATAAGATATGAAGCTTACTGTAAAAGATCTCAGTTTCTCATACAAAACCCGGAAGATTTTAAATTGTGTAAATTTTTCAGCCGATACGAAACGGTGTGTCTGTCTTCTTGGAGAAAACGGTGCGGGGAAAACAACCTTATTCCGCTGTATTCTTGGATTGCTTAAGGGCTATGAAGGTGAGATTCTTGTGGATGGGGAGGATTGTAAAAAGAAATCTGTCAAGGAGATGGCTCGTATGATATCCTACATTCCTCAGGCAAACCTCCCCACGTTCAACTACTCCGTATTTCAAACCGTACTGATGGGGACAAATCCTCTGATGGAAAATTTTCATACGCCCGGGGAAAAAGAGAGGCAGCTTGTTTTTGAGAAACTTGAAATGCTTGGCATTTCTCATCTGGCAGAGCGTGGATATGCGAATCTGTCCGGAGGTGAGCGCCAGCTTGTCCTCATTGCACGGGCTCTGGTTCAGAATTCGGATATTCTGATTATGGATGAACCCACCGCAAATCTGGATTATGGAAATCAGTTTCGTATCATGGAGAAGGTGAAGAAACTTGCAGAGCAGGGCTATCTGGTTATCCTTTCAACCCATAATCCGGAGCACGCTCTGCTATTTGCCGACCAGGTTCTGGTTTTAAAAAACAATAACATTGTTCTGAGCGGTGCTCCGATAGAGGTATTAAAGCCGGAAGTGATCAAAAACATTTACGGAATCACGGTGGAACTGAAAAATATCAGCACGGAAAACGGCATGGTATCTCTATTCGTACCGTGCCTGGATCTGTGATGCAATTCATACATTCATATGTCTCAAAAGTTCCGGTTCCCGCTGTCTGATATGAGTTTCAAGTGTACCGCGGTCAACCAATGCGGGTACCACGCTTTGCCTGGAAATACAAAATCCGGCTGCATAAGTTGCGATTTTTACCGATTCCTCCAAAGTATACCCCTCTATGAGGTAGGAGGCTAATGCAGAGATAAAGGCATCGGCTCCTCCGGTGGTATCTACGGAGACGAAATCAGCCGCCGGGAAGTATTTTTCAATTCCTTCGGTTTTTAGATAACAGCCTTTAGAACCAAGTGTAATAATAATGGTTTTGGCACCATTCTGAAAAAAGTATTCTGCCTGTTCTTCTATTGTTTGAAATTGCGGGCAGAGGACAGAGGCCTCTTTCCGGTTTGGTACCAGAATATCTATGTTTTTCATCAATTTTTCCGGAACTGTTTTCAATGCAGCCGGTTTCAGTATATTTTGTGCTCCATATTTTTTTGCGGTCTTTGCAGCCTCGCTTATAACGGGCAGACTAAGCTCTGAAGAAAGCAGGCAGTATCCGGCATTGCGGAAGAGATGCTGCCTGTTTTGAATGTTTTCAGGAGACAGATTGCCATTTGCACCGGAAAGAATGGTTATCGCACTTTCCCCGTCATTCTCCAGATAGATATAAGCTCTGCCGGTCTGTGATTTTAAATCCCGATGAATCCCTTGCGTAAGGACATGTTCCTTTTCAAGTGTCTCATAAATCAATGATGAGTCAGCGTCATTTCCCACTTCCCCAATTAAAGAGACTTCACGTCCGAGCTTGGAGACTCCTACTGCCTGATTGGCTCCCTTACCGCCCAGAGTAGTAGCGGTGCTTAAAATCCGTGTGGTTTTTCCGGACTGAGGGAGCATGTCCACATTAAAGGTACAGTCTATATTAATGGTTCCTACGACAACAATCTTTTTTGAGCGGAGGTAGGAAGGAGTACTTATACTGACCTCGCTGTCAAAATCGCTTGCAGCATGAAAGAGATAAGCAGGCTCCTCGTCCTGAATTTTTTCACATTTCTTAATCAAATCACTACATACATAGTATCCGAATTCCCGATAGGGTATCTTCAGACTGGAGATATTGGGATAAGAGATTGCTTCCCGTACATCATCCTTTAAACTTACCAGTGATAAATCCGAAGGAACATAATGGTGCATTCTGCTCATCTGTTCAAAAAGCATGAGAGATGAAGCATAGTGGGAACTGACAATTCCTGTTATATGATACGTTGGAAGCTTTTGCATATAGTCAGGATCTGAAATATAAAGCCGCATGCTGTCCGTATAAGGTAATTGATGATCGAAAAGGCATTTTTTAAAGCCCTTTGCAACCAACTGAGAGCGCCGGCTTTTTTCTTTGAGAAGGCAGGCGATTTTCGTGTGCTTGTGTTCCAGAAGCTTTTGCGTTAATTCATAGCCCATCTGTGCAAAATCAATGTTATAAGAAGGAAAGGAATCAGAACCGCCTATGTAACAGAGGGGGATATTCTGATCCAGAAAATAATGCTCATGCTGCTTGCTGCTGTCCTCCACCGGTTCCCAAATCAATCCATCCACCCTGTTCTTTATAAGAGAAGTAATGTGTTTTAACTCTGTTTCTGTGCTGCTTTTACTGTCAAAAAGCAGGATATTATATCCGTGCTCCTGCGCAGATTGGAGAATACCGGTAAGCATCAGGTTTGTCTGGGAAGCTGTGTGAAGAAGCACTCCGAGCAGAAAGGTTTTTGCGTTGGAAAGGTCTTTTACCATGCCATATGGAGTGTAATTATATTCTTTTACAATCTTTAACACCCGGTTACGTGTCTCCGAATTGATATTCTGATCTTTATTGTTAATGATTTTAGAAACCGTTGAAATTGATACTCCGGCCAGGCTTGCGATTTCTTTTATTGTCATGATGTATCCTCTTTCTGTTTTTTTACATTATGAAGGATTTCCGGAGGTTTGTCAATAGAATTATCTATTGTATATAGTAAATATGCACAGGAAAACTGTTGAGAAAATAGTTTTATTTAACAAAATATAATTTTTCAGTTGACATTATAAAGAAATGGAATTACTATTGTGTTACAGAAAATGATTTCGGAAAATATTTTATTAAATTTCCAGACAGGAGGGAAAAGTATGTGGGAAAAGTATCATCTGGATACAGGTGATTTGTTAAAGCGGTTAGAAAGACCGAAGGGTGAGGTTGACGTTGTAATTGATACAGATACATACAATGAGATCGACGATCAGTTTGCACTAGCCTATTTGCTTAAGTCACACGAGAAATTAAGATTACAGGCAATCTATGCGGCACCCTTTTTTAATCATCATTCAGAAAGTCCGGAAGATGGCATGGAAAAAAGCTTTAAAGAGATTCATAAGGTATTAGGCCTGTTGAAGAAAGAAGAATATAAGAAAGTGGTCTTCAAAGGTTCCAGAACATATTTAGAAAATGAGAAGGAAGCAGTGGAATCATCGGCTGCCAGGAATTTGGTGAAGTTAGCGTTAAAACGTGATGACAACGATCCACTGTATATAATTGCAATTGGTGCAATTACAAATATAGCATCTGCTATTTTGATGGAGCCTTCAATTATTAGGAAAATCGTTGTAATTTGGCTTGGGGGAAATGCATTGGACTGGCATGACAATCAAGAATTCAATGCTTGCCAGGATGTGGCAGCTGCAAGAGTAATCTTTGCATGTGGAGTTCCACTGGTTCTTCTTCCTTGTATGGGAGTTGTATCTTCGTTTACTACTACAGGTCCTGAATTGAACTTTTGGCTAAAAGGTAAAAATGAGCTTTGCGATTATCTGGTTGAGAATACCGTTCAGGAAGCCATTTTGGTTGGTCAGGGAAATTGCTGGAGTCGGGCGATCTGGGATGTCACCGCTGTTGCATGGCTAATAGATGAATCATTTATGGAAGAACGTCTTGAGCATAGTCCGATTCCGGAATATGATGACAAATGGGGCATTGATAAGACGCGTCATTTTATAAAATATGTATATGCAATTCATAGAGATGCATTATATATGGATCTTTTTGAAAAATTATCGAAATGACAATTCAAGGGAGGAAAGCAGATGAAAAGTAGAAAAATGGCAGCATGGTTGTTAATCAGTGTGATGGCAGGAAGCTTGTTAAGTGGATGTGGAAAAAACTCTGAAGGTGGAAACTCTCCGGGTAAAGAGCAGGAAACAGGAAAAAGTAATTCCGGCAGTTCATCTAAAACAGAGGGCAGTAGTGCAACAAAAAATTCAGACAAACCCTTTGCCGGACAGGAAATTACCTGGACGGATACTGGTGCAGGTGACTGGGAAGAGAATTTGGAACCAATTCTAGACAAATTTGAAGAAGAGACTGGGGCAAAGGTTAATGTGGAACTTTATTCGCATTCCGATTATCTGCAGATGTTACAGGTAAAATTGGAATCTGGCTCAGATGATTATGATGTAATAGGGATAGACGTTCCTCTGGTAGCCTCCTACGCTGTAAAAGACTGGGTGGCATCTATGGATGAGTATTTTACTGATGATGAAAAGAAAATGTTCAACGATTCAGCTTATGAAGCAGGAAGCTGGGATGGCGTGTTTTATGCACCGGCGATGAATAGCTCGTCTCAGCTTTTGTGGTACAATCTTTTAGTGAAGTATCATATTTTGAGCAATCAAAAAGAGCAGTCAGAGATTAAACTCTAATTGCTCTAAATATGATTCTTCACGATTGTACCAAGTTCGCGGTAACTTAGCCGATGAGGTATATGGGGATAGTATCTTTTTTCAGAACCTCCAATCTAGGAAAATGGGTGTAAAAACCAAAGAAGCACAGGTATGTTTAGCTCAAAAAATATTTTTGGGCATGCTTCGCAGACCTTCCACCAGGAGGTCTTTTGAAAAAAATATGATAAAAGCAAAGATTTACCAAGAAGCGGCATAATTCCTTCCAAGCTGTTTCATGGATCTGCATCCACATTCAGGGCAGAGGCAAATATCAAAGTTCCAGACAGCTTTTAATAATTCGGTCATGGATAACCCAATATATCGTCGCTTAAATCTCTGACATCCCTGGAGCTTAAAGATGATTTTCAGATTTTGGGTTTTCATTCGATTATTCAGAAACCCATAATAGCGGATTTTCTGAAATCCAGATGGCAGCACATGCATCAAAAAGCGGCGAATGAATTCCGTGTTTTGCAGAATGATTTCACGATTGGGTTCATCTGGCCTTTTCCCCCTTGCAGAAAAGGTTGTTTCTGTCGGTGTGGCGGATAGGATTCTGCTGTTTGATATGGCAATCTTATGTGTGTATTTTCCCAGGTATTCAATCGCATTGCCAAAACCGTTAAAGGTCTCCTTAATATAGGGACACCAGTCTTTTTCATAAAGATGATTCTTCCATTCCTTCCAGTGGTAAGAATTCTGAAGTTTCTCACAGGAAGAAGAAAAAGAAAGTTTCCCGCTCCTATGGTATGTTTCTAGAAGTGCGAGATATTTTCCTTTGAATTTATCACGCAATACCTTTACCGGAATAAAAAACTTGTTCTTGGATTTTCTAAGCTTCTGGTCTACGGTCAGTCCGCCACCGGAAACAATACAGTGCATATGCACATGATAATCCAGTTCTTGGTTCCAAGTGTGAAGAACCTGAATGATACCGGGTGTTGCGCCGAGATACTTCTTATCCTTGGATAATTCCAGAAGTGTTTCGGCGGAGCATCTGTGCAAAAGGCCATACAGAAGTTCCTGATTGCAATAAATAAGAGGATTTAGTTCATGAGGAAGGGTAAAAACTACGTGGAAGTAGGGAGAATCAATGACTTCTGCCCTGCGTTTATCGACCCAGATTTCCTTAAGCACGGCCTGACAATTGGGGCAGTTACGGTTCCGGCAGGAGTTATGGTGGATTTCCATATGTCCGCAGTCCGAACACTGACTGATGTTACACCCAAGTTTTCCGGATTTACAGTTTAAAATGGCATGGGAAGCCTGTGCCTGGACTTCCGACTGGTAATGGTGTGAAGCACAATAATCCTCATAAGAGGATTCCCATATCTGCTTGATTTTGTAATTACTCATGGAAGCTCCCTCCCATCTGGTCGAAAGGGCTTGTTACCGAACCAACGCCGTTGGAAGCCAAATGGACATAAATGGTGGTTGAAAGTAAAGATTTATGACCAAGAAGTTCTTTAATGTTCAGAAGATCGGTTCCGTTTTCGTAAAGATGAGTACCAAAAGCATGGCGAAATGAATGACAGGTAATACGGTGTTCCCAGCCAAGGCGGTCTTCATGAGCATGGATATGCCGGGAAAGATAAAAGGTATCAATCGGGCGTTCAGGGTCGAACTGCTTTGGAAAGAGCCAGCCAGTGGGTCTGCCATAGGAATACCAGTATTCGGTAAGGAGATCAAGTGCCTTCTGTGAAAGAATGGCATATCGGTCAGAACGGTTCTTGGAATGGGGAATGTAAATGCGCATCTGTTTCCGTTTTATGTGTTCATACCGCATGTGACAAACTTCGCCAATGCGAAGACCGGAGGAATACATGATAGTGACCATGGTTTTCTGTTTTAGATCAGGCATAGTGGATATGAATTCCCATACTTCATCCATGGTAGGCACAAACGGGATAAATGTATCAAACTTACGGAAAGGAAGCTGCGTTGTATCCCATGGTTTGTGCAGGATATAAATCGTAAAAAACTGAAGCTGAGAAATGGCAGTATTTATAGTACGGTCACTCAGAGATCTGGTATTCTGGAGCCATTTGATATATCCACGAAGCTCCTGCCAAGAAACATCCATGGGATCTTTGTGAAGAATCTCAGTAAGGTAACCGAGATAAGCCCGAATGTAAGTACAGTAAGATTTTATGGTGTGGCCGGTAAGGCCGCGAAGAGAGAGCATCTCTTGATAAGAATTAAAATATTTGTCCATAATGGAACCTCCTAAAGATGAATGGTTTGTCAAAGTGAAAATCAATTCAAAAAAGGTGGCGGACGAATAAAAAAATGAGATATGTAGTTGTTGAATTGAAGAAAACATGATAAATTTAACATAGTAGCGGTCTGAGTGAAATGTTATAAGTTGTCTTGTGGTGATTCAACAATATAACATATGAGCAAAAACTGCTACTATTTTTTAAAAAATAAACTGGTGGCGAAAATGTATCAAAGGCTACGCTAGCTATCGCGCCAGCGATTTGGTACAATACTGCACTTTTAAAAGAGGCTGGAATTGAGATACCAGAAAGTACAACGGAAAGCCGTCTGACATGGGAACAGGTGACAGATTATGCCAAACAGACGCTAGATAAGGTCGATCCGGATGGTTCGAAAGGAATATCAGGAATCACATTTGCTCAGGTTAGCCGTACGTATCAGATGAACCAGATTCCAAACAGTCTGGGGGGGAAGAATATAGGAGATGATGGTTATACAGCTGAGGGTGTGATTAACGATAAGGCATGGATTGATGGTGCAACCTGGTATCAGGAACTTTTTAATAATGGAATTTCGTTAAAAGGGATCACGGCGGATGATGCAGGAGATTTCTTCCGTGCAGGTAAAATCGTCTTTATCGTAGATGGAACCTGGATGGCAAATTCCTGTGATAAGGAAGGAATGAAAGATTATGCATACGCTCCGGTACCCGCTTTTGAGGGACATGAAAGTGAAGTAGGGACCCCTACTGGCAGCTGGCATTTTGGAATACCAAAGAATGCGAAGAATAAAGAGCTTGCAGCTGAATTCATCAAATTTATGTCTATTGGTGAAGGTAATTCAATGTGGCTGGAGGCAAATGGAGATGTCCCTGCTACAGTTGCGGGTGTTGAAACGATGATGAAGAGTGATAAGGCTCCGGAATATATGAAAATTGCAGCATATGAGTCTGCTAACACGGCTGTACCAAGGGCGATGACCCCCGGATATACTGAGTACGACACCATTATTCAGAATACTTGGGAGGATATCAAAAATGGCTCTGATGTTTCGGACTCTCTGAAGAATGCAGTAAACAAGATTGAAAAGGTAATGGAAAAGTATAATAAGTAAACAGTTTACAGGTAATTGTATGGGTATGTACATATTCTGCCAGAGACCCTTGCAATTACCTGTCTTATAAGAATGGGTGGAGGAACCTTATGCTACATTTATCAAAAAAAATGCGCTTTCTTCCTTATGTGTTGATAGCTCCGGCGTTTCTTCTTATTTGTATTTTTAAATTATATCCGATTGTTGAGACTGCTTTAGAAAGCCTTTTTGTAGATAGTAGTTTTACGCTTGATACATACAAATCGCTTTTTTCAGATTCTTCTTTTTGGAATTCACTTTGGATTACATTGAAAATTAATATTGTTATGATTCCTTTACAGGTATGCCTGGCATTTATCGTTGCACTTTTGGTGAATTCAACTGTAAAAGGAATAGGAATCTTTCGGACTGTTTTCTACCTTCCGGTTACCATTTCGATTACAGTTGGATGTTTGGTTTGGAATATCATGTTGAATCCCGATAGTGGTGTCGTGAATAGCTTTTTGAATCTGTTAGGAATTCCTTCACAAGATTTCTTTATCAGTAAATCTCAGGCTTTATGGTGTATTGTGCTTGTAGCCACATGGAAGGGCGTAGGGTATTGGATGATGTTTATCCTCGCAGGATTGAAAAACGTTGATATTGCTATATATGAATCGGCGAAAATCGATGGTGCAGGATGGTTTACAACAATCTGGAAGATTACAATTCCCTTGATTAAGAAGGTTCTTTTGTTTGTATTTGTGGCCAATACGACAGCAAATATTCTGCTGTTTGTGCCCATGCAGGTGATTACAAATGGTGGACCGCAAGAGAGCACAAATGTCTTAATGTTTGAAGCATATCAGTCAGCGTTTCAATATGGAGACAGAGGCAGAGCATCAGCAATTGTTATGGTACTTCTACTACTAATTGTATGCATTTGTCTTTTTCAAGCTGCTTTGTTGAATGAAAATGATAAATCTGAGAAAGTGAGAGTAAAATGATGACGAGGAAAACAAAAAAGACACTTTCCCACATTATTCTATATATTGTGCTGATTTTAATTGCAGTACTAACATTATTTCCGCTTCTTTGGGGAGTATCAGCCTCTCTTAGGGATGATTCAGAATTATATACGTATGTCATGCCATTTTCCATACATACTTTGATTCCGGTAAAGTGGACGGCAAAGTCTTATGTGGATTTGTTTACCGTCTATGGGTTTCTAAAACCGGTGCTCAATACAGTGCTTGTTACCGCAATCTCTATTGCGTTTGGATGCGTCCTTAATTCAGTGGCTGCTTTTGCATTTGCAATGTTTGAGTTTAGGTTCAAAAAACCGCTGTTTTCTCTGGTACTCATTTCGTTTATGATACCTTTTGAGGCGATTGCACTTCCACTTTATCGGGTTGCAGATAAAATGAAGATGGTAGATACGTTTCAGGGAATGATTCTGCCCAGTATTGCCAGCGGTCTGGTACTATTCTTATTTGTACAGTTTTTTAAAGATATTCCTGCTGACTTACTGGATGCCGCACGAATAGATGGAGCTAATATCGGAAAAATATATAGCAGCATTTTAATACCATTATCACAGCCGGTTTTTATTACTGCTGGATTGATGATTTTTATGGATCAGTGGAATTCATATCTTTGGCCGCTGCTTATTGCCCGCTCTAAAGATATCAGAACCATTCAAATTGCACTCACTGCGTTTAATACAGAACATAGTACCGCATGGTCGGCGCTTTATGCAGGCTCCATGTTCTCGGCATTGATACCACTGCTTCTGTTTCTTCCACTGCAAAAATATTTTGTTCAGGGAATTACTAGTAGCGGCGTTAAGGGCTGATGCATAATGGAGGGAGGTGTAATATGAAATATAAAGACAAAAAAAAGGTGTTGGTTATTGGAAGTCTGAACGTGGATATGGTCACAAATGTAGATCATACGCCGGTTGCCGGAGAGACAATTTTAGGAGATAAGCTAGATTTGATCCCGGGAGGAAAAGGAGCAAATCAGGCATGTGCCGCAGGGCGGCTTGGAGCGGATGTGACGATGCTTGGAGCTTTGGGAGATGATCAGTATGCCATGATTTCAAAGAAAAGCCTAATAGATTCGGGAATCGATGTTTCATACCTTATCCAAAAAAAACATATGGGTACGGGAGTTGCGCTGATTACAGTGAATAAAGAAGGCGATAACAGCATTGTAGTAATTCCAGGTGCAAATGCGCAATTGTCCAAGGAAGATATTGATAGAAATATTGGGTTGATGGAACGAAGTGACATTGTTGTTTTTCAGATGGAAATTCCAGTAGAGACGGTGTTGTATGCAGCCCGGAAAGCTAAAGAACTGAATAAGTTGGTGATTCTTGATCCAGCACCTGCGCCGCGTGAATTTCCGATGGAACTTTACTGTTACGTGGATGTTATTAAGCCAAATGAAACTGAATTGGGAATTTTAACGAAGACAGAGAATGTGTTGGAAAACTTGTATGAGGCTACAGAACTATTGAAAGGCTATGGTGTAAAGCATGTTATTGTTACGCTGGGAAAGAAAGGAGTTTATGTTAATTCCTTCAACCAAGGTGTTGAGCAGATTCCCTCTTATGAAGTGCAGGTAGTGGATACAACGGCGGCGGGAGACTCCTTTACTGCATCATTGGCATTGATGCTCGCAGAAGGGAAAGGGTTGATGGAGGCTGTTCGATATGCAAACCTTGTGGCTGCAATTGTGGTTACGAGAAAAGGAGCACAGTCATCAATCCCGAGAGTGGATGAGGTGAGGGAGTATGAAGGGAAGCTTAATGTGGTTAGAAATATTTAAATATGATGAGCCAGAGAATTATGTTTGGGATCTAAGTTGGAAATTAATGCATAGCCACTTTTTGAATAGGGATGAAATGAGAATGTAAAATAAAAAGCAGGAGTTGCATAAAGAAGGTATGATTATGACACAGACACCATTTGGACATGCTGTTCCTGTTTACAATATGGAACGGACAATCTGTGATATTATTCGAAATAGAAGCAGTATTGAAATCCAGACTCTTCAAAATGCATTAAAACACTATACCAGCCGTAAAGACAAAAATCTGCGGCAGTTAATGTGGTATGCGGCTATGTTTCATGTGGAAAAGATTTTAAGACAGTATTTGGAGATACTTTTATGATTAAGACAGCAGAGCTGCCCTTAACTTAAGGGCAGCCATATCAAAATTATCGTACCTTCACGACTGCTGTTGAGCTGCAATCCATAATCTCTGCCAAAATAGGCACAAATTCTTTTATGAACATTCAATATGCCAATACCGTGGTTATCCTGGTTATATGTATTGTGTATTTCATAATCCTGTGTATCTAAGCTTCTCCTCAATTCAGAAAGTTTCTCAGAGGACATACCGCATCCATTATCTATAACCGAGAGGATGAGGCATCCCCGGTTCAATTCACCCTTTAATTCAATTTTGCACGAATCCTCCATGCTGCTGAAGCCATGCTGAAAGCAGTTTTCCAAAAGTGGCTGGAAAATAAAAGCAGGTACTTTGATTTCCATTAAGTCCTCTGGAACATTTATTATATAAGTGAATTTATGGGGAAGCCGGACTTGCTGGATGGCAATATATTGTTCTGCCTGATAAACCTCATCTTTCAGCTTTACAATTGCCTCACCACGCAGATTATATCTAAGTATGGAAGATATTGCGTTGGAGACCGTGCGGATTTCTGGAACATGGTTGATGTAGGCAAGGGAGCTTATGACATTTAACGTATTGTATAAAAAATGGTGATTAATCTGGGAACGCAGCATCTGCAGGCGCATTTGCTTCTCATTTAATAATACAGTATAATTTTGTTTTAAACTTTCTGCGAGCCTTTTATTCAGATGATTGAAGCTGTCGGTCAATTGCTGAAGCTCTCTGTTTGAAAAATAGCTTTTTTTTATCTGAAACGTGTGCAGATTTCCAGTCTCACAGGAGTCAATATCGTGGCATAAGTGTTTCATAGGCTCTGTGATTTTTTTTGAAAGTATATAAGATACAACGAAGCCCAGAATAATTGTAAAGAACAATATGATAATAAAGTTTTGTATATTACTGATATAGGCGTTTTTGACTACATGATTATCCATCAAATGTATAATTTTCCACCCGGTGGTTTTGTTGTAAGACACACTTAAGGAAAAATCTGTGGAAGCAATTTTCAGAGAATCAGACCAGTGACTCTGATTTTTGGTAATATGCGAGGAAATATCCGAGACATCTTTTTCCAGTGAAGGATTTTCCCTTAACAAAGATCCATCATCTGAAGAGTAAGTCAACTCATTATTTTCATTAAATATAAGGATTTGTACGTTTTTAAGCTTAGAGGAATTCATTGCTTTTTCAATAGGATCAAAATTGATACCGATATACATGATACCGAGATCTTTATTTGCGTAGGGGTCATACATGACTTTTACCATTGGAAGTATATTTTTAAATATATTGCCCGTATATTTAGAGTGTGATATGGGGCCAAAGTAAGTCGGATTACCGTTTGCGAGAGCGATATCTGACCATTCCTTCATATCTTTTATGGCTGCCAACTCATCCTTTCTGTTAACAAAATTATAGGAAAAGATATAGTCGTGCTCATTTTGAACAATACAGGATACAATGTTCGTATTGAAATTATTAGCCTGTTTAATCTGAGAAATCAATAGATTATCGTCTTGGGCCAATTCCAGTGAATTCTCCTGATAATCTGTTGACAGAATTCTTTTTACATCAGAGTTAAAAATATACATAGAGCTCACTTTTTCAGCATTGCTGAGGAGTGTATCAAGGGTAATGTTCGTCTGAACGCATATGGTATTGAGGGCATCGTGGTATTCTTCACTCACCTGTTTCACTGTGTGATTGGCAGTTGTAATTCCCAGTACGATTGTCGGGGTAATTACCAGTAGAATGGATACTAAAAAAATCTGTGTATGATAAGTCAGCTTCTGAAACATAGATTCTCCTTTTTTGAAACGAATTTGTATTCAGCCACACAACAATATGTCTATCAGTATAAAGGATAGAAAAGAATAAAATCAATAACTTGATAAAAAGTATTTTAAAAACCAAAAGAATGCATGCATTCTATCCAAAGATTTGCCTATAACTATCGAAATAAATTGGTTATGATAGTGATAATAAAAAAACGGAGGATCAAAGATGAATAAGAAAGAACGTATGCTGACTGTGTTTCGTGGTGAAAAACCGGATGTAACTCCGGCAGGATTTTGGTTTCATTATAGTCCGGAGTTCTCAGAAGCAGACATGATTCGGGCACATGTGAAGCTATATCAGGAAACGGATATGGATATTGTAAAGATTATGCAGGATTACCCATATCCAGTGGAAGGAAAAATAAAGAGTCCTGAGGACTGGCATCGAATCTCTATAAAAGGAATTGATTCACCTGAATTTTCAAAGATGGCGAATATCATAAAAGGAATCAGAGCAGAAGTCGGAGAGGATGTATTCATTTTTCAGACAATGTTTGGTCCATTTAAAGCGGCTTCCATGGCCTTTGGAGAAGAGATACTGATGGAACATAGTAAAAAATATCCGGAGGATGTAAAAGCAGGGATTCAGATTATTGCAGACGGACTGGAGATGTGGGCAAAGGAATTTCTGAACGTGGGAGCGGATGGAATCTATTATTCAGCTCAGTATGGCGAAGTGGGACGTTTTACATATGAGGAATGGGAAAGACTGGTAAAGCCATATGATCTTCAGATTCTTCGGGTTCCCGGGCAGGAACAGTATGTGTTACTGCATATCTGCGGAGAACCAGAGTATAAATTTAAGACGAACCTGGATTGGTTTAAAGATTATCCGGCGACAATGGTAAACTGGTCTGTAAAAGATAACAATTGTTCTCTTACAAAAGGTAAGGAATTATTCCGGAAACCAGTACTGGGCGGACTTAATAACAAAGGAAATATTTTAAATGGGGAGAAATCGGAAATCGAAGAAGAAGTTCTGGCAGCTATTGAAGAAGTCGGACAGGCCGGGTTTATGATTGGTGCGGACTGCACGATTCAGGGGAAAAATATATCAATTGAAAAAATTGCTTATGCAGTTTCGAAAGCACATAACGATTAATCGACAATTAAATCTTAATTTCAAAAGGAGAAGCGGTATGAAGAAAAAGTTAGTTGCAGGGCTGGGAATGGTGTTGACACTTGCTTTTATGACAGGATGCTCCGGAAACAGTGGGCAGCCGGACGGAAGCAAGGAAGATGGTAATAAATCAGGTTCAGATGTCACGACTCTGGAGTTTTTCCAGCAAAAAGGAGAAGAAGGCCCTCAGAAAGGATATCAGGAGATTATTGATAAGTTTAATAAAGAGTATCCGGAAATTAAAATTGAGATGAATACCGTACCGGATGCCGGGAAAGTGTTGACTTCGAGAATCGCATCGGATGACATCCCGGTGCTCTTCTCGGATTATCCGACTCAGATGCAGTTTAAACAGAAGGTGGAAAGTGGTTTTGTAGAGAAATTATCAGGTCAGGAGTTTTTGCAGAATGTGAATGGATCTGCTTTAGAGATGTCAAAAGCAAATGATG
The DNA here is from genome assembly GCF_018866245.1 of Novisyntrophococcus fermenticellae. Lineage (GTDB taxonomy): Bacteria > Bacillota > Clostridia > Lachnospirales > Lachnospiraceae > Novisyntrophococcus > Novisyntrophococcus fermenticellae. The sequence goes on from NZ_CP076458.1 coordinate 959,961, forward strand.
GTGAGACCTATGCTCTGCCGTATAGTAACAACTATATGGGAGTGTTTTATAACAAGGAAATTTTCGAGGAAAACAACCTGGAGATTCCTGAAACCTATGATGACTTTATCCGGGTTTGCGAATCTTTGCAGGAGGCAGGCATTACCCCGATTGGAGTTATGGGAAAGGATCCTACAAAGGTAGGACATATCCTTCAAAGTGCAGTGGTTGCATGGACAGATCAGGGAGTTGAAAAAATAAAGGAAGCTACCGAAGGAACATTAAAGCTGGCAGATGATTCCGAGATGCAAGGTATGGCAAAGAAACTTGGAGAAACCATGAAATTTGCCAATGAGGATATGCTTGGTATGTCAGACACGGTAGTTTGGGAAGGATTTTCCAATGGGAAGTATGCCATGTGTATTACCGGTTCTTATGCAAAAGGAACTTTAGCGATTGCTAATCCGGATCTTCAGATGGGAGTATTCCCCCTTCCCGGTGACAGCAAAGAAAGTACGAAGGTTTTAAGCGGAGTTGATGCTGCAATTTGTATTTCAGCAAAGGCGAGTGAGGAAGAAAAGGAGTGTGCCATGAAATTTCTGGAGTTCCTGGCAAGGCCTGAGAATGCACAGATTTTCTGTGATAATGATGGTGCACCCTCCTGTATCAAAGGTGTGAAGATGGAGGATGAAGGAGTTGCGCCGGTTTTAGAGGCGATTGAGGCAGGAAGGGTTCATGATTGGATGGCGTCGACGATTGATAATAATGTGGTTACAGATTTATATAATGTCACACAGCAATTATTGAGCGACGGGGACACAGACCATTTTCTTGCAAACATGGATGAATCCATTGCTGTAAGCAGCTAGCAATAAAAAGGAGCATTATGCAGAAAAAAAGGCAGATAATTTCTTCAAAATTGGTTTTTTTCAGCTTTACAATCATACCACTGGCATTATACAGTTTTTTCTACGTCTATTCTGTAGTCACGGGAATCCGATATAGTTTTTCTGACTGGGATGGAATTTCTCCTGATTACCAGTTTATTGGACTGGAAAACTACAGGAAGCTTGTTCATAATCCTGCTTTTTGGAGGAGTTTGAAAACAACACTGGTTTACACAATTTTACTGGTCATTGGTGTTATCGTACTTGCCCTTATTCTGGCATTATCCTTAAATTCCCTGAAACGGTTCCGGGGATTTATAAAATCTTTTTTCTTTGTGCCTGCGATGATTGGCGCCGTTACGATAGCACTTATATGGGACCAGATGTTCTTAAGAGTTCTCCCCTACATAGGAGAGCTCTTAAGAATACCATGGTTGTCCGCAAGTTTTCTGGGAAATGTAAAGACTGCACTGCCCGCAGTTGTATTCGTGAATATCTGGCAGGCCGTAGCTATGCCTACCCTTATTTTTCTGTCAGGTCTTCAGGTCATTCCGGACGAACAGTATGAATCAGCCATGCTGGATGGTGCCACTACATTCCAGAAGTTTCGATATCTTACATTTCCCTATATCCTTCCGACCGTTACCGTGAATCTGGTTTTGATCATCAAAGCAGGATTTACTACCTTTGATTATTCATATGCTTTGACGGGCGGAGGACCGGTAAGAGCAACAGAGGTGATAGGAATCATGATTTATAATGATGCTTTTCAGAATATGAAGTTTTCCATGGCGAATGCAGAAGCCTGTGTTTTATTTATTATTATAGCGGTGTTTTCTGTCATCCAGATTAAATTAACCAGCAGGGGCGGTGTGAATACATGAAAATAAAAGGAAAAAAGATACAAGTCAACGGATGGCTGGTATCACGTAATATCATACTCGGGATTGGGTTTCTTATGATTGCGGTTCCCCTGTATCTGGTTGTTATCAATGCATTTAAGAGCCTGAAAGCAGCAGGAGATAATTTTTTTGCTTTTCCGAAGATGCTTTACCTGGATAACTTCAGGAATTTATTTTCTGATAATCATTATTGGGGTTTTGTAGGGAATTCCGCAATAATAACTGTTATTTCCATAAGTCTGATAACTTTATTTGTTCCACTGGTATCTTATGCTATTGCAAGAAATTATGAGAAAAGGTATTATAAGTTTATATACTTTTATCTGCTTATGGGACTTTTTATACCTTCACAGGTGATTATGCTCCCTGTGACAAAGCTTATGACAAGCCTGAATCTGTTGAATAAGAGTGGATTGATTTTACTGTATCTGGCGTTCAGCTTCACACAGGGTGTGTTTCTATTCGTTAACTTTATACGAGGCCTGCCTCTTGAGATAGAAGAAGCAGCGCATATTGATGGGTGTACGGTTATGCAGACTTATTCGAAGATTATGGTTCCCATGATGAAACCTATGCTTGCCACAATCATCGTTATGGATTCTCTATGGATATGGAACGATTTTCTGCTGCCACTGATGATTCTGAACAAATCCCAGGCCAGCTGGACGTTACCGCTGTTTCAGTATAATTTTAAGACAGAATATTCTTTTGACTATACGATGGCATTTACGGCGTATCTTATGTCTATGCTGCCAATACTGATTGTCTATGCATGTGGACAGAAATATATAGTCAAAGGCTTAACGGCGGGAGCAGTGAAGGGATAAAAGCTGCGGAGTCACATAAGGAGTGAGAATTTGGTAAAAATATTAGTCGTGGAAGATGAAGAATATGCAAGGATATCCCTGGTCCAACAGTTGAAAAACATTTCTTTTGATGAGGAATGTGAGATATTGGAGGCGGAAAACGGGAGGCGGGGTCTTTCTCTTGCCAAAAAAGAAAGGCCGGAACTGATATTTACAGATATAAAGATGCCCTTTACAGATGGAATTGAACTTCTAAAAGAAGTGAAATGCAGCTTAGAGGATACGACTGTAATTATGGTAAGTGCCTATGCAGAATTTCATTATGCCCAGGAAGCGATAAAATTGGGTGCCAGCGGCTATCTGCTGAAACCCGTAATCGATGAGGAACTGGCTGACATAATTACCAGATTTCACAAGGCATCAGAGTACAGGAACAGTTGGCTGGAGGAATATATCGGAAACGGAGTTCTGAATCAGGAAGTGGCAGATACAGACTGCGAAAATACTGAAAAATTTGAGAAACTGTTCAAGGAATATAATCTTATCAGTATCTATTTCCGGGATGGAAAAGTCCCCTTAAAAAGTAATTTGAAAAAACTGCTGAGACAGGGAATGAAAAAAAGGATTTGGAATTGCCTGTTGTAGAAGTAGGAAAAAAACACTGGTTTGTAGTTTGTGACAGCCTGGAGGGTGAAAGCTTTGTCCAGAGAATTGGCTTTTTACTGAGCAGAGAAGGCTTCCGTTATAAGGCAGGTGTCAGCTTAAGCTATAAGCACGGCAGAAAGCTTCACAAGGCATACCAGGAATCGGTATTGGCGGTAAAGAGTAAGATATTCTATGAAGAGAAGCGGAACATTATTTTCTACAGAGATTTGGAAGAGAGAACGGCAGCTTATGAGGATATTGGTGAAAAACCCCTGAACAGCATACGGCTTTACATGGAACAGGGAAATGAAACACTGGCCTGCGGCAGACTGGAATCCTGGATCCGGGACATTTTCTCCATTCCGAAGTTAAAGACAAGTAGTATAGAAGGTGTCTTAATACAGATTTTTGCCATGGTACATTTGCTTATAGAAAAGTATACACTGAATCCGGAAGAAAAATATCATATTCCTATCTCGTTTTCTATTTTGGATGTGGACTCCGTGGATGAATTAATCCAACGGATGAATCGCCTGATTCAGATTCTCTGTATGGAGATGAAGAAAGAGAAGGAATCTAATCCAGACAAACTGGTGAGAGTCATGACTGAATACATTCATCAAAATTATAATAAAGAAATATCTTTAAAGGATCTGGCAGAAAATGTTCTTTTTATGAATCACACATATCTGAGTCATATCTTCGCAGAAAAAACCGGAAGCTGTTATTCCGCATATTTAAAACAGGTAAGGATGGAAAAAGCGAAAGAATTTCTGAAAAAGGATACGTTATCCATTACGGATGTAGCCATTTCGTCAGGTTACAATGACTGTTCTCAATTTATCAGAAGCTTTAAAAAAGAAGTAGGAATGACGCCTAAAAAATTCAGAGAAAGGCATAAAACATAGAGGGTTAAGAATGACAAGAGAAATAGAGTATTTGAATCGCCTGAAATCAGAGATTGCCCCGGCTTTAGGCTGTACAGAGCCGGCAGCAGCGGCACTTGCCGCCGCATACAGTGCGAAAGAATTAGGGGAGGATCCGGTCAGGATTTGCTTAAAAGTAAGCCCCTATATCTATAAGAACGGCATGAATGTCGGGATACCGGGAACAAAGATGACTGGGCTGGATATTGCGTCTGCCCTGGGTGCGGTCAGTGCAGCCCCCGAAAAGAAACTCATGGTGCTGAATGGTATATCAGAAGATGATTTGAAAAAGGCATTGAGCCTGACAGAGGCAGGAATGGTTTCCGTAGAGCTTGCAGATAGCGATGAGAAAATCTATATAGAGGCCTTTACAGCCTCAAAAAAGAATAGAGCAAAAGCGGTGATTTCAAAGAAACATGATTATCTGACATTTCTGGAGAAAAATGGAGAAATCTTATATACACAGGTAGAAACTGAAAATCCGGAATCACTGAAAAAAGAGATACTAAGTCCGGTCGGTGAATTGACTTTGAAGGACATCAGAGATTTTGCTATGAAAGTCCCTTATGAAAAATTATATTTTTTGCGTGATGTTGTACGCCTGAACCGTGAGATTGCGGAAGAAGGATTAACTAAAGATTACGGACTGAATGTAGGGCAAAGTATCTTGATCAAAGACAGGACAGGCCTGTTTTCACAGGATATAGGAGGTTATGCTGTTGCCTTAACTGCGGCGGCGGCAGATGCCAGAATGTCAGGCTGTGAAATGCCGGTCATGAGCGCCGGCGGCAGTGGAAACCAGGGATTAACGGCTACCCTGCCCATCGTTGCAGTCAGTCTGAAGTTAAATAAATCGGAGGAAGAGACCTTCAGAGCCCTGGCGGTCAGTCTGCTGGTCACAATTCATGCAAAGGAATATATCGGACGTCTTTCGGTTCTTTGCGGCTGCTCCATAGCAGCGGCGATTGGAAGCTGCTGTGGAATTATCTTTTTGTTTGGAGGAAGCCTGGAGCAGATGGAAATCGGTGTGAATAACATGATTGCTGATATCTCGGGTGTCGTTTGTGACGGAGCTAAACCCGGATGTGCCCTTAAAATTGCAACTGCAGTAAACTCGGCCATCCGATGGGCCAATATGGCTCTGAATGGAATCGGAGCAGGTGAGCATGACGGTATTGTTAAAGCCGATGTAGAGCACACACTGCGTAACCTGGGACGACTTGGAAATCAGGGCATGAGCCAGACCAATGATGTCATACTGCATATGATGCTGGACAGGTAGGAGCCGTATATGTACAGAGAAAATATGACGGAAAATCAAAGGATACAGGAATGGTTTCTTGCACATAAAGAGGAGATGATTTGTGATATCCAAAGGCTGGTTTCCATAAAGAGCGTTTCTTCTAAAAATGAAGCGGTGTTTCCCTATGGAGCGGGATGCAGGGCTGTATTGGATGAAATGCTGAAGCTTGGCAGCTCCTATGGATTTTCCACAGAAAATCACGCATATCATTATGGCAGGATCCGATGGGGCGAGGGAGAGAAGTGTCTGGGAATCTGGAACCATCTGGATGTTGTAGAAGAGGGTAACGGCTGGAGCTTTCCGCCCTATGAAGGCGTGCTTCATAAAGGTTTCATGATAGGCAGAGGAGTTCAGGATAATAAAGGACCGGCCATAGCCGTGCTCTATGCGTTACGGTGCATAAAAGAATTGAAGCTGCCATTAAACATTCAGGTAGAACAGCTCTTGGGATGTAATGAAGAGCAGGGAATGGAGGATATCGATGTATTCCTTAAGGCGGGGGAGATACCTGATTTTTCCTTTGTCGCAGACTGTAGTTTTCCCGTATGTAACGGTGAAAAAGGAATTTGTGAGCTGGAGCTGTCAAGCGAGAGCAAAATCACAGAAGTATTGGAACTTTGCGGAGGGGAATCCGCTAATTCCATACCATCAAAAGCCAGAGCTGGTTTAAGCAGCGGAGAAGAAATAGAAACCCGGGGCAGAAGCGGTCATGTGGCTTTTCCGGGAGAGATGGTAAATGCACTCGGAGAGCTTTTTACCCTGTTAAGCCAGAAAGATCCTATGGGGTGCCTTCAAAAGACATTTGATTTCCTTGGAAGGGCCGGCCGGGAATCCAGTGGTGAGACTCTGGGAATTTCCTGGAAAGATGAGACGTTCGGGGCATTGACCTGTGTTATGACAAAAGGCGATATAAAACAGGGAAGACTGCATGTTTTGTTTAATATCCGCTATCCACATTCCTGGAATTATCAGGAAATGCTGGAAAAGGTACGTGACAGGGTCATGAAGTATGGATTATCTTTAAAAGTGGTCCGCAACAGTCCTTCTTATCTGGAAGAAAATGAGAACATTGATGAGTTGCTTCAGGCTTATGAATCAATTATGGATGAAAAGGGATATACCTATACCATGGGGGGAGGAACCTATGCGAGAAAACTGCCGGATACAGTGGCATTCGGGCCAGGCCTTCCAGCGGACCTTTCCGCAATAAATTTTCCGGAGGGACATGGTGGCTGCCATGGACCGGATGAAGCACAGTCTATAGACCAGTTAATAACTGCCGGAAGAATTTATGTGGATAGTATATTGAGATTAAATTCTTCATGGAGTTAATTTATAGTTGTATTAGAAAGGAAAAGTAAAATTATGAATAAAATATCGATAGGAAATGGAAGTATCATAGTTCCGGAAATCGGACTTGGCTGTATGAGGCTGACAGAATTGGACGAGAAACAGGCATTGAAGCACGTCAACACAGCTCTGGAATACGAGTGTAATTTCTTTGACCATGCGGACATCTATGCAGGAGGAGAGTCGGAGCGCCTGTTTGGAAAAATAGTGGATTTAAAAGGTGCAGAACGGGAAAAGCTGATTATACAGACAAAGTGTGCAATCCGCCCCGGAATTTGCTATGATTTTTCAAAAAGGTATATTCTGGAGTCTGTAGATGGGAGCTTAAAAAGGCTACAGACAGATTATATCGATATCCTGCTGCTCCACAGACCGGATACCTTGATGGAACCGGAAGAAGTGGCAGCAGCCTTTGATGAACTGAAAAACTCCGGTAAGGTCCGACATTTTGGTGTAAGTAATCAAAACCCGGGTCAGATAGCGTTGTTGAATAAATATTGTGACAACCAGATACAGATCAATCAGCTTCAGTTTAGTTTAACAAACTGCGGAATGATTGATGCAGGGTTGAATGTCAACATGAGCAATGGGGAAAGTGTTAATCGGGACGGCGGCATCCTGGAATATTGCCGTATTCATGATATTAGCATACAAGCATGGTCTCCGTTCCAGTATGGGATGTTCGAAGGAACTTTCCTGAATAAAGAAAAATTCCCTGAACTGAATAAAAAAATTGATGAAATGGCGGATAAATATCAGGTAACAAACAGTGCCATAGCAATCGCATGGATTTTACGTCACCCGGCGAATATTCAGCCGATTGTAGGAACCACGAATCAGCAGCGCCTGAAAGATATTTTTTCGGCATCTGATATTGCACTTACAAGGGAAGACTGGTATGCTTTATATATGGCTTCAGGGAAGCAGCTTCCGTAAGATGCGTTCTGAAATTTGACATATTAGGAAAATTATCAAGTAAATTTTTCCTTTTTTGGAAAAACTTACTTGATAATTGATTTTATAAGGGTTATACTTATTTCCATAGCCCAACGCATAAGGAGGGAAATATTTATGAACCAGGTTACAGTAAAACATGAAAAACCAGGGTATCTGGTATCGGAGGCGTATAAGTCTTTACGTACGAATCTTCAATTCTGCGGGGAGGATAAGAAAGCAATTGTTGTTACGAGCTGTACGCCCAATGAAGGGAAGAGCAGCGTAAGCCTGCAGCTTTCCATTTCGCTGGCAGAAAGCGGGAAACGGGTATTGCTGATAGACGGAGATCTCAGAAAGTCTGCGATGCTGGGGAGAACGAAGGCACGCCAGCAGGGAACAATTATGGGATTGACACATTTCCTGGCTGGACAGTGTCCTGTTGAAGAAATTATCTGTGCTACAGATGTGAAAGATTTTCAGATTGTTTTTTCAGGTCCATTTCCTCCAAATCCCGCAGAGCTATTGGGTGGGAAGAAGTTTCGCAGTACGATTCAGGCACTGAGAAAGATATATGATTATGTCCTTATAGATACACCTCCACTCGGAAGTGTGATTGACAGTGCGATTGTAGCGGAAATTTGTGACGGTTCTGTCCTGATTATTGAGTCGGGAGTAATTAGCTACCGATTTGCACAGCAGGTAAAGGAACAGCTGGAAAAGAGCAATTGTCCGATTCTCGGTGTGGTTTTGAATAAGGTAGATATGCAAAAGCAAAATTACGGTAAGTATTACGGCAAGTATTATGGTGAATATGGAGCAGGCGGAAAAAAGTAATCCGCGCTTAAAGAATCAGATATAAAAAGATACCCCCACACCAACAGCAACTGATGTGGGGTTATCTTTTTATATCTGGTTATTTTGTTAATCCACGGGCGATGTGGATATCTTTTACTGTGACTGTACCATCTGTTACAAAGAAGGAGATGCTTTCCCCCGGTTTTGTATAGAACCGTGCATTCAATGCGATTCCATTTACATATAATGTTGATACTGTATCATCCACAATCAGTTGTATATGATATGTCTTTCCTTCCTCCAGATGGATTGGTCTTTCCAAGCCAAGATTCATGCACTGATACCAGGGCCAGTTCGGATTTTTCTCAAACAGAACTCTTTCTTCCCCTGACAGGAAGTGATACTGGTATGCCTGCCCGTCTTCGGTATTTTCATAAAAACGAAGTCCGAAGTCTTTTACCTTCGTTTCCAGAGAAATGGTTGCGTCAAGGCGGAAGATATCACCGCTCTTTACATCCGGAATTTTTGAAGTCCGCTCCCCTTGGGAAGAAATACGTATATCGGGAAGCTGTTCTTCATTCTCGAAGGTATTCCATACCTCATCGGGAACCTTTACCCCAAGCGTTCCATCCGTCCTCTGGTACACTTCATGAGCCATAAAGGTGCCGGCCCATTCAAAGTTTCCGGTGTCTGTGCAATCTTCCCGTGTGGGAACCCATCCGAATAAAAATCGTCTTCCGTTCATCGCACAGGTTCGTGCCGCATAATAAGCTCTGCCGTCAAAAGCATCGTCTTCCGGTGTGATCCATGGTCCGTAGATGCTTTTGGACATACGGTATATCATACGGTCTCTGTCGCTGTATTCGGATATCACATGATACCACCAGTCGCCAATCCGGAATAAGTCCGGCATCTCATGCATGGTGTATAATCCGGGTGAAAAAAAATCGCCTTTGAATTCCCAGTTTTTCAAATCGGGAGAGGTGAAATATACGGTACAGCCTGTCTGGGCTGTTTTAGGAGAGTTTTTTCTGGTCCCCAGAAGGAGTAAGTACTGGTTTTCTTCTTCATTCCAAAGGACGAAAGGATCCCGCCAGTCACCCGGATCATATCCTTCCTGAGGGGAAAATGTCAGATCGTCATTTGTTTTTTCCAAATGAATCAAATCACTGCTGACCGCATGCATCAAAACCTGGGGATTTTTCCCCATACCTTCATAATCTCTGTTATAACCCGTATAGAAGGCGTGGAAACTGCCTTCGGCCTCAAACACAGAACCGGCAAATATAAACTGGTCCTGCTCGTCCATGCTGCCTCTGGGAATCGCTACGCCCTTATCTTCGTAGTGCACAAAGTCCCGGGTAACTGAGAGATCCCATCCAAAGGGTTCTCCAAATGGTTTTGGGTTCCGGTTATCCCTTTGATGAAACAGATAGAAGATTCCATCATGAGCCCAGGGCATACAGTCACCAAACCATGTCCCCGGTTCCTGATAATATAATTTTGTCATAAAATTTTTATCCTTTCACGGCTCCGCCAACGGTGAGGGAGTTTTCAATTTTTTCGCTGAAGCATAGATAAAGAATGATTGTCGGTATACTTGCCATCATCATAGTAGCCCCCATCGCTCCCCAGTTTGTGCTGTGCTGGCCGACAAAGGTTGCCAAGCCTGCGGGGAGTGTTTTAAGGCTGTCGCTTGAAATCATAACTGTGGGGAGGATATATTCATTCCAAATCCCCAATGCTGCGAAAAGCATAGCCGAAGCAATGGCCGGCTTTACCAGAGGCAGCATGATGGAGAAGAAGGTTCGGTATACACTTGCTCCATCTATAAACGCCGCCTCTTCCAGTTCTCTGGGCAGTGCCCGAAAGGCCACGGACAAGATCATAAATGGGAAGGCTATGTTAAATGCAATATAAGGCAAAATCAATGCGCCATAAGTATTCGCCATGCCCATATTCTTAATCAGGACAGACAGAGGAATCAAGCTTACCTGTAATGGTATAAATAATCCGATGGAAATAAACATTGTTGCAAGGCCCTTCAGTTTCCATTGCATTCTGGCGACTGCATAGGAAAAGGGAAGTATCAGTGTAAAAATCCCCGCCAATGATACCACTGTCGTTAGGACGCTGTTCTTGAAATAGGTGAGCACATCAAAGGTAGTGATTGCCTTTACGTAGTTTATCCATTGCGGGGATAAAGGAAGGCCAAATGGATTGCTGTAAAATATCTCATCATTTGTCTTTAACGAATAGCCAATCAGGTAAAGTAAGGGATACAGGCTGATGCAGGCAAACACCACCAGGATGATTGTCTGGACATAGGCTGTTTTATGCTTTCTTCTTTCCATATGCATCCCTCTCCTTTCTTTCTCCCAGAACTATATTGATCACTCCGATCGCAAGCAGGCACTGTAAAATCAATAAAACTGCCGATGTACATCCGTATCCGTATTTACGCAGTTTAAAGGCGCTGCGGAATGTCATATATGTGAGACTGTAAGTAGCTGTTCCCGGCCCGCCCTGGGTCAGTAACTGCATCTGCGCATAGATGTTGAATCCGCCGGTGATTGCAAAGATCAGACTGGTTCTCATCGTATCTTTCAGCATAGGTATTAAAATATGAAAATTGCTCTGCCATCTGCTGGCCCCATCGATACTGGCTGCTTCCAGGTAGTCTGTAGGAATGGAGTTGGCAGAAGAATAGATAATTACAAACTGATATCCCATATACTGCCATGCATTCACAAAAGCAATGATGTAGATGGCTATGTTTTTATTTGAAAGCCAATCTTGGCGATAGGAGCTTCCCAGCATCTCAAAAACTCGGTTAATTAATCCTATTTCCGGATTCAATATAGAGGACCAAAGCTGGCAGACCACTGTAACAGATAAGACCACTGGGATAAAGAGACTGCTTCTGATAAACTTTCTGCATTTGATTTTAGGGTTCATCAATACCAGAGTCAAAAACAGACCTACAATGACCTCCAGAACAACAAGTACAGCAGCAACAATCATACCGTTACGAAAGGAACGCCAGAACACTCTGTCTTGAAATAATCTGACATAGTTATCAAGACCTGTAAACGTTCCTGTGGTCAGGCCGTCCCAGTCATAGAAACTTTTTACCATCGTCTGCAAAACCGGATAAAAGGCTATCACTCCGAAAAAAACCAGGCATGGCATCGTGAAAATAAAAATTGCTTTTTTATCCGCCAACATTTTATTCATCGTATCACTCCTGTCCGCCTACAGAGTCAACAAGATCATCGATAGAGGTCTTCAACTCATCTGCATCCATACCCGTCAGCATTTCCTGAAGAAGTTCGACAAAAGGAGTTGAAAAGTCCACATTTTTCATGGTATGTGTCCAGGTGGTTTTGAAAACCATCTTCTTTATCTCTTCCGCCTCGGTTTTTGCCAGCGCCGGAATTTCTTTTACTGGTGTCAGAGACGGATCCACATCCATGATGGCCGGTATTTTGGCCTGATAGATATAGTTGCCTTCAACAGAAGCTTCGGCCAAAAGAGCAGCTACATCGGCCACAAGCTCCTGGTCCTTGGTATCTGCAGAAATGGCATAGCCTTCATAAGTAAAGCCACCGGAAAATGCATAATAGTTCTGCTCCTGTTCTTTACCGGCATCCGCCGTAGGATAAGATTCAAAATATCCCAGATCGTCCCCCAGCTTTTCTTCCAGAGAAGAGATGTCCCAGTCACCATTGATGAACATGGCCGCTTTACCGGAGGTAAACAGGCTCTGGGCTGTATCGTAATCCGTAGAGGTACTCCCGGCTTCAAAAAAGTCGCTATCCACAAGCTTCATCATCTTATCAATTGCTTTAGAATATCCATCATCCGATGCATGAGCCTCCGCTTCAGAAAGTGCTTTAATTCCACCCTCGTTATACTTCAAAGCAAACATGTCAAAGAAGGCGCCGATTACAAATCCTTCCTTTGCAAAGATAGAGCAGGGAATAATATCTTTTGCCTTCAGCTGTTCTGCAGCTTCCGACAGTTCCTCATAATTAGTGGGAATCTTAATATTATTGTCTTCAAATACCTTTTTGTTATAGTATAAAAGAATTGCTGATGCACCGCCGTCCGGGAAAATGTATGCCGTGCCATCATCATAATAAGGTAAGTCCTTTGCCGAATCCAGCAATTTATCAGAATAGCCTGTCGATTTGATCAGCTCATCAAGATTCAGCAGACTTCCGCTTGCGGACAAGGCTTCAACATCACCTGCATTTACATGCGCAATATCAGGCATATCACCTGTGGCGGCCCGTGTTTTCAGCGTCTGACCGTCATCCTGCGCGTGGGCTTCTATTTCAAACTTGATATTAGGATACTTTTCCTGCACCTTTTTTATGGCATAATCTACGGATTCTTTTTCGCCCTCTCCGTAGTGTGTATACAGTTTCAGCGTCCTGCTGACATCTGTTCCCGATTCCTGGCCGGAAGTTTCTGTACTGCCGGATTCTGCTTTCTTTTCCGGTGCTTTTTCTGCGTTGTTCCCACATCCGGCTAACGTAGATGCTAACAGTATTCCGGTTAAAAACAGGCTGATGCTTTTTTTCTTCATCTTCTTTTCCTCCTTGAATTTATATATATAGTATTTCATAGCTTTGCCTTTTTGTCCTGATAATAATGCGCATAATATAGAAAAAAACAAGCTTTTTTAAACGCGTTTTTTCTTTTGCCTGAAAAAAACAGGCGTAACTGGAAAAAACAGGCTGGTTTCTTTGTATAACTTGTATGCAGGTTCGCATTAAACTATAATGTAGAAAGGATGAAAAAGATTTATGGAGGCAAATGATGATACGGAAATTTCAAACACTTTTTCTTGATTTAAAATTAAAACAGAAGCTCATCCTTATTATCTTGTCAAGTATTCTGGTGCAAAATCTTATTCTTTTGGCTTTCTCTAATAAACTACTGTATAATAAGGAAATAAAATCAGCAAAGCAGCATATGGAGAATGAGTGCTTTCTGATCCAAAATCAATTTGAAACCCAATATCAGAACACAATTGTGTGTTCTAACGAACTGATTAAAAATATCAATCAGCTGATGGGTACAGTCCCTTTTAAAAATACAACGAAAAACCTGTTGGAGTCCTCATTTCGCTATAATCTTCACCTGTTTCCGTTTCTGGACTCTATTTTGTTCTATGCCCAAAATGAGCAAGAATTGATATATGCCGGAACTGAAATCCCCCCGGATTCTGATGCAATATTAAAGAGAATTCTATCCGGAATTCCTGATAAAGGAATTCCTCAAGACATGTTTCTTGATATCAATTATCGCCCGGATACGGGGATCACCTCGGAGCCTGTGCTTACTTTTTGCAAGCGTGTGATTCAAATTGATACCGGAAACACCCTTGGTTACCTGATATTTAATATCAAAGAAAGTAAGATTTCGGGTCTCTTTACAAATACAGACCAGCATTATTATCTCTTGAATCCGGAGGGAAATATCGTATCCTCCACACACAAAAAGGAGCTGATGAGCCTTGCTGACGAAGACCTCCGGGCACTTATATCCACCCGGAAAAGCGGAAATGGTTTTTTAAAACTTTCCGATGAGGACAGTCTGATTACCTGGGTAGAATTAGAAAAGTTCGATTATGTGCTGCTTAATCAGACCTCTATTTCAGACTTAACGGTTAATATCCGTCATAATACGTATTTAATTTTGATTGTATGCTCACTTACTTTGATTAATATATCGCTTTTGATTGGTGTCTTCTCTTACCTGGTTACAAATCCACTGGAATATCTGACCCGTAAAATTCACAAGGTGGAGGAAGGGGATCTTAAAACACGGTCTCACCTTTTACGAAAGGATGAATTTGGTGATATCTCGGACAGCTTTAACCAGATGGTTCAGGAAATTGAAAAACTGACGGATCGGATTAAGACAGAAGAGAATCAGAAAAGAAGGTATGAGCTTTCCCTGATTCAGTCTCAGATAAATCCACATTTCTTTTACAATGTACTGGATTTAATCTATGTAATGTGCTTTCAGCGGGAATCCAGGGAGGCTGCGGCCGTAACAAAATATTTGGCTGATTATTACCGCAGTTCTCTGAGCAATGGAAAGGAATTTATACCCTTGAAAGAGGAGTTTGATATCGTAAAAAGCTATCTATCTATTCAGAAATACCGCTATGATGATATTCTGGACTACCAATTGTTCCTTCAGCCGGCAGTGGAACACATTCTGATTCCAAAGATGACCCTGCAGCCACTCGTCGAAAATGCACTATACCATGGCTTGAAGGAAAGTGCACATAGCGGTAAAATTATTGTTAAGGCACACCGTGTTTCGGGATATATCTTTCTGAGTGTTCGTGACGATGGTGCAGGAATGGAGGAGACTTTTATGCAGCAGCTTCTTCAATCCAGTGAAAATCAGGGCCATTTCGGACTCAAGAGTGTTATATTAAGACTGACGCTATACTATGGTGAAGCCTTTCGTTATCGGATTTTCAGCAGAAAAAACGAGGGTACTACAATTTTACTTCGTATCTCAGATAAAATTATGCGAGGAGAGAAGTTATGATTAAGGTTCTGATTGCAGATGATGAAATTCATTTTAGAAACTATATGCTTACAGCGGTGGACTGGAATTCCCTTGGGTTTCAGATCAGCAGTGTGGCGCAGAACGGACAGGAGGCCTTAAGTGCTATCCAGGATTCCTGTCCTGATCTGGCATTTCTGGATATTAACATGCCTCTTATGGATGGGATTTCACTGGCTGAAAAGGTACGTGAACTGGCTCCGGATATGATGATGGTTTTTGTCACAGGCTACTCTGACTTTGCATATGCAAAAAAAGCGATTCAACTGCATATTGAAGATTATCTGCTGAAACCCTTTTCACCGGAGGAACTGACTAGGCTGCTGCTGCTGCTGAGACAGAAATACGAGCGGATACGTTTACGGAACTCCAGAGACCGGCAGGCGAAGCAGGTAATTATGGATAAGTTTCTAAACTCTTTATTATCCTATATCCCAGAGGATTCCATAGTTTACGAAAGCAAGAAAAACGTTCCGGAGAATTGGAAGATTTCGGATTTCTTTAAGGTGATGGTCGTTGAGATTGGATATCTGAACTGCATGGAACTCAGCAAGAGGGATTTGCCCCTCTGGAAATTCAGTGTCGTCAATTGTATGAATGAAATGTTGTCGGGGACAGAAAGGTTTTATTCCTTTTATGGCCCTTGTGATCGTATCATCTATCTGTTTAACTTTCGTGATAAAGACGCTCATAACAGGTATTCCGATTCGCCGGTGAAAAAAGCAGCGGATTTTATTCAAAAGTGTTTTCCGATTACTCTTTCCATTGGTATCGGAAACCTGGTAACAGGAGAGGAGGAAATCAGTATCTCATATAAGAATGCTCTTCTGGCTCTGCAAAATCATGATTCCGGAAATAGAAACATCCATTATTTTAATGAAAATATGCCCGGCCTTTCCAAGGGATTTTACAGTCTGGATGTCTATAATCGTATAATGCTCGCACTCAGACAGAATTCAATTTCAGAGGTAGAAGATATTCTGAAGGAAGTGGAAAGAGAGATACTGGACAAAAAGTATGACAGTGACTCCATCCAGACAATATTTTCCTCCATTTTTTCCATCTGCCTGTCTTTTATATCCGAAAAAAATGGAAATATCTTGGAGGTATTAGAAAATGACCTTTCCTGGTACCAAAACGGCTTTGCTACGGCGCGCATTCATGATACTTGTATGTTTCTTCTGAAACTGTATGATAAAACCCTTCAACGATATTCTGCTACACGGTCTTCTCACTCCATGCAGATTATAACTCGTGTACAGAATTATATCAGAGAACATTACATGGAGGAAAATCTGTCTGTGGAGCAGATTTCGGACTATATGATATTGGACGCCAGCTATATCCGAAAGTTATTCAGCAGATATATGAAATGCACGATTACAGATTTTATATTGACAACCCGTATGGAACATGCGCGAAAACTTCTGGAGCAGGGGGAGACAAATGTTACCCGGTTGTCAGCGGCTGTGGGGTATAAAGATTCCGGGTATTTTGGTAAGGTATTTAAAAGGTATTATGGTACGACGCCAAAACGGTATGCCGGGAAGGGGAGTGAGTGACAAATGATGCTCATTTGGGTTGCAGATTATAAAAAAACGTGTTATGTTGATAAAGTCAGAAAATATGTGAAAGGGATGAGCATAGAGGAAGCGGTGGAAGCCGCAGTCAACGAGAGCTTGAGAGAAGGAGTTTTGACGGATTTCCTGACCAGGCATCGAAAGGAGGCTATCCAGATGCGTATATTTGAATACAATGAAGAGGAGGAGCTGGCATTACTTCGTCAAGAAGAACGTGAAGAAGGCCGAGAAGAAGGAAAGAAAAAAATAGCTTTAAATATGAATCATAAAGGATTGAGTATTGAATTGGTTGCGGAAATTGTTGAAGTTAGTGTTGACATCGTAAGGCAGTGGATTGGAAATTCCTGAAATACTAAGAACAAAGTGAGACACAGATAAAGAAAGGCCTGAACTACTTGGTCTTTGAATTACGTGAGAACCTGCCGGCAATATAAGATATAGAAAGAAGAATGAAATCTATAATTTTAGATATCCATTCATGTGATAAGTGTCTTTTGCCCTATTGAGCCTGATTGGCTCTTTTTTTGTGCAGAAAGGCATTGGCGTGAGTACAGTATTGTTCGGCTGCGGGGGCTCGGATAGAAAATCTCATTAAAAGGAATGTAGGGCTTGAACTAACAAGTAATGATATAGTGGAAATGATCCAGGATGTCAATTCAACCTCACTAGCCGGAATTATTGATACAGCTGTATTGGGATATAGCGGGGAGACTATTGAAAGAGCAATTCAAATATTAGGAAACCATTTGAGACACGTTCACTTTGCAGATGGAATTCCTAATGGCCATTTTATATTAGGAGAAGGGGAACTACCTCTTTTTGAAATGCTGCAAGCTTTGGACAATTCTAATTACAAGGGAAGGATAAGTTTGGAGATATTAAATAATCTGTATGTGGAGGATCCCGAAAGTGCTATGCAAAAAAGCTTTGATTGGTTATTAGAACACATTTCAGATTAATCAAGGTAACTTCTATTTGTCTTTATGTCTAAACAGTTTGTAAGCGGTCTTACCAGTGGAGCGGTCAAAGGTTGACGTTGCCTGGTAATCGTATTACAATATGACATTATAATATATGGAAGGTGAACATCAGTATATGACTATAACAACAGTATTATTTGATTTTGATGGAGTAGTAGCAGATACAGAGATGGGCACATCAGTATACCTGCAGAAAGCATTCGCGCAGTATGGAATAGAACTGACTGATGACCAGAAAAAATCATATATAGGGACAGATGGAAGGAAACAGACAGAAAAGATTTTAAAGGAATATGGGAAGGATATATCCGTGGAGGAGTTTTTTGAGGTGAGAAAAAAACTCGGCAGCTATTATGAAAACAGTCCGCTCTTAAAGCCAATTTCTGGATTGCAGGAGCTTTTCGATTATCTCCGCATGAAAGAATTGGGAATAGGTCTGGTTTCGTCCACCAATTCCAAACTAATTATCACAGCTTTAAATCGTATGAATCTGGTTCATTATTTTGATACAATCATATGCGGAGACATGGTGAAATGCAAAAAACCGGATCCGGAAGGTTATCTTATGGCAATGCAATATTTACATGTTTCGCCAGAAGCGTGTATCATTGTGGAAGACTCGCCTACGGGGATACAAGCCGGACTGAATGCAGGAGCCCTGGTAGCAGGATTTAAGGGAAGTGAAATCAAACAAGATACGTCAAAGGCAAACATCACATGGGAATCGTATAGAGATGCGATTGCTCAGATGAAAGAGCTTTTGACAGGAGAACATAACGAGTAAGCCTGCCTTTTGGCAGGCTTACTTTATGCATGAAATTATTGCCGTTAAAATACAATAAATTCCCTGTAACTTGTCCGTTGTGTTTTTGCGTTTTAGGATAGAATAAGGATAAGACAGAATATATTTGAAACAACGGATGGAGGTGGAGGATGTCTATTCATGTAACGAATGAGATTGGCAGCTTAAAAAAAGTAATGCTTCATCGGCCCGGCAAAGAGTTGGAGCATCTGGTGCCGGGAGAACTGGAGCGGCTGCTGTTTGACGATATCCCTTATCTGAAAGCAGCACAACAGGAGCATGATGAGTTTGCGGATATTCTAAAGAGTCAGGGAAGCGAAGTTGTATATCTGGAAGATTTGGCAGCAGAAGTACTAAGAACAAGTCCCGAGATCAGAGAAAACTTTATTCGGCAGATTATTGAGGAGGGCGGAAGCCTGGCGTTGAAATTTAAGAGCCAGCTATCTGAACTTTTGAATGCTATTGAGGATGAAAAAGAATTGGTACTGAAAACTATGGCAGGAATCAGTATGCATGAGTTGAAGGAGACGGGACATAGTCCATTGGCAAATCTGGTAAAGCACAGCGGCCGCTTTGTGATGGACCCGATACCGAACCTGTATTTTACCCGGGATCCCTTTGCCAGTATCGGTAATGGTGTCAGTCTGAATCACATGTACTCTAAGACGAGAAGAAGGGAGACGATATATGGGGAGCTGATTCTTCGGCATCACCCCGATTTCTCTGAAGATATGCTTTTTTATTACAGAAGAGAAAATCCCTTTTGCATCGAGGGAGGGGATATTCTGAACCTGAGCCACAAGATTCTTGCGGTGGGTATCTCGCAACGAACGACACCGGAGGCCATTGAACTGTTGGCACAGAATATTTTTGAAGACAGGGATTCAGAAATCGAGAAAATTCTGGCTCTGGATATCCCAAGCATACGGGCCTATATGCATCTGGATACGGTACTGACTCAGATTGATTATGATAAGTTCACGATTCATCCCGGAATCCTGGATAGCCTGAAAGTATATGAAATCTGCCGGGGGATCCGGAAGGATTCCTTATCTGTAATTGAACGAAAGGGAACACTAGCGGAGATTTTATGCAGCTGTATGGGACTTGATAAGGTAACACTGATCCGTTGCGGCGGAAAGGATTGGATGGCCTCTGAGAGAGAACAGTGGAATGACGGCTCCAATACGTTGTGTATCAATCCGGGAAAGGTAATTGTGTATGACAGGAATTATATTACGAATGGGATTTTGCGGGATAACGGTATTGAAGTGTTGGAGATGCCAAGCTCTGAGTTGTCCAGGGGAAGAGGCGGTCCGAGATGCATGAGTATGCCGTTGATACGGGCGGATTTGTAAAGTGAAAGGAGTGTAAGTAATCATGTCATTTAAAATACCAGAATATCATCATCCGGATTTTAACCGGAAGCAGTTTAAGGATGCGCCTGAGGTGCGGTATGAGGAAGCAGAAAAGGATGGAGTGGCACCGGAATATTTCCACAGCACTTCCATGTATCCGGAGTACTTCAAAATCGGAGGAAGATGGATGCTGGCTGAAGAGAGCCGTATGGATTCCAGTGTAGTAATCTGTGACGATGGGCACCTTGCCGTAGTGGAGAACCGGAACCTGAAAAAAGGGGATAAGGTCATCCTGGGCCGCACTGAAAACTGTGAAGAAGGCATCTATATGCACTGCAGAGGCTTTGAAGAGGAAGGGAACCAGTTAGATGACAAGTTTGTATTTCGTCAGGGAAGAAGCCGTGAAACCTCTTATGCAAGAGATTACGATAATTTGTTTGAACTGCTCAGATATGAGAAAGAGCATGGAAATATTGTATGGGTTATGGGACCCGCATTTGCCTTTGATCATGATGCCAGAGAGGCGATGTCGGGCATGATCAAAGGAGGCTATGCACACGGACTGATGGCTGGTAATGCACTGGCTACGCATGATCTGGAGGGGGCGCTGCTGCACACAGCTCTGGGACAGGATATTTACACCCAGGCGTCACATCCGAATGGGCATTATAACCATCTGGACGTGATTAACAAAGTAAGAAAGAGCGGTTCCATTCCGCAGTTTATTCAGGATTATAACATTGATAATGGAATTATCTATAATTGTGTAAAACACAATGTCCCTATCGTGCTCACCGGATCCATCCGTGATGACGGTCCCATACCCGAGGTCATCGGAGATGCTTATCTGGGGCAGGGGGCTATGCGTAAGCTGATTAAAGATGCTACCTGTGTCATCTGTCTGGCCACTATGCTGCATACGATAGCCACAGGAAATATGACTCCGTCTTTTAGGGTGCTGCCTGACGGAACGATCCGTCCCGTGTATCTGTATACTGTGGATGCCGATGAATTCGTAGTGAATAAGCTTTTGGATCGGGGAAGCTTGTCCGCCACAACCATTGTAACAAATGTTCAGGACTTTATCGCTATTGTTGCCAAAGGGTTAGGCGTGATGGAGTAAATCATGTCTGTAAGGAATCTTCCTGCAGTTCAACATGCTGTCTGAAGGCTCCGGGTGTTATGGTACGGAATCGCAGAAAATTTCGGGTCAGGGTTTTGGCATTGTTGTAACCTACATCTATGGCGATTTCTGTTATACCCTTTTCGGTATTTTTTAGTAGTTCAGAGGCACGGTTTACCCGGATGAAGTTTAAAAAGTCAGAGAAATTCTTTTCTACCAGATGCAGCAGGAGGATGTTTAACTCCCGGATCGTGATATGGAATCTGCCGGCCGTTTCTTTCGGCGTCAGTTTCCGGTTATAGTTCCGGTAAATATAAGATACAACTCCATATGCATCTCTTGTGATTTCTATATTGCACAGCTCCTGTATATTCTGATAGGTTTTCCTGAAATCATTGGCTTTCATGCCTGTTCGGGCGGCGAATACCTTACAGAAGTGGGAGCTGTCTGCAAATCCCAGAATTTCAGCAAGCTCTTCCATTGTAAAATTTGTATGAAGAAGGAAATCAATCGTCTTGCCGATACGCATCTCATGCAGGAGGTTAAAGAAAGACAGTCCCGTAGTCTGGGTGATGTAGAGGCTGATGGAGGATTCACTCATATAAAAGATTCGGGATAATTCTTCTAAGGTCAGCTTCCGGCTGAGATGGTTGTACATATAATGCAGAATATCACTTTTCTGTATATCGGATCGGATGGGACAATAATTATGGTTTTGAACTCCTATACGCTGGAAACGGACAATCAGTTCCACCAGTTTGTTCTTTAAAAACAGGGAATGGTACAGGGGTTCCATCGTTGATGACATCATCGGCATCATGTTGATTTCCCGAAGAAGCTGTTCGAAGATTTCCCGGATTTGAAGATAATCTTCCTGTCCGCAGTGTACTACCGGGCAGCTGTCCATAAATTCAATTGGGGTTAAGGATCCGGTATCTCCATTACAGGAGGATTTTATCAGTACGTTTACCGTATCAAAATAGTACACCAGGAGGAAAAACTGAAGTGGAGAATCCACCTGGACGATATCAGATATCTGCCAAGGAAGTATGGATACTATGGTACCGGGACACAGATTGTATTCCCGGTCCTGAAGTTTCAGGACACCTGTGCCCTTATTAATCAGCCAGAAGCGGGACATCCGATGGATTAAAGGGGTGGTGGGGTTTTCGATGATTTCGGTATCAATACTGCAAATCTTCCGGTAATGCTGCCCGGAACAATCGATATCCTGGATGCATGTCTTTACCATGGCGAACCTCCTCGTTTTATTAGATGCTATTATGATGCTACTATACTATTTAAGGGATAGCAGTACAAGGCTTGGCTGAGGGAATCCTGCATATTTATTATAAAATAAACAAAAGTACGAAGGGGGAACCGAAAAAAAGGATTTTTGTACAATTGCAAAATACTGATATTTATTTACAATAAAAGAAAAGATAAATATTCCTGAAAAACTGTTATTTTTCACGCATATATCAAAGGTGATTTCGAGATGAAATCACCTTTGATATAGAAAAGGATCCCGTTTAGAAAATCATATTGAAAGAAGGAAGGAAAGAGATTATGCAAAAAAAGGTAAAAAAATTAATTATTTTGGGTATGGCGGCTTTGATGGCATGTTCTGTTATGGGCTGTGGAAAAGGCTCTGGGAGCGGCGACGAGATTGTATTGGGATACATAGGGCCGCTTACCGGAGAATCTGCTCTTTGGGGTAAGGTGGAGTCCGATACGTTGAAGATGCTGGTCGAAGAAACCAATGATAACGGAGGCATTCTGGGTAAGCAGATTGATTTGAAAATTTATGATAACCGCGGTGATGCGGTGGAAACCACCAATGCCGCCCGCAAGGCGCTTCAGAGCGATAACGTTGTAGCATTTATCGGACCGGATTCCTCTTCCTGCGCCATTGCGCTCAGTGAGGTGTGTGAGGAGTACAAGGTTCCCCATATCACTACGACAGGTACCAATTATAAGGTGACACAGCATGAGGAAGACGGATCTGTCCGCCCCTATGCGTTTCGTATCTGTCTGTCGGATCCACAGCTGGGCGATATTATGGGGGGGGTATGCATTTGAAAAATTGGACTATAAAAATGTAGCGATTCTGTATGAAATCAGCAGCGAATATTCTTTGGGAATCACGCAAAACTTTACCGAAGCTTTTGAGAAAAAAGGTGGTAAGATAACAAGCTCAGAGGCCTATAAAACCGGAGATGTGGATTTTCGTGCGCAATTGTCCAAGATTAAAAATCAGGGAGACTTTGATGCACTTATGATACCGGCTAATTATAAAGAAGTGGGGCTGATTGCAAAGCAGGCCAGAGCTCTGGGAATCGATGTTCCATTTCTGGGAGTGGATGCATGGATGATGCAGGATCTGTTTGAAGTTGCGAAGGACGAGGTTCAGGAAGCTGTATTTCCCTGCGCTATGGATGTAAATGATGAAAACTTAAAAGAGTTTAAGGCCGCTTTTCAGGAAAAATGGGATATGGATCCAGATAAGGGAGGTACCGATGCGTATCTGGCTTATGACTGTTTTGATCTCATCAAGGCGGCCATAGAGACAGCTGGCGAAGCAGATCCGGAGAAAATCAGAGATGCTTTGGAAAATTCCAGGGATGTGCAGTGCCTGACCAGTGTGATTTCTATAGATCCCGAAACGCATAACCCTATACGTACTGCCTCTATTTTTCAGATTCAGGGAACTGAGTTCGTGAAATTGGATGAATACCGTTTCGAGTAAATTATCGTCCTTTGAAAGGGGGGAACTCTTTTGTTCTTTCAACAATTAATTAATGGGTTATCGATTGGCAGTATCTATGCCCTGATGGCAGTGGGATACTCACTGATTTACAGTTTACTGAATTTTACTAATTTTGCGCACAGCATAACAGTTACAATTGGTGCGTTCTGTGCATTTTTTGTGCTGGCGGGTCTGGTACAGAATTTGTTTGTAGGAATTATAATAGCAGTTCTTGCGGCAGGCGGACTTGCCATGTTAATCGAACTTTTGGGATACCGCCCGCTCCTTAAGAAAAAGGCCCGCCGTATCTATCTGTTGATTACAGGACTTGGGATATCTACCATGTGTGAAAACCTGATTATTATTAGTTTCAGCAGCCGATTCCGGGTGTATCCGGTGAATTTTTCCAATAAGTCTATTCATTTGTTCGGGGCGAGCATCGGACAGGTAGACCTGATTATTTTTGTAGTGTGTATTGCAGCTTTGATTCTTGTCGAATTGTTCATACATAAATCCCGTTTTGGCCTGGCAATCAGAGGAGCTTCCTTTGATCTGGATGCAACGGCCATTATGGGCGTAAATGTACAGAAGCTGATTTTGATTGTATTTTTGATTGCGGGAAGCCTTGCAGGATTGGCAGGAGCACTGCTGGGTGCGAAGTACACGGCTTTTCCGACTCTCGGAACATCCATGACGAACAAAGCGTTCATAAGTTCTGTATTCGGCGGGCTTGGAAGTATTCCCGGTGCGGTTCTGGGTGCAATTCTGCTGGGGATAGGGGAAACTATGATTTCCAGTTACGTATCCTCTTCCATGCGGGATATCTTTGCTTATGCACTGTTGGTCATTATATTGTTTGTGCGTCCGGCGGGTCTGCTGGGAAAGCATACAGAAGACAAGGCATAGGGGGGTGAAGAGATGAATTACTGGCTTGGTGTTGCAACTTTAACCGGAATATATATGATCGCAATTCTGGGGGTCTCTGTACTTACTGGTTTTACAGGTCTGTTCTCTATGGGACATGCGGGATTTATGGCAATCGGAGCATATACGTCTGCCTTGGTTACAAAGACTTTTCATGTACCCATACTGGTGGGTTTGATCTGCGGAATGCTGGCAGCCTTGCTGATCGGTCTGCTGATCGGATATCCGACACTGAGGCTGAAAGGTGACTATTTTGTAATTGCAACTCTGGGAATCGGTGAAGTGACCAAATTAATTATAGAAAATCTTCCTGACCTCACAGGGGGAGCCAGAGGTATGACGGATGTGCCCGGTGGAGCTACATTTCCCATGGTACTATGTTTCCTGATAGTAACGGTCTGGCTTCTGCACAATTTCATTCGATCCAAACACGGAAGAAATTGTATTGCAGTCAGGGAAGAAGAACTGGCTGCGGCTTCCATCGGAACCAGTGTGGCCAGTTATAAATTACTGGCTATGGGAATCAGCTGTGCTTTATGTGGTATTTCAGGAGCATTACTGGCTCACTATATGCACTACTTAAGTCCTACAATGTTTAGTATGATTAAATCGGACGAATTGGTAATGACAGTAATTCTGGGCGGATGCGGCAGTCTGACAGGAACCATAATCGCTTCTATGATTCTGGTTCCGCTTCCGGAAATCCTGCGGTTTGGATCTGTTCAGGAATGGCGCATGGTGTTTTACGGGCTTCTGGTAGTACTGGTAATTATATTCAAACCGTCCGGGCTCATGGGAACAAAAGAATTGAGTATATCAGGAATCCGCAGTTTCTTCGGTCACGTGAAATACAAAGGGAAGGAGCGATGATTCATGGAACAGCAGAAATATATACTTCAGCTTAGGAATGTGGTAAAACACTTTGGCGGTATCACGGCTTCTGATAATATAACGATTAACGTACCCAAAGACAGTATCTATGGCATTATCGGCCCAAACGGCGCAGGGAAGACCACGCTGTTCAATATGATTACGGGGGTATATAACACTACGAAAGGAGACGTCTTGTTTCAAAATGAGCCCATTAATGGGCTGCCTACCCATGTCATCGCCAGAAAAGGAATTTCGAGAACGTTTCAGAACATACGTCTGTTCGGTGACTTAACCGTGTATGAGAACTTGCTGACCGCATGCCAGAAGAACATTACATACGGTCTGTGGGACGGGTTCTTCCGCACCAGGAAGTGCCGGAGTCAGGAAGATGAGATGCGAAAATTCTGTGATGCGCTTCTGAAGGATGTCGGGCTTACCGAACAGCGGGGGCAAAAAGCCAATAACCTGCCCTACGGCATGCAGCGCCGCCTGGAAATAGCCAGAGCACTTGCAGTCAAACCTGACCTTCTTCTTCTGGACGAACCGGCAGCAGGCATGAACGAAGAGGAATCCTCAAAGCTTTCGGACTTCATACGGGAAATTCGAAACAAAAAAAATATTACAATTGTGATTATAGATCATCACATGGATGTGATTATGGCCATCTGTGACAGAATCTCAGTGCTGAACTTCGGTACGCTTCTGGCTGAGGGGAAACCTGAGGAAATACAAAATAATCCAGAAGTTATTTCTGCGTATCTGGGGGTGAATGAGTCATGATGAACGTAGAGAATCTCAGTTTTTCATATGGCAAGATTCAGGCTATCCGTGATGTCAGTTTTGAATTAAAGGAAGGCGAGATTATGGCAATTGTGGGAGCCAACGGTGCAGGAAAGTCCTCTCTGATGAAGTGTATTGCCGGATTGCTGAAACCCCAGAAGGGTGAAGTGCATTATAATGATACGAAGCTTGAAAGTGCACCGTACAAGGTCGTGGAGCAGGGAATCTGCCTGGTGCCGGAGGGACGCTGGATTTTTCCGAACCTGACGGTGGAGGAAAATCTGCTTCTGGGGGGATACACCAGTAAAAACAGAGCGGGTGGTATAAAGCGTGCTTATGAGATGTTCCCGCGCCTGGAGGAAAGGAGCAAGCAGCGAGCCGGTACCATGTCCGGAGGGGAACAGCAGATGCTTGCTATTGCCAGAGGACTGATGGCAGAACCCAGGGTGCTCTTGTTGGATGAGCCGTCTCTGGGGCTGGCGCCGCTGATTGTAAATGATATTATGTCCATTATTAAGAAAATCAATCGGGAAGGTATCTCTGTACTGCTGGTGGAACAGAATGCGAGAAAGGCTTTGTCCATTGCTCATCGAGCCTGCGTTCTGGAACAGGGACAGATTATAAAGCGTGGTACAGGGGCAGAGTTGGCCGCTGATGAGAGCATTGTGGCTGCTTATCTTGGAAAAATAAAAAAATAAACGAGAAAGAGGGGATTTTTGTGGAAGAACGTGTACAAAAAGCGATGTTCGATTACTTTCGTCTGGAAGGACAGACAGCTATTGTCACCGGCTCAGGTAATGGAATCGGACGGGCTACAGCTATACTTCTGGCGGATCTGGGGACACAGGTGATGGTGTGTGATATAGAGGAAGACAGTGCGCTGAAGGTGGCCGGAGAGATTGGTAAGCGGGGCGGAACCGCTATTGCTGCAAAGTGTGATGTGGCAAGTCTGGAAGATATCCGGATGACGGTTGCAAAGACTGTGGACTCCTTTGGAAGCGTGGATATTCTGGTGAATAATGCCGGTGGTTTCGGAGGGGGAAAGACTTTTGACAAGATGACTTATGAGGAGTGGGACAGGTTGATTCGTATTAACTTGACGGGAACTTATATGTTCACGAATGAAGTCGTGCCCTATATGGTAAAGAAACAGCACGGTAAAATCTGTATGGTCAGTTCCGGTGCGGCGCTGGGATATGATTTTTCGGATCCCCATTACGCTGCATCCAAGGCAGGTATGATTGGGCTGGCGAAGGAACTGTCTCAGGAACTGGCAAAGCATCATATCAATGTAAATGCTCTTGGTACAGGGCTTACGGATACTCGTATGGCACACCTTCCGGGGCGGTCATGGGAGGATGAGACAAAGGGACTGCCCTGGTACCGCGTGGGAACACCGGAGGACCAGGCTTGTGCTATCGTGTTTCTGGTGTCAGAAGCAGCAGAGTATATCACCGGACAGGTTCTGTGTCCAAACGGCGGGGCGTGGATGTAGGGATTGGAAAGGAGAAGTGTTGAAAGATGGAATACGATTATTTAAAAATAGGGGGGAAATCAGCCATTGTAACAGGCGGCGGCAGAGGTATCGGAAGAGCCACAGCCCTTGCGCTGGCCAGATTTGGATCCAAAGTTATGGTGTGTGATCTGAGGGATGACTGGGGTAAGTCTGCCGTTCAGGAAATCCGCCAGGCAGGCGGAACAGCAGAATATTGTCACTGTGATGTGTCTGATACAACCCAGGTGAAGGCTCTGGTTAATCATGTAATTAAAACATTTGGAACCGTAGATATATTGGTAAATAATGCAGGAATCGGAAGCGTTTCTCTGCCATTTGAGGAAATTACGGATGAAGATTGGGATCGGATGCTCAAAGTGGATCTCACCGCTCCGTTCTATCTTTGCAGAGAGGTAATCCCTTATATGAAAAAGAAGGAGTACGGCAAGATTATTAATATAAGTTCCGGATCTGGAATTATCGGCTGTGAATTTTGTACGCATTACGCCTCTGCGAAGGCAGGTCTAATCGGGTTTACACAGTCCATTGCCAAAGAACTGGGTGAATATCATATTAATGTTAATGTAATTGCAGTTCCGACTACGCAAACCCCTATGCTGAAAGAGACTGATTTTGATGTGTTTGTGGAGGATGAGCTGAAAGACATTCCATGGGGACGCATCGGAGTACCGGAGGATATTGCAGATATGGTATTGTATCTGTCCTCAGATTCCTCAGAGTATGTTACGGGACAGGTACTTGCGCCCAACGGCGGACGTAGAACTCCCGTATGATAAGCGAAGGAAAACAGACGCATATTTGATGCGGTATTCTATAAATAAGATAGTGAAAGAAGAGGTTTATATATGGTTTGGAAAGATGGCGCCAGGAGTGCATTTGCTCTGGGATTTGACCTGGACGGTGAGACAATATGGCGGAATAAGACAAAAACGCTGCCAAATGGAAACAGTTATATCAAGGGTCCGTCCATCGGAAAATACGGTCCGAAAAAGGGTGCACTTCGTGTATTAGAGATTCTTGAGGAGTTTTCACTTAAAAGTACCTGGTTTATACCGGCAGATATGGTCAGGGAACATCCGGATGTCGTTGATAAGATTTTAGACAAGGGGCATGAAATCGGGCATCATGGTCTGGATCATACCGGTGAATATGGCGATACCTTTGAGGCACAAAAGGAACGGGTTGAGTATTGTCAGGATATATTTCTTAAATACACCGGAAGAAAAGCTCTGGGATTCCGTCCTACAGGTGCGTTATTGCAGGAGACAGAAAGGTGGATTTACTCCGAGGGCGGATTTGTATATTCAAGTGCCGGAATCAGCGGAGAGAGCTGTGGATGGTATATGGTGGACGGAGTGCTCACAAAGGCTGTAAATATTCCCTGCCGTGATGAGCAGATGGATGACTACGTACAGACCGTGTTTAACTCCTATCCGGCGGTACTGGAAGGAATGCCCCGGATTGCACCTTATGATAATACGTATCGCAACTGGGTTCATGAGATTGAGGGGATGGTGCGCAGAGGAAACTCAGGTTCTACTGCTTTTCACCCACAAATTGCAGGAACACCCGGCAGGGCAGTGATATTTGCGAGATTTTGTGAATATCTGGCAGGTCATCCGGACGTGTGGTGTGCCCCCTGTATAGAAATTGCAGAATATTTTCAAACGGTAATGGGAGGAACGGACGATGCTCATTGAAAGAACTGTATGGCCGCAGAATAAGAAATGTGCGGCAATGATCAGCGTCAATCTGGACGCCGAGTTTTTTGGAAAAATATACTATCCGGAGATAAATGTGGACGAAGGGGATATCCTGCGTCTGGGCCGCACGAGTATCTGGTTTGGCCTGCCTGGTCTGCTTGAGGTACTGGACCGGTATGAGGTTAAAGCGACATTCTTTATTCCTGGGGTGGTGGCAGAGAGGTATCCAGATGCAGTTCGCTCTATTGTGGAGCGGGGGCATGAAATCGGCTGCCACGGCAATAACCATGAAATACTGGCACATCTTACGGTAGAAGAACAGCGCGCTGCCCTGACAGAGGCCAGGGATACCCTGACGGAAATTACAGGGAAAGCACCGGCAGGATTTCGCATGCCGGAGGGAGAAATCAGTGAAGAAACCCTGGTACTGGTAAAAGAATTGGGCTTTGCATACTCCAGTTCTCTTTCTGATGATGATGTACCCTATATTCGGGAAGGCTGTGAACTGATGGAATTGCCTATTCACTGGGAGCTGTTCGATTTACCTTATTTTGTATTTACATTTGATCCGCCGATTCCCCCCGGTCAGTCCCGTAGTGCCTGCATGGATGACGTGCTTGCCAACTGGATGTATGAACTGGAAGGTGCCAGAAGATTCGGAACATTGTTCAATCTGCAGTTAGATCCCCAGGCCATTGGAGAACAAGGCCGTATCTTCATGCTGGAAAGACTGTTAGAAGAACTGAAGAATACGGATGATGTGTGGATTGCAGCCGGTGAGGAAATTGCCGCGTATTGCAGTAAGTAAAGGAGGACAATTTTGGCAGAAGCAGCATTGAACGCAATGGCCCGGCAACTGGTGGATCTGACCCTGTGCAAGACCCGTTATGACGCATGGGATCTTCAATGGTACACCGAAGGACCGTTCTGGAGAAGGACAAATATGCGCTATTCCCGTGAATATAAGATCATCCCGGACTATGAAATCGGAGATGCAAAGCATGGAAAAACGCTGGAAAACATTCTGGATGAGTCAGAGGTTTTGGGGCAAAACCTGGAACAATACAAAAAGACTGCAAAGTCTGAGGAAATGCAAAGAGTTGATTATCTGATTGATCACGTAAAAAACCTGAATGTCAGAGCGAGGCTGTTGTTTGGAGAGACATTTTCATTTGATGAGATGACAGAGGGATTATACGGACTGCGGGCTCCCGCGTGTGATTACCGGAAGTTTGACCGGATTTTGGAAGAACTGAACCAGGCGCTTCCGGGAGCTGGTACGGTACAGGAAAAAATAAGCACGTTCAGAAAAACACTGGCGATTCCACCGGAGAATCTTCTGTGTGTCATCAGGGATTCCACGCAGATATTTCACGAAATCGCAGGAGCAAAGATGAACGTTACGGGCAATAGCATGCCCAGAGTCAGAGTGAGGGAACTGCCCAATAAAGATATGGTTTTTTTGTCTATCTTATTTGGATATGATTATAACCACATCGAGTATGAGCGGAACTTTAACCTTTTGTATCCCTGGACCGTAGATAAAGTGATGGAGTACGTAGGACACGAAATGGAGCCGGGACACCTGACTTATTTTGAAAAGCGGCTTCAGACGATGATAGACACATGCTGGCCGGAAATGTCCATTGTCTCACAGTTCTCCACATCCAATGCCTTTGGTGAGGGCTCCGCCCGCCATGCGATCTCTATGAGTTTTGATAATTCTATGGAGAAGCAGGTGGCATTTGAAAAAGAGATCATTTTCAAAAACGCAGGCATTGACGAAAAGTATGCAGAACTTATGCCGCTGTGGCATGCATACTGTGAGCTTGAAGGCTATGGAAAGCTGGAAGTCTCCCGTGGGCGATGGGACAATACCTTGAGCAGGGAGGAAGGTGCGCGGTTTCTTGAACGGTACGGCTTTACAGAACCGGGAACAGGGATTGAATCCGTGGATCATCTGGCAGAAGATGACGGGCATTTTGTGGCACATGATTACTCCCGGGACGTAGTGAGAGAGTATTTTAATACCGTGGCCCCGGATGTGGAACAGCAATGGAAGCTATATGAACGAATCTGCTGTGCACATGTAACCATGAAAGGAATCAGGGAAAAGGTTGTTTATTAAGCTTAAGGATCCAGTTCTCCCTGCAGAATACCGGTTTGTATTAAGGTCTGGATCTTAAGGCCCATAGATATATTGAAAATAACCTCGCTGTCTGAGAGACTCTTCCCCAAAACCTGCGTGATTTTATTCAATCGGGAATACAGAGTATTCTTGTGGATATATAAAGCTGAACAGATAGCGGACGGCGAGGAGCAGCATGTAATATAGGCTGTCAGTGTAGGGAGGAGTTCGGCTCCGTGCTGCTCATCATACCTGACAATGGGAAGAATGTAGTCCTGATATATCTGCAAAAGAGGAGCAAAGTCCATATTATCAGAGTGGTCAAAAAAGTATCGCAGGATGCCGAGCTTTTCGTAAAAGCAAGGAGCCTTCTCTAAAGAGTGCTGAGAAACAGCCAAAGCTTTGAGCGCCTGCAGATATCCCTGACGTACCATCTTGGTGGGAACTACCTGACTGATGCCTGCTCCCTGATAACGATCCTGCAAAAAATGCTGAAACAGGGAAACAAGAGGGGCAAATCCATCCGTTGTATCTTTGATCATCCGGCTGGGAAGCAGAACAACGATACAATCCTTTCGCTCAAACAGAAAGAAGTTGATGGTTTTTAAAGTATTTACCATCTGGTCGTACAAAAGATTGAACTGCTGGCTGGTCAGAAGCTCGTGAAAAGGTATATCTAAGGTATTCAGGGGGCTTCTTCCCGCAATCATAACATAGTACTGATCGTAGATGACTTTCTGAACCAAACCGTACTTTTGCATCAGCTTTTTAAAATCTGTCTGATCCGACTCAATAAGCTCGTCCAGCAGGAAATCATAGTATCGATTGACGGTATGGGCAATTTCATCGGACTTGATAATCTCGAACTTCAAGATAGCCAGAAGCTGCTGTATTTTTATGCCTTTTTCAGAGGACAAGGTTTCAACTCGTTCATCCTGTGAAAGAAAGAGATAACCATAACAGTTGGAGTCATCGGTTATGGGAATGATAAAGATACGGCAGCCATGTCTGCGGCAGTATTGGTTCTGGTGAACATAACCCTTTAGTTTCGCTCCGCCTACGCCTTCGGCCAGACAGGAATGAGAGCAGGCTGTTTTTATCTGGAATGAATCCAGAGCCAGATCCCAGTCAAAGGAATCTTCTGTATAGAGGGGAGGCTGCACCAGGTATTCAGGCGGAATGCTGGGGGCTTTCTGCAGATGAAAATCCGGTGTAGCGAAAGCCACAGGGCATTCCAGCAAGTCCATAGCAACTTTTATAATGTATCTATTTCCCCCTTTATGTTCAAGAACTTCTCTGGACAATCGCTCCATAGTTTCGAGAGATGCTTCTGCAAGCTTTTGCATACTGCTGTAGGCCAAATGATAACATTGCGCTATGGTTTGAGATATGTTTGTGTTGTCAGGCAGCAGGAACACAGGCAGATCCAGGGCAGAAATCCAGGTCAGAGCCGGGTCATCCGGGTAGAATACAAGCGCACAGTCCCGGGTTTTAAGCCTTAACAGATGCTTATGCGCAAGACAATTCCCCATATCTTTCTGGATAAAAACCAGAGTCATCTTTTCCAATGTATCAAAAAAAGAACTGCAGCCCTGTTCAAAAACTGCAATCTGATGGATTTCGGACTGCTGATAAGCCCTCGAAACACAGGCTGCAGGCAACAGTATATGGCTGCTGATCAGATTATTCAGTAA
The DNA here is from genome assembly GCF_018866245.1 of Novisyntrophococcus fermenticellae. Lineage (GTDB taxonomy): Bacteria > Bacillota > Clostridia > Lachnospirales > Lachnospiraceae > Novisyntrophococcus > Novisyntrophococcus fermenticellae. Next base: position 993,297 of record NZ_CP076458.1, read on the forward strand.
TAAGTCCATGATCGTGCCCCCCTACCTCCCTACGCATGAAATAGTTTGTTATAATATACTATACTTTGATAATTCTTACAAGATAAAATTGTGGATTCATAAAACAGTCTTTTCCTGTTTCTGAATCTATTTTTTTTGCAGCGGCTATTGAAAACAGCCAAAAAAGCAATAAAATATTTGGATATTTTTACGACTTGCACAATTTTCAAGAATCACTATAATATAGTTAAAACTAGTTTTATAAAATAGTTTAATAAAACATATTGTTAAAAGAACAACAATCTGCTGGCAAATTGTGTTTTGCGTGGAAGGAGCAAAAAAAGTGGGTATTATTGAAAGAATGAGACTGGATGGAAAGCGTATCTTTGTGACGGGAGGGGCAAGAGGAATCGGTAAAAGCGTGGCAGCTGCATTTGCTGAGGCAGGAGCAGATCTGGCTATTGTAGATGTAGATATTGATGAAGCACGGGAGACGGCAAAAGAAGTTTCCGATAAAACCGGCCGGAAGGTGATAGCAGTCAAGACGGATGTAACAGACCCCGAACAGGTGGAGGCGATGGTTGAAACTGTGGTTTCCGAATTGGGCGGACTGGAGGCGGCATTCTGCAATGCGGGAATCTGCATCAACGAACCAGCAGAGGAGATGACTTTTGAGCATTGGAAAAGAGTAATAGACATTAATCTGACGGGTGTTTACCTAACCGCTGTTGCTGCAGGAAAGTATATGATGGCTCATGGAGGCGGTTCCATCATTAATACAGCATCTATGTCAGGCCATATTGTCAATGTGCCCCAGCCCCAGTGTGCGTATAACGCATCTAAAGCGGGAGTCATTATGCTTACCAAATCGCTTGCCGTGGAGTGGGCAAAAAAAGGTGTCCGTGTAAATTGTATCAGTCCCGGATATATGGGAACTGAACTAATCAACAATGCACCAAGTCTTGCCCCGCTGATTGAACAGTGGAATGCAATGGCCCCTATGGGCAGACTTGGGAAGCCGGAAGAACTGCAGTCTATATGTGTATATCTGGCAGGAGACACCAGCAGTTTCACCACCGGTTCTGATATTGTAGTAGATGGGGCATTTACATGTTTCTAAGTTTTGTGTTTTTGGGAAAGGTATTTGAGAAGTTATTAAATCCAAAGGGAGGAAAAGGTTTATGAAAAAGATTTTAGCGGTATTAATGAGTGCAGCACTGGGGCTGTCTATGCTGGCGGGGTGCACTACGAAAGAGGAGACAGGTTCAGCAGCAGGTCCTGACAAAAAAACCGAGGATACTGCGGATAAAGGGGATGGAAAGTACAAATTAGGTATCACAATTCAGTCACTGGAAAATGATTACTGGGCAGGCGTTTTTGGAGAAGTTGAGAGCATGTTAAAAGAGAAAGGCTGGGAGTATACACTCGTTGACTGTAAGGACAACTCTGCTACACAGATTGGCCAGATTGAAAACTTCATTACAGCCGGCTGCGACATGATCATGGTGCATCCTTCTGACCCAAAGGCAATTGAAGATGTCTGCAAAGAGGCTTTGGACGCAGGAGTTAAAGTAATGTGCTGGGATGACAAGATGGAGAACACAACTGTAAACTGGGTTCTTGACAACACAGAGCTAGGGAAAACCATCGCAGGGCCGGCTGCTGATTTTATCAATGCACATTATTCAGAAGACAATAAAGCAGAAGTATGTGTCATTGGATATCCCCAGACGCCTATTCTGTTAGAGAGAGAGAACGGAATCCTGGAAGGCTTAAAGGGGGCCGAAGGCAAGTATGAGGTAGTTGCTAATATTGAAGGCCTTGAGGCAAATGATGCACAGACGAACGTAGAGACAGTGCTTCAGGCACACCCGGACTGTAAAGTATTTGTAACGGTCAGTGCAGGCGGCGATATAGGTGCAAATCAGGCACTTCTTACAAAGTATAATAACAATATTCCAGAAGACTGTGGCATATTCTCTCCTGACGCTACAGAGCAGCAGATGCGGGCAATTAAGAGTGGAAAAGAAGCTTCTAATACAACCGTTGGATTTGAAGGTTCAAACAGCAGAACTGCAACAGCATGTGTAGAACTATATGATAAAGTTTTATCAGGCGAAACATTTGAGAATGATGACCATAATATTTACAGACCATTTGTAGTAATTAATGCAGAGAACGTTGATGAATATCTGGCAGACTACGAGTAAAAGAAGTCTTACCATAAGTGAAAAATAAAACAGGAGATGGGGAGGCGGTTTTCACCGCCTTCTGTCAATACCAAAGTATGCAAGGAAAGCTGCCAGTGGCAGGTTTTCTGTATACCAAAGTATGCAAGGAAAGCTGCCAGTGGCAGGTTTTCTGTATAACGGGGGCATAATATGAGTGAAGAATATGTATTACAATTACAGCACATAAGAAAAGAGTACCCGGGTGTTGTGGCACTAAAGGATGTATCCCTTGCATTGAAAAAAGGTGAGATTCTTGCGTTAATTGGTGAAAATGGTGCCGGAAAATCAACACTGATCAAAACATGTTCCGGAGCGGTCATCCCCACCTCCGGCAAAATAATAGTAAACGGAAAAGAGCATACAAGCATGACGCCTCAACTGGCGGCAGAAAATGGTATTGCAATTATTTATCAGGAATTCAATAATGTGGCAGAGCTGTCAGCAGCAGAAAACCTGTTCCTGGGAAGACCTATTAGAAAAGGAATTATTATCGATAAGGCAGCAATGGAAAGAGAAGCAGCGAAGGCATTTGAACGGCTTCATATCAAAATCAATCCCAGGACACTGATGAAGAATCTGACCGTAGGTTATCAGCAAATGGTCGAAATTGCGAAGGCAATTCAGCAGGATGCGAAGATACTGATCATGGATGAGCCATCAGCACCTCTGACAAGTGCAGAGGTAGAGAGCATGTTTGAGGTTGTGGAGAGATTGAGAGAAGAAGGTATTTCTATTATATATATATCTCATAGACTGGAAGAAATATATCGTTTGTCTGACCGGATTGTTGTATTACGTGATGGTGAATATGTGAAAACTCTGATAACCGAAGAAAGCCGTGTGGAAGAACTCATTCATCTGATGGTGGGCCGTGAACTGACAGAGACTTATCCGCAGAGGAAGGATTGCATCAATTATGAGCATGTGGTTCTGGAGTTACAGGATGTCTGTGGAAACGGTGATGAGCATATCAGTCTGCAGATCCATAAGGGTGAAATCCTGGGCTTAGGAGGATTGATTGGAGCAGGCCGTACGGAACTAGCGAATCTGATTTTCGGAGCAGCTAAGAAAAAGTCCGGGAAAATTATCTTTAATGGAGAGGAAATCAATCCCAAAAGTCCGCGTGAAGCAATCAATGCAGGAATTGCGCTTGTACCGGAGGACAGAAAGCGGCATGGGGCGCTGCTTGGTGTATCTATAAAAAACAATATTAACATGGCCGTATATGAAAGAAATTCCACTATGAGTGTAATTGATGCCGGAAAAGAAAAAGCAACTGCCGAGAAATATAAAGAAGAACTGGCAATTAAAACACCAACATTAGAACAGTTGGTAAAGAACTTGAGCGGTGGCAATCAACAAAAGGTAATTTTGGCAAGATGGCTGGCGGCAAATTCAAAACTGGTTATTTTTGATGAGCCGACCCGAGGTATTGATGTTGGAGCAAAATACGAAATTTATAAGCTGATGAACAATCTTGTAGAAAAGGAAGGTAAAACAATTCTGCTGATTTCTTCCGAGATGGAGGAACTGATGGGCATGTCTGACAGAATTGTTGTACTGGCGGAAGGACACATAACAGGAGAATTGGATAAGTGTGATTTCGAGCAGGATAAGATTATGGTGTATGCATCAGCAACAGTCAAGGAGGGTTAATCCAGTATGAAAGATAAAGTTTTCTACCAATTGAAAGATAAGGCAATCTGGGTTGTATTTATACTGCTGTGTGTGGGATTTACCATCGCAAATCCCAGATTTATTACACCAAATAACGTCATTACAATTGCACGTCAGGTGTCTATGTATGGAATCGCCTCCATCGGGATGACCTTCGTAATTTTGCTCGGCGGGATTGATTTGGCCACAGGTTCCATCATAACCTTTGTAAATATTATTTGTGCCTATTTTATGGTACATAATGGGATGAATATGTATATAGCGATTATCCTGTCCCTTTTGCTTGCCACACTCATTGGTACGCTGAATGGCTTTATGGTATCATCCGTCGGAATGCCGGCTCTGATTGCGACCTTTGCGACACAGATAATTTTTAAGGGAATTGCATATATTTTGAGTGGTGGGACGCCAATCAATGGCTTCACAGAGAAATTCAAGGTAATTGGACAGGGATATGTCGGGCCGATACCGGTTCCTGTCATCCTTATGGTTATCTGTTTCGTAATCGGGAGCTTTATTCTAAATAAAACCTACTTTGGCCGATACTTTTATGCAGTAGGTGGGAACGAAGAGGCTGCAAAGCTTTCCGGAATCCGTGTGGGCCGCGTAAAATATCTGGTGTATTCATTGTCAGGATTGTTTGCGGGCCTTGCAGGTATTGTTATGTTGTCACGAACCAATTCAGCTCAGGCAACGGCAGGCGATGGTTATGAATTTGATGTTATTACCTGTGTAGTTTTAGGCGGTGTTTCTGTAACAGGCGGTTATGGTAAGTTATCCAATGTGGTTGCCGGTGTATTAATTATTGGTGCTCTGACAAACGGTATGGTATTGATGAATGTAAGCTCTTATGTTCAAATGGTCGTAAAAGGCCTTGTACTGGCATTTGCAGTGGGATTTGACTGTATTCAGAAAAAGAGACAGACAGCGTAGAAGATTGGCTTCTTTATGAGTTTTGCTTTAAAGATGTTGACAGAAAACTGACTTAATATTACTATAATTTTAGGGATTAAATTTAGAAAGTATAATACAATGATTACGAGAAAACAGGTGGCAAGATGAGTAAAGAAAAAATAAGTCCCAATGAGATTAAGTTAAAAAACAGGCAGTTGATCTATCAATATGTCCGGAAAAATAATTCAGTATCAAAGCAGGATATTGTTGTGGCTTTGCAATTGAGCCTTCCAACTGTTACGCAGAATTTGGATTATCTGGAAAAGCAGAAACTCATTGACACATCCTGTAAGATTAAAAATACGGGGGGACGGAATGCAACTGCCTTTACTTACATTAAAAATGCCAAGATGGCAATTGGTGTTTATAGTACAGTGAATCACATAAATGCCGTAGCGGTAGATTTATCAGGAATGGTAACAGGAGTTGTAAAAGAGAAAAGGCGATTCAACCTGGATGATGACGAATACCTGAAGAGAATCGGAGAGGCTGTAGAAGAAGTAAAGAAACAGGCAAATATTTTGGATGAGGATCTTTTAGGTGTTGGTATTGCCGTACCAGGCCTGGTCTCGGATGACGGGGAAACTGTCCTCTATGGCATGACACTGAATTTTACCGGAAAGACAAGAGAAGAAATCGCAAAACACATTCCTTATAACAGCCGCCTGGTACATGATTCCTATGCTGCAGGATATGCGGAAATATGGAATGACCACAGGGTCAAAAACGGATTCTATATCAGTTTGAGCAACAGCGTAGGCGGATCTGTGATTATTAATCAATCCATATATGAAGGCGATACCCAAAAAGGGGGAGAGATTGGGCATATGCTGGTTGTTCCCAAAGGCGGCAAAAGGTGTTATTGCGGAAGGACCGGGTGTTTTGATACCGTCTGCAGTGCCTGTATGCTTGATCAGTACACAGACGGCAATCTGGAAAAGTTTTTCGTATTACTTAAGGAGGGTGATAAAACAGCAGCCCAATTGTGGGACGAATATCTGGATTACCTTGCCATAGCCGTATACAATATGCGGATACTTTTTGATGGCGTAATCATAGTCGGAGGCTATGTGGGAGCTTATATTGGAGATTATATGGAAGACTTGTGTGACCGTGTAGACCAGTATAATCCATTTTCGGACAGTGCCAGAGATTATTTGATACAATGCAGGTATAAAAGAGAGGCAACAGCAGCAGGGGCGGCAATTTTCTTTATTGATGATTTTTTAAACAGTATTTAGAATATGAAACTTGACGAAGTTTTAGAAAAACGAATAAGATGCGGTGGCCGGAAGTTGTAAGAAAAGAAGGCGCTTTGTATGGGAACGTACAGGGTGCCTTTTTTGCGTGCGTATACTATGTTATCAAGCTACTGGCTGAACTGCTATATATATATAAAATGTTAAAATATGCTAAAAAAGGTAGAAATATAATGAAAAATAAGGTAATATATAACATATAAGTGTGATTGAGATTGGAGAATGTATTATGTTTGAATTTATGAAAACCCTAACCCTTCAGGCGAGCTACGAGAAATGAGAAGAGCTAAGTCAGTACAATATCAAGTACTTATACTCAGCCCTTTTCGTTATAAATAAAATCATAATTTCAATCCACATCTAGAAAAGAGGTGATTGGTTGGTTATAGCACACAGAGACGTTGACGAAAAGAAAAATGTCCAAGAACAGTCATTGGAAGAACATCTATATAACACCGGGCAATATGCCGGAAAAATAGGAAAAGAGGTGGAACTTGAGGCTTTTCTAAAACTGTTGGGGTACCTTCATGATATTGGAAAGGCGGATGCAGTATTTCAATCATACATTTGTTCGAAAACGAATGGAAAAGTGAATCATTCTTCCGCAGGAGTGAGAGTCTTATATGATTACATAATTTCTGATGATAGTATGGCGGCTCAATTGGGAAGAAGAAGTTGTTTTCAGTTTTTCTATGAAGTATCAGCATATGTAATTTTTGCTCATCATGGTCTATATGATCTTGTCGACGAAAAAGATTGCGAGTATCGGAATGTTGGCCGCTTTCACTATGACGAGAATGGAGATTATCATTACAGTGAAGATATCATCCTTTTTGTTCGGCAATTCGACGAACTACTTCAGAAAAGAGGGGAATTATCCATTTCTGAATTGATAAAGAATGCATATACAGAATTTCACGCAGTATACAAGAAATTGATTCATCTTGCAAAGATGAATTGTAATGCGGACAGACAAAGGCAGGAAAAGCAATACTATATGGGGTGTCTTACGCGATTGTGTTTGTCAATTATCAAAGAGGCAGATATATATGACTCAGCAAATGCTTTTCACTATCCGAAGCAGCCATTGTGGAATAAAAGGGATACGCAAAAGGTCTGGGAACAATGTTATGAGCGAATCGAAACGATGTATCAAAAGTATGAAGCTGTGCCAAATCCCACGAAACTGAATCAGACAAGGAGCGATTTGGCAGATGCAATCAAAGAAGAAGCAAGAGTCCGCGGTGATGGTGTTTTTAAGCTAGAACTGCCCACAGGTGCCGGTAAAACGAAGGCGGGACTTCGCTATGCCATTACGAATGCAAAGCGATATGAAAGAAGCAGAGTGTTTTATGTCACTGCATATTTGTCTGTCTTAGAGCAAAATGCTTCTGATATTAGGGAAATTCTGCAAGATGACAGTAGTATTCTTGAGCACCATAGTAATGTTGTAGATGAAAAAGACATAAAAAGGGATTCTGAGAGTGATAAAGACGATGCGGAATATCATCACATCTCCTATTTAAAAGAAAGCTGGGAGAGTCCTGTGATCCTGACTACAGTAGTCCAGCTGTGTAATACGTTTTATAAAGGAAAGGCATCAAACATTCGAAGGTTTTGCAAGCTGATCAATTCAGTCATCCTCCTGGACGAGGTTCAGAGTTTGCCGTTAAATATACTCTCGAACTTCAACTTGATGATGAATTTTATGAAAACCGTAATGCATTGTAATGTTGTGCATTGTACGGCGACACAACCAGTTTTGGATAATCGGGCAATGAGGTATCCAATTCATTACGGAAACATCAACGGAGAGAATGATTCCATTACCGATGCCGACAGAATAGATTTAAAGTGCTTTCAAAGAGTAGATTTTTATAATCTAACAGGTAAAGACGGTTGCAGAAAACTTGGCACAGGGGCAATTGGTTCATATATCATCAGTGAACTAGAAGAGTTTGATAGTTGTCTGGTGATTTTAAATACGAAAAATGCGGTTGAAGAATTATGTCGGTATTTGGAAGGGAATCTGTTTGATGCAGAAATTATTTATCTTACCACGAACCTATGTGCAGCCCATCGATTAGAACTCATTTCCGGTATGAAGAGAAAACTGGAAGAAAATCGGGATGGACGCATGCGACATAAAATTGTATGTGTCAGTACGAAACTGATTGAAGCGGGCGTGGATGTAGATTTTGATGTTGTGTTTCGATCTTTGACAGGGATTGACAGTTTGATTCAGTGTGCCGGAAGATGTAATCGTGAAGGAAAGTTGATGAAAAATGGCATCTATATTCACGGAAAGTTCTATATCATCCGATATACAGAGGAGAATCTATCGAGTCTTCAGGAAATACAGGCAGCCGCAGATGCAGCAGAGTATGCCATAAGATCTCTGAATCATTGTGAGGATACCCCTTTGGATATGGAATCATTAAAAATGAGATATTACAATAAATATTATGCCGGTAATAATAACGATATGGATTATTATGACTCTGACTGGGAGAGAAGCATGGTTGATGAACTGGGAATTAATTGTCCGGCTCGAGATAGAATTAAAAATAATTTCAATAAGTATCAACCGGTAATCTTTCAGTCATTTGCTCGTGCGGCAAGACAATTCCAACTGATTGGTGATGGAACTATCGGCGTTATTGTGAACTATCATAATGACGATCTTATGGAAGAACTGGAAATAGCTATTCAAGAAAGGGATTATTGGACAACTAAAATATTATTGAACAAATTACAGCGATATACAGTTAATATGTATCCAAAACCACAATTGGAGGCATTTGTCACAAAAATCGATGAGTTGGGATTATATTTTTTGCAAAGAGAGTATTACGATGAAAAAAGAGGAGTTGTTATGGACCAGCTTGCTACTTTGATCGAATAGGAAGGAGGAAAACATGCAGGAACAATTTAGATCAGATCCATTTTACTATAAGGTATATGGAGATTACGCTATGTTTACGGATCCTGTGACAAAAGCAGGAGGGGAGAAATATACATATCAGGTTCCTACCTGTCAGGCGCTGAAGGGCATTACGGAGCAAATATACTGGAAACCCACATTACACTATTTTATTGACGCTGTTAAAGTAGTAAAAAAGATACAGACCGAGACGAAAGGGATAAGAACACCGCTAAAAAATGGAAGCAACGATTTGGATTATTATACATACTTGCGTGACGTAGAATATCTGGTAAAATTTCATTTTGAATGGAATCCGAACCGTACGGAGTTAGAAATGGACAGGAATCCAATTAAACATGAACAGATTCTTTTAAGATCTATATCAAAAGGGGGCAGGAGAGATATCTTTCTGGGAACAAGAGAGTGTGTGGGATATGTAGAAAGAATCCGAGCAGATGAGTTTGAGTCAGCATCTACAGCGTATGATGGAGAAAAAATTTCTTTTGGTATTATGTTTCATTCTTTTGATTATCCGGATGAAGCAATTATGCCGGAAGAGAATAAATTAATATCCAATTTTACTGACATCACAATGACCAACGGAAGGATCGATTTTATCCGACCAGAGGAATGTCAGATTCATCATAAGTTGAGAAACTATTCCATCAAGTCCTATACAAACGAGAATGTAAAGTCTGTAGACGAGGAATTCCAGAGTATTCCGGAGGAGGGGTATAGATGAGCGTACTAACAGCTTTATACAAAACATATCTCACTGCGATTGAAAATAATCTTGTGGATCGGACGGAGTACCTTGGTCAGAAAACCTTATTATTACCTGTCTATCATTCAAGCAAAAAATCCACAGGTTCGAATGATATGATTGAGGTAATGCTTTCAGAAAACGCTGAGTTTATTAAGGCTGCTTGGGTACCTAAAGATCAACTTGTGATATATCCGGTTACCGAAGAATCAATCATTAGAGCGGGGAAAGTAATTTCACCTCATCCGCTTTGCGAGGAATTGCCTTATCTGTCAAAAGAGATGAATCCGGAGAAGCATGAGAAGTATGAGCAGGTTCGAGAGGAATGGGTGGCATATATGCGAAACGGTCATCCAAATCGACTGCTTGAAATTGTTGATCAGTATTTGCTGAAAGAGCATATTTTTTATGATTGTATTGAATCACTTTATGCCGGGGTGGAACATGAAATTATAAAGGATTATAAAATTCATATTCTGAAGGATGGAAAGACATCAAAGACTGTCAGTTTGGAAAAGACGTTTGTAACTTTCCGTGTAGAGCTTGCAGAGTCTACAGAAGCAGATCTTACGGTGAGCACAAACAAGGAACTGCATAAGAACTATATCGACTATGTAAGGGAGAAAAACTCTGTATATCCACAGGAACAGTGTGACATTTCCGGCGAAATGACGTATTGTGTATCAAGACATAGGGGCCTTTTGGGAAATGCCAAACTTATATCTATCAGCAACCATAATGAGACGTACTATGGAAGATTTGAATCCGGAGAAGAGGTTGTGCATATCGGGTACGAAACGTCGCAAATGATACACCTGATGTTAAAGTATCTTTTGGAGAATAAACAAAATAAAAAACAAATTGGGGCGACTAGTTTTCTGGTAAATTGGTTTTCGGATGATATTGGAAATGAAGAATGTTCTAATTTGCTTGACAATTTTTCTCCAGAAAAGGCTGCTACTTTGAATGATACAAAAATTCCGGCTCTTGATGAGGATGATGATATCCCGGAGCACGATACTGATAAACCGAATGATCTCGGTGGGTTTGGGTCATCGGTGATTAATGATTATCTAAGCGGAAAGCAAGTAAAGATTGATCCCAATGGAAAATTTTACATTATGATCCTGGATAAAATCTCAAATGGAAGGATTTCGATAAAATACTTTCATGAGATGCCAAAGTCGGATTTGTTACTACGGGCCGGCAATTGGTACCAACAGACAAACTGGAATTTCTATTATAGGGATTATGGTATGGTACGGGAAACCCCATCATTGTTTCGATATGTCGACACAGTCTTCGGATTGGAAAACAAAAAGGGTTATATGGAATGCAAGAATGCAAAACTAAGAACGAAGACGGTTGAGCGATTACTGCCATGTATTTTGGAACAAAGACAGATGCCGATGGATATAAAAAACCGGATGCTCGAAAATCTGTGTAATCGGAATTCGTATGATAAGACTTGGAACTATGTCCTTGCAGTTGGATGTTCAATTTTTAAAAAGTATAAAATAGACAAGAAAGAAGAGGTGAATGAGATGCTGGATGAAACAAAGCAAAAACGCAGTTATCTATTTGGCAGACTATTAGCGGTGTATGAAAAGCTTGAAAAAGATGTGCTTGTCGCAAAAGATCTCAAAAAGCCGGATGATTCAGACAGCAAAGAAAAAAAAGGTGTCAGACCCACGAACGCGGAACGTCTATGGAGTGCGTACGCAAAACGACCGGAGAGAACGCTGAAAATTTTAGAGGACAAAGTCAGACCCTACAGGGATATCTTCTCTAAGAACAATGCTAGGCGAGCCATATATTATGATGGAATCATAATGAAGATAGCTTGTTTAATCAGGGAATCTAATACCTATGAGAAAGATAAAAACAAAGCTTTAGACGAAGATTTTGTGTTTGGATATTACGCCCAAAAACAGGAATTTTATAATTCAAAAAATAAAAAACAAGAAAATATGAATGTGGAGGATATGGACAATGGAAGTATTACAGAATAAGATTGACTTCGTAATGTTTTTTTCGGTAGCTGGGGCAAACCCCAATGGGGATCCTTTAAATGAAAACATGCCCAGGATTGACTATGACGGTTATGGCGAGGTGAGTGATGTATGTATCAAGAGAAAAATTAGAAATCGTATGCAGGATATGGGTTATTCATTATTTGTCCAGTCAAATGACAGAATCGATGATCAGAAAAAATCCCTAGAGGAAAGATTTAACTCAGAATTCGATTCACCAAAAAAAGATCCGGATGATAAAGTGTATCAGGCATCGTGTGAAAAATGGATGGATGTACGCAGCTTTGGACAAGTTATGACCTTCCAGAAACGTTCTATCGGTGTACGTGGCCCCGTATCGCTTACGTTGGCGAAAAGCCTTAGTCCGGTGGATGTAATCAGTATGCAAATCACCCGCAGCACAAATGGAATGGAGGCAAAAGAAGATAAGGTTCGTTCATCCGATACTATGGGAATGAAACATTTTGTGGACTATGGTGTATATATGGTAAAGGGCAGCATAAATCCATACTTTGCTGAAAAGACAGGCTTTTCAGCGGAAGACGCCGAAGTTGTCAAGGAGGCATTATGTTCTCTGTTTGTAAATGATTCTTCTTCTGCCAGACCTGAGGGAAGCATGGAAGTGAAAAAACTGTATTGGTTTACCCACCCCAATAAACTGGGAGTTGTGTCTAGTGCCAAAATACATGGATTGGTTGAAGCAAAAGAATTGGAAAAAGGAAGTAAGGCAAAAAAATATGAGGACTATTCCATTCAACTGAATCAACAAAAACTTGCATCGTTAGAGTCAAAAGGTTTAAAGGTAGAGGAGCTAAATGGCTTATAATGAAGATGATTTTCTCATGATTTCTGGAATCCAGCATTTTATCTTCTGCCGACGGCAATGGGCACTGATTCATGTCGAACAGCAGTGGGAAGAAAATTATTTCACGATTGATGGTGAACAGAAGCATGAAAGGGTTGATAATCCAGAAATCCATGAGAAACGAGGGAATACGATCTCAATCCGAGCTTTGCGTGTGAAATCAAAAGTCCTTGGAATTACCGGAAAATGTGACGTAGTGGAATTACGGAAAGCAGATGATGGAATTTATATGCCTCAGTATGGTGGAAATTACTCGGTTATTCCGGTTGAATATAAACGAGGAAAACCAAAGGAAAACAATTCGGATAAATTGCAGATGATGGCTGAGGCATATTGTCTGGAGGAAATGCTGGAAACGCATATTGATAAAGGCTATCTTTTCTATTTTGAAACAAAAAGAAGAGAAGAAGTGATATTGACGGATGATTTGCGGCAGGAAATGATAGAATCAATAGAAGAGATGCACAGTTATATGAACCGCGGTTATACACCAAAAGTGAGAACGGGAAAGAAGTGCAAAACATGTTCCCTGCGAAATATTTGCCTACCTGTCCTTAACAATCAACGAAGTGTCAAAGATTACATTCAAGGGAGGATTAACGAATGAGACAAATGCTGAATGTACTGTTTGTCACAAAGCCAGAGGTTTATATGGGTCTTCAGGGGGAAACCATAGTAGTCAGGGAAGACAACAAGACGATTGCGAGATATCCACTGCATAACCTAGAGGGAATTGTGTGCTTTTCTAATCTTGGAGCCAGCCCTGCTTTGATGGAAAAATGTGTACAAAATAATATATCTATTTGCTTTTTGACGCCAACAGGCAGATTTCGTGCCAGGGTCATTGGTGAGACAAGAGGAAACGTATTACTAAGAAAAAAGCAGTATCGGGTTTCGGACATGGAAGAGAGGTGCCTTGATATTTCTCGTAATTTTATTATTGGAAAGATTTATAATGAAAAGTGGCAGCTCGAACGCTACATTCGACAATATTCTTTGAGAGTGCCAGTGGAAGAGATGAAACTGGCCTCAGGAAGATTAAGTAAATATTTGACAGAGATTACAGAAAGTGAGAACTTGGATCAACTAAGAGGATACGAAGGAATGGCTCAAACAGTTTATTTTGGCTCATTTGATCCTATGATTTTGAATCAGAAAAGTGATTTCTTTTTTCACGGGAGAAATAAGAGACCACCGGAAGATCGAGTTAACAGCTTATTGTCATTCGCTTATACGTTATTAACGAATGATATAGCAACAGCGTTGGAAACGGTAGGTCTTGATCCATATGTTGGATTTATGCATCAGGATAGGCCGGGAAGAGCATCCTTGGCAAGTGATTTGATTGAAGAATTAAGAGCGCCGATTGCAGATCGTTTTGTGCTTTCATTAATTAACAGGAAGCAGCTCAAATCAAATGATTTTGAAATCAATGAAAATCATTCGGTATATATTACTGATTCAGCACGCAGGACTTTTATTAATGCATGGCAAAAGAATAAGCAAGAACAGATTACCCATCCTTATTTAAATGAGAAAATTCCGTGGGGATTGGTTCCCTATGCGCAAGCACTGTTATTGGCCAGATATATTCGAGGCGACGTAGATCAGTATCCCCCATTTTTCTGGAAGTAGAGGTTGAAATGTACATATTAATAACATATGATATTAATGTCACATCGACAAGCGGTCAGAGTAGGCTCCGTAGGGTGGCTAAAATATGTGAGAACTATGGTCAGCGAGTACAGAATTCTGTTTTCGAATGCAGGTTAAATGAGGCTGAATTATTAAAAGTGAAGAAACAATTATTGGAAGTGATCAATATGGATATGGACAGCCTCCGATTTTATAGACTTGGAGATAATTACGACAAGAAAGTTCAGCATATGGGTGCAAAGAAAACGTATAAATTCGACGATGCATTCATTGTTTAGACAGTGCGAACCATAAGTGATCATAAAAACACAAGGAGGTTCGCACCAAAAAAACTAATAATTAAAATATAGATATATGCAGTTGCATAAAAATGCAGTGGTAAAATCTATATGTTGTTATATGCTGTGAAAAAAACACATCATATAGCCGTCGCACCCCAAGTGGGTGCGTGGATTGAAATTGTCAGGTTTTGCTTTCTGTCGATAATCAGTCGGGTCGCACCCCAAGTGGGTGCGTGGATTGAAATAATTCCATCAAAGCAAAAGGGCAAGAACGATTAGAGTCGCACCCCAAGTGGGTGCGTGGATTGAAATCTGCGCCAGATCCCTTAAATAATATTGTAGTCTTCGTCGCACCCCAAGTGGGTGCGTGGATTGAAATACGTTTCTTTTTGAGTCGGTAAATTGCCAGCTCCGGTCGCACCCCAAGTGGGTGCGTGGATTGAAATCCAACTCCTTGTTGGAACGGCTTTTCCCTTTTCCGTCGCACCCCAAGTGGGTGCGTGGATTGAAATAAAAAAAGAGAGGGCAGAACGTGTGACAGAAGCGGTCGCACCCCAAGTGGGTGCGTGGATTGAAATCGGTCAGCTATTTGTTGGAATCAAATATGGAAATGTCGCACCCCAAGTGGGTGCGTGGATTGAAATAGTTCAATGCAACCGATGGTATGGTCGGAAAGATGTCGCACCCCAAGTGGGTGCGTGGATTGAAATTCCAATCCCAGCATAAATATGTATGCCGTCTGAGTCGCACCCCAAGTGGGTGCGTGGATTGAAATTTGGAAAAGACCAAAGTGATACTTGCGATATTTGGTCGCACCCCAAGTGGGTGCGTGGATTGAAATTAAGTGGCAGGCATTGATAGATAGCACTTCAAGAGTCGCACCCCAAGTGGGTGCGTGGATTGAAATACACGGCGATAGAAGCGGTCAATGAATCTGCTGATGTCGCACCCCAAGTGGGTGCGTGGATTGAAATTTGGTTAAGGTAATAGATATGTTGCTTCCATGTTGTCGCACCCCAAGTGGGTGCGTGGATTGAAATTTCGACATATTTTGCCGTTGCATGTCCGATTTCTGTCGCACCCCAAGTGGGTGCGTGGATTGAAATTTCGTAGTGGCTAAAAACCCTACACCGCCAAGACCCGTCGCACCCCAAGTGGGTGCGTGGATTGAAATCATACGTCATCATCTACTTGTTGGATAACTGCAGTCGCACCCCAAGTGGGTGCGTGGATTGAAATTACGACCCTGTTCCCAGTCCCTTATAGTACCGACGTCGCACCCCAAGTGGGTGCGTGGATTGAAATATAGGATTTTAGCATTAAAGGATTTTAGGGATGTGTCGCACCCCAAGTGGGTGCGTGGATTGAAATTCTCATATCAATCATTTCAATAGTCGTGGTTTGGTCGCACCCCAAGTGGGTGCGTGGATTGAAATGGTGTTACCATAAACGCATGATTTATCATGCACTGGTCGCACCCCAAGTGGGTGCGTGGATTGAAATGAACAGGAAGACCCGATTGTCAAAACTAGGATGAAGTCGCACCCCAAGTGGGTGCGTGGATTGAAATGAATTTCTCCGTGTCAGGAACAAAAATTTGAATTGTCGCACCCCAAGTGGGTGCGTGGATTGAAATCGGATGTTTCCGGACAATGACAGTGTTTTTTTATGGTCGCACCCCAAGTGGGTGCGTGGATTGAAATATATTGAACATATCACACCGTTAGAGGATGGCGGGGTCGCACCCCAAGTGGGTGCGTGGATTGAAATAAGCAGGTCAATGATTGCGAAGATTGAAGCTGGAAGTCGCACCCCAAGTGGGTGCGTGGATTGAAATCGTGCACATCAGCATGACCATATATTTCGGCGTTACGTCGCACCCCAAGTGGGTGCGTGGATTGAAATAAAAATTTGTTTGAATCGAGTATCTCCGTCAAATAGTCGCACCCCAAGTGGGTGCGTGGATTGAAATATTTCTGACAAGGCTTTTGTGTTGAACAGTTTCAAGTCGCACCCCAAGTGGGTGCGTGGATTGAAATCTTGTGGGAACAGGGAATCTACCAAAAAACAATCGTCGCACCCCAAGTGGGTGCGTGGATTGAAATAAACATATTGTCTGGGCATATGATAACCGCTTCAACGTCGCACCCCAAGTGGGTGCGTGGATTGAAATCATCAAGCGATTGAAGCGGTGAATACATCTGCTGGTCGCACCCCAAGTGGGTGCGTGGATTGAAATCAAGAAACTTGTAACAGATGATGTACCATAGCAAGTCGCACCCCAAGTGGGTGCGTGGATTGAAATGAGTCGGTTGGCAATTTGTTATCCGCCAACGAGGTGTCGCACCCCAAGTGGGTGCGTGGATTGAAATAGTTCAACGCAACCGATGGTACGGTCGGAAAGATAACGTCGCACCCCAAGTGGGTGCGTGGATTGAAATCCCACATCTCATTTACAGTAGAGCTGTCCCACATCTTGTCGCACCCCAAGTGGGTGCGTGGATTGAAATATGGTCATATAAGTGATACTAGGTGTTCAACACTGTGTCGCACCCCAAGTGGGTGCGTGGATTGAAATTAAATGGCAGGCATTGATAGATAGCACATCAAGAGTCGCACCCCAAGTGGGTGCGTGGATTGAAATTGGGATTGTTCCACCAGATAACATCTTCAAGAGAGTCGCACCCCAAGTGGGTGCGTGGATTGAAATTAAATGGCAGGCATTGATAGATAGCACATCAAGAATGTCGCACCCCAAGTGGGTGCGTGGATTGAAATAGAGACAAGTAGAATGGTATGGCAATGTTATTTATAGTCGCACCCCAAGTGGGTGCGTGGATTGAAATCTGAATCGCTGGGGCGGACAGCCTATTTTTGATAGTCGCACCCCAAGTGGGTGCGTGGATTGAAATAGAAAAGAGAGGGCAGAACGTGTGACAGAAGCGTTGTCGCACCCCAAGTGGGTGCGTGGATTGAAATGGCTGTTCCGGTGACATTGTCTTTTCCGTATACCGTCGCACCCCAAGTGGGTGCGTGGATTGAAATCGCAATCGTCGTACCAACCGATCGCCGGACTGTCTGTCGCACCCCAAGTGGGTGCGTGGATTGAAATTTGTTGCGTTGTTTAATAAAAACTTTTTTTACATAGTCGCACCCCAAGTGGGTGCGTGGATTGAAATCTTTCCCAGCTTTCCCGGCTGTATCGGTAATTTTGTCGCACCCCAAGTGGGTGCGTGGATTGAAATAAGGAGACCATAGACGTTGAGATTTTGCCTGATGGTCGCACCCCAAGTGGGTGCGTGGATTGAAATCAAAATGGGAGCCGATGTTTGAGGCAGATGCAAGCGTCGCACCCCAAGTGGGTGCGTGGATTGAAATTTTGCTCTCCATTGTGTGTCGGTATACCGCCTTTAGTCGCACCCCAAGTGGGTGCGTGGATTGAAATCATGGTATCAATCCACGTTCTGGTGCAGCATCCAGTCGCACCCCAAGTGGGTGCGTGGATTGAAATCTGTCACGCTTGTACAGATTAAGAGCTTCCTTTGTCGCACCCCAAGTGGGTGCGTGGATTGAAATTTTCAACACATCTTATAATAGTGTTGATTAATTATGTCGCACCCCAAGTGGGTGCGTGGATTGAAATAGTCAGGCGGTTCGCTTGAGGTTTGCGAAGTCTAGTCGCACCCCAAGTGGGTGCGTGGATTGAAATTGATCGTGGGGTACTGCAAATCGGAAAAATTGAAGTCGCACCCCAAGTGGGTGCGTGGATTGAAATCTGCCAACGCGTCCGGAGCAGTGACAAACTATGCCGTCGCACCCCAAGTGGGTGCGTGGATTGAAATAGTTTGACCTGACAGAATACATCAAAGATGAATACGTCGCACCCCAAGTGGGTGCGTGGATTGAAATCCTTAAGTACATTCTGGTCACAAGTGCCGATGTTCGTCGCACCCCAAGTGGGTGCGTGGATTGAAATTAACAAGGACCTGGGAATCAATCGGGAGAACCGTGTCGCACCCCAAGTGGGTGCGTGGATTGAAATAATAATACTCTAAAAAGGCCGTAATATATTCGTGTCGCACCCCAAGTGGGTGCGTGGATTGAAATAAGTTTGCAGTTGTCCACTGATAATCACCAACTGGTCGCACCCCAAGTGGGTGCGTGGATTGAAATTCTGGTGCGGTCTCGCACTAGATTGCTTTTTGGCGTCGCACCCCAAGTGGGTGCGTGGATTGAAATTATTATCAAGAAGAAAGGAAGTGCAACAGATGAGTCGCACCCCAAGTGGGTGCGTGGATTGAAATATCACGATTCGGGGTGAATCCGAAGTGTATCCGGTCGCACCCCAAGTGGGTGCGTGGATTGAAATCGTAGGTGTCCGGGGTAAAATTGCGGTCAAAGAAGTCGCACCCCAAGTGGGTGCGTGGATTGAAATTGCGTTGGCAATAGATGCGTCTAATTCTGACTTCGTCGCACCCCAAGTGGGTGCGTGGATTGAAATCAATTTGATGTGCCATCCCAGTCTCAAACCACATGGTCGCACCCCAAGTGGGTGCGTGGATTGAAATAAAAGGAAGTATGGAATAGAGAAACTGATGAAATGTCGCACCCCAAGTGGGTGCGTGGATTGAAATTGATACGTCTGTAGCCTTTACTGTGACGCTTTTAGTCGCACCCCAAGTGGGTGCGTGGATTGAAATATTTTCCTGTTTACAATGCGGCAATGCCGTAGTATGTCGCACCCCAAGTGGGTGCGTGGATTGAAATCCAGACAAATGTAACAAAACTGTTAATTAAATCTCCGTCGCACCCCAAGTGGGTGCGTGGATTGAAATTTTGGCAAGAGCCATTTTTTTATTAGATTCATACGTCGCACCCCAAGTGGGTGCGTGGATTGAAATCATCAATCAAAGAAAAATCCTGCGTTTTGGCAGAGGTCGCACCCCAAGTGGGTGCGTGGATTGAAATCCATGACCTAACCGTTACTTTATCTCCTACTTTTGTCGCACCCCAAGTGGGTGCGTGGATTGAAATGCACTTCATCTTCCAACTGTTTGAGACGGTAATCGTCGCACCCCAAGTGGGTGCGTGGATTGAAATTGAAACGCTTTTACGCTTGTTGCCACTGCCGCACTGTCGCACCCCAAGTGGGTGCGTGGATTGAAATCTGTTACGATATCCATAAACACGTTGCCTAGAAGTCGCACCCCAAGTGGGTGCGTGGATTGAAATCAGAAGGGTTTGAGGTTGATGAAAATGCGGCTGGTGTCGCACCCCAAGTGGGTGCGTGGATTGAAATTCAAATTGGTTGTACGGCTCCATACATTGAGCCTTTGTCGCACCCCAAGTGGGTGCGTGGATTGAAATGGAAGCAATGGACACGTGGAAAGCAACCATTTCGTCGTCGCACCCCAAGTGGGTGCGTGGATTGAAATCTGTGACCATAATAATGCCATCATTCTTTTCCCGGTCGCACCCCAAGTGGGTGCGTGGATTGAAATAAATTGCCCAGGGCCAGCCACCAAAAGGAAACCGCCGTCGCACCCCAAGTGGGTGCGTGGATTGAAATCAATTTTGCCAGAATCGTTAAAACAGGGGCCTGAGTCGCACCCCAAGTGGGTGCGTGGATTGAAATCATCTGGGTTAATGCTTTCTTTCATCGGTCGTGGTGTCGCACCCCAAGTGGGTGCGTGGATTGAAATAGAAATTAGTGAAAATGCTTTTCCATCATAGTATAGTCGCACCCCAAGTGGGTGCGTGGATTGAAATGTTCCGGTCAACCAAAACCTTTTTCGCGTCCTCGTCGCACCCCAAGTGGGTGCGTGGATTGAAATTTTGTGATAGTAGCATACAATAGGCATGGTATAACGTCGCACCCCAAGTGGGTGCGTGGATTGAAATGATAATATTTACGTGTCATTTTCTGGCGGTAAGGGTCGCACCCCAAGTGGGTGCGTGGATTGAAATTGCGCTTACATCATACCCAGATGCCAGTGCAAGTCGGTCGCACCCCAAGTGGGTGCGTGGATTGAAATCGAGCGGATGTGGTCTTTTAATTTCTTGGCCTGTGTCGCACCCCAAGTGGGTGCGTGGATTGAAATCAATGGCAGCGGTAGCAACAATCCCCTTGACAGCGTCGCACCCCAAGTGGGTGCGTGGATTGAAATCGTCTGTGCCATTTAGTCGCGGAAATTCCACCCACCGTCGCACCCCAAGTGGGTGCGTGGATTGAAATTAACATATATCCGTTATATCCTACTGGGATAATTCGGTCGCACCCCAAGTGGGTGCGTGGATTGAAATCGTCAGTTAAGATGTTAAGCGCATCCTGTCCTGTTGTCGCACCCCAAGTGGGTGCGTGGATTGAAATGCTTTGTTACAGCGTCAGATACAGTATTGTAAAACGTCGCACCCCAAGTGGGTGCGTGGATTGAAATCCATGTTTCAGAAACTACGTTTGTATAGTTTCCAAGTCGCACCCCAAGTGGGTGCGTGGATTGAAATCAATTGAAAAAACTTTACACCCTTATACGCGAAGCGTCGCACCCCAAGTGGGTGCGTGGATTGAAATCAGTCAGACGTATCCAACAGGCAGGATATCGGATGTCGCACCCCAAGTGGGTGCGTGGATTGAAATTATTGATATCGTAATTGGCTCATATCGCTTATTAGTCGCACCCCAAGTGGGTGCGTGGATTGAAATTTTTTG
The DNA here is from genome assembly GCF_018866245.1 of Novisyntrophococcus fermenticellae. Classification (GTDB taxonomy): domain Bacteria; phylum Bacillota; class Clostridia; order Lachnospirales; family Lachnospiraceae; genus Novisyntrophococcus; species Novisyntrophococcus fermenticellae. The sequence continues at coordinate 1,014,630 of NZ_CP076458.1, forward strand.
TTATCGTCGTTTAGCTGGGTGAATACAGTCGCACCCCAAGTGGGTGCGTGGATTGAAATTTAAAGCCCTTATTGACTCTGCTATATCACCACGTCGCACCCCAAGTGGGTGCGTGGATTGAAATATTGATACGGTTGTGCAAAACTACCCTAAATTTTGTCGCACCCCAAGTGGGTGCGTGGATTGAAATATCTTGTCCCTCCCCTTTTATAATAATTCGTTTCTGTCGCACCCCAAGTGGGTGCGTGGATTGAAATTGAAAGGCGGCACCCTAAAGCGTATCGTTGTCCCGTCGCACCCCAAGTGGGTGCGTGGATTGAAATGGAAATATTACAAGCTACCCTTGGAAAGAAAAGGATGTCGCACCCCAAGTGGGTGCGTGGATTGAAATAGGATTGCAAGCAGTAATATCCGGCAAGGGATTAGTCGCACCCCAAGTGGGTGCGTGGATTGAAATATTTGATGGCATGGCTGAAAAGCAGGAGGTGCTTTGTCGCACCCCAAGTGGGTGCGTGGATTGAAATTGGATATTATCGCCTGAAACGCTGTGAGATACGGAGTCGCACCCCAAGTGGGTGCGTGGATTGAAATAAATCTGGAATTATTTTAAAAAGCAGGGTAGTGATGTCGCACCCCAAGTGGGTGCGTGGATTGAAATAATCGTGTGCCGCAGGACTATCCAACACCATGGAAGTCGCACCCCAAGTGGGTGCGTGGATTGAAATGATTGTCACGTCTGACGTATCTGCCAATTCATAGAGTCGCACCCCAAGTGGGTGCGTGGATTGAAATTGATGTATTCTGGCAGTTCCAAAGCCCTCAACCTCGTCGCACCCCAAGTGGGTGCGTGGATTGAAATAAAAAATGAATGTCGAAAAATGGACTGATACTCGTCGCACCCCAAGTGGGTGCGTGGATTGAAATCATATATGTCAACCCTCTGTTTTAACGATGCGTGCGTCGCACCCCAAGTGGGTGCGTGGATTGAAATGTCAACAACTAGAAAACACCTTTTTGCATTCGCGTCGCACCCCAAGTGGGTGCGTGGATTGAAATGAGCCGGTTGAAAAATTGCTATCCGCCAAAGAAGGTCGCACCCCAAGTGGGTGCGTGGATTGAAATCTGATTGCATAGAGAAAAAACCGCATGAATTAACGTCGCACCCCAAGTGGGTGCGTGGATTGAAATCTTGTAATCCACTTCTTTCCGCAATAATCATACCGTCGCACCCCAAGTGGGTGCGTGGATTGAAATAGAGAAATAAAATAAAAAAAATTAAAAAAGTTGTTGTCGCACCCCAAGTGGTGGTGTGGATTGAAATTGCAAATCAATATTTATGGCTGTTATTTTTTGGATCACCACCTCCGCACTGATATAGGTTAAAAATTAAGCAGATGACGGGACTCGGACCCGTCACCTGCCTCATGATGGTGTGAATTAAAATGGTCAGCTATTCAGCATCAAATTTCGGTATGTCAATCACGACCCCGCCTTGCATTGCTGATTCATGTGCACATATGCCTGTTCCGGTCCAATATGCCCCCATGATGTCATCAATTGCCGGCTTCCGGTTCTCAAGGATAGAGCGTACAAAGTCATGTACCAGGTGTGGATGTGAGCCCCCATGTCCGCCGCCTTGCTTAAAGGATAGATGGGTATTATCATTGTTATACACCGTATTGGTTGTGAAAGGTGCTATCTCTTCGGGAAGCAGATATGCATAATCTGGTATATGTATGCGTTCCTCCAGTATTTCTCCGCCTCGGTCAGATTTCTCGTTTTCATCGGTTATGATGTCCACTTTTTGTAAAGATCCGGTCCTTGTATATAGTACCGGATCTTCGTCTGTGAGTTGTTGCCATTCGAAGCTTTTATTTTCTCCATATATACGGAAGCATTCAGAATAACTGCGGGCCACTCCATATAAGAACCGTTCCATTTCTATCGTTATATCACTGTCCTGCAGGGTGATAAATGCGGATTCAAAAGCGAAGGGGCATCCGTATTTTTCCTGTAACTCTTTTCGAACGTTGCCTGAACCACGGGCATAGACCTTTTCCGGCAAATGTCCGCTTAACATCAGGCATGGGGCTACGGCGTGTGTTGGATGCATAAGCGGCGGAAATCCTTTCCAATATTCCGGCCAGCCTTCCATGTCCTGATAATGGGCACAGGTCATATACTGCAGACGTCCTAAATCCCCCTTTTCATACAGTTCTTTCATATATAAAAATTCCCGCTGATAAATTGTGGTTTCCATAAACATATAGTTTTTTCCAGATGCTTTTCTGGCTTCAATTACATCTTTTAATTCCTGAATGCTCATTCCCATAGGAATTGTACACCCACAATGCTTGCCTGCATTTAGAACTCGAATCGAAAATGGGGCGTGCGTTGCAGGAGGTGTTACAAGATGGACTGCATCGATTTCTTTGATATTGAGAACAGACTGCAAATCGGTAAAACAACACTCTTCCGGTATACTATACCGCTCCCTGGCGATGGCAAGTAACTTTTCATTTTGATCCACCACGAACACCTTATCAACATCGGGATGCTTGCAGTAAATTGCCACAAATTCTAATCCAAAACTAAGGCCTACTAATGCTACATTTAGCTTACTCATGAGATACCTCCTCGTATAATAACAATTATTTGTATAACAATCGGGGGATTGCTTACAGAAAAATTATAGAGGGCAAGCATTAAAAAGAGAATAAACAAAAACATCCAATGTAGGAGCTTATAGAAAAAAAATGTTCTTATTCGAAAGAACTATCTGCAATATTTTTAGAAATATTCAATACGAAATCAAAAAATAATCATCATATTGGAAGGATGTATTATATAAAAACATTTTTAGAATGAAATGCAGTTTTTCAGTATAATATCTTTATTCAAATTTGATAAAAAGTATGGTCTAATGTGGATAAGACATTTGCCAGGATGACAGATGAAATAGAAAACGAAAAAAGGGAGGATTCATTATGATTAAAAGAAAGTACGGATTATTATTTGTTTTGGGAGCCATAGCAGCCACAATGATAAGTGGATGCGGAAACACTAAATCTGCAGACCCATCGGGAGAAAATGCGGAAAGCACTTCGCAGGAAAAATCTTCTTCCTCTTCGGAAGGAGAGCTGACATTACTTATGACCAATAGCTGGGTGGACGAAAACAATCCCCTGGGAGTTGAGTTTAATAATGTCATCAAACAATATGAGAAAGAGAATCCTGGAGTAAAGATAACATTACAGGCTGCATCGCAGCAGGATATCAAAGAATCTTTCCAGACGGCTGCTTTGGCCGGAGGTGGACCGGATATTGTCATCATGGATAATTCGGGACATGCAATTGATTTGGCGGCGATGGGTCTGCTCGAACCACTTAAGAATTATGCTACAGCAGATGAGCTTATATCCCAGTATCAGGAGGGACCGCTCAATTCTGGTAAATTTGGAGGAGAATATTATTCAGTTCCATGGTATATGGATTGCTGTGGGCTATACTACAATGCGGATCGCCTGAAAGAATTGAATCTGGAGGTTCCGACGAACTGGGAAGAGCTGTCGAAGGCACTGGATACTGTCTTGGGGGCAGGCTATGGCGGTATTGCAACGTATCAGAGCGCTTATGCTTTTTACTCCTTCTTCTATGAGAACGAGAACCCGGTCATTGATACCAGTGGTGAGATTCCCAAGGTGGTAATTGATAATGAAAATGGTAAGGAAGCATGGAACTACATCTGTGATCTAATCAAAAAAGGTGCACTGGTTGAATCCTTTAAGGAAGCAACAACCTGGGATAAGGTTTATGAAAGCTTCGCGAATGGGGAGGCTACATTCCTTCTGGGAGGTGATTGGTGTGCATCGGGAATTGAGGGTGTGAATCCGGATGTGAACTATGGTATAGCTCCGATGGTTGCCGGTAAAACCCAGGCTACCATCCTTGGAGGCTGGACATGGAATATTAATGTAAACAGTAAAAACCCTAAGCTGGCCTATGATTTAATTTCTTATCTTAATTCTGAGAAGGGTGATTCTATCCTGGCGGTAGAAGGAAAGATTTCTGCGAGAAAAGGATTTGACTATGATAAGGCTCTGGAAGGAAAAGACAAACTGAAAGTGTTTACCGATGAATTCCCTTATACCGAGGCCAGACCGGCTGTAATTAATGAGAAGACAATTGACCAGTTGATTACGAATGCGATTCTGGAGGTGAATTATGGGAAGAGCACAGCGGATGAAGCGCTGACGAAATTGACTTCAGAGCTAAATTCGAATATAGAGGAAAATTATAAATAAAGTTTTGCATGCAGTCCCGCCTGAAATGTATGGGACTGCATGTAAATTCGGGAGGAGGACAAAGGTGAGACAACATAGAATCGGAAAAAAGCTGGAATTAAAAAGAAACTGGCCGGGTTATCTGCTGCTTGCACCGGCGGTTATTGCTGTTCTGGCCTTAAGTATTTATCCATTGTGCAGAGGTATCTATCTCAGCTTTGTAAATTATAATCTTGTACGTCCAAATGATGAGGCATTTAATACATTTGCCGGATTGAATAATTATATAAAGATCTTTAAGGATAAAATTTTTATCCAGTCAATTGGTAATACAGTGAAATGGACGGTAATCAATCTGGTAGTCCAGCTTGTAGTTGCGATGCTGCTTGCATTGGCGCTTAACCGTAAGATGAAGGGCAGGTCTGTATTCCGGACACTGATACTTGTACCCTGGGCGGTTCCTCATGCGATTGCGGCGATGACATTTACATTTCTATACAATGCGAATGTAGGAATAATCAATATATTGGCAGTGAAACTGGGATTGATTACAGAATCGGTATCGTGGCTTGGCAACGTGGGCTCTGCCTTCTGGTGTGTAATTCTGGTAGCAATCTGGAAAGGAATTCCATTTCAGATGATTTTTATTCTGGCAGCATTGCAGGGAATACCCGGAGATGTATATGAGAGTGCGGATATAGACGGAGCCAGCAGATGGCAAAGCTTCTGGAGGATTACCTTACCAATTATCAAGGAGCCATTGGCCATATCAACAATCCTTAACCTGATTGGAATCATATCCTGTTTCAATACAATCTGGTTAATGACAGAAGGCGGACCTTTATATAGCACAGAAATTATATATACGTATGCATACAGGGAAGCATTTATCAAACATAACTTCGGAACCGGAGCAGCGGCATCGGTTATACTGTTTATATTTATGACATTATTTTCGTGGATTTATCTCAGGATGATCAGTGAAAAGGAGGGGCAGTGATGAACAGAATTCAGAAAGAGCGAATCAGAACAGTAATTGCCTATGTATTTACTGTTCTTATGGTGGCGGCATCCATTCTTCCCTTTTTATATGTAATACTGACTGCTCTGAAATCATCGGAACAGATATATGATCCAACCCAGATTATTCCGTCCTATATAACCTTTGATAATTTCAAACAGGTGATTTTTCATTCCAATTTCATACGGTATTTTGTAAACAGTATATTTATAACAGTGGTTACAATGGTGATTTGTATGATTTTATCAGTTATGGCGGCGTATGGTTTGACCAGATATTACATCGCCGGGGCAGAGAAGATAAAAATGGTAATTCTTATGACCAGAATGTTTCCCGGTATTTTACTTTGTATTCCATATTATGTTATAATGAAGCAAATGAATCTGATTGACAGCTACGTGGGACTGATAATGATGTATTGCTCTTTTACGCTTCCATTTGCCATATGGAATACATGTGCCTTTTTTAACACCATACCATGGGATTTGGAGGAGGCGGCCATGATTGATGGATGCAGTAGAATCCGCTCTTTCTTTTCTGTTATTTTATATGTGGCAAAGCCGGGATTATTCGTAACCGCATTGTTCTGCTTCATGTCATCATGGGACGAGTATATGTACGCAGCGACATTTATCAATACGACCCTGAAGAAAACAATTCAGGTGGGAATGAAGGATTTTATCGGCCAGTATTCCATAGACTGGGGGCTTTTGATGGCAGCAGTTGTAATCAGCCTGATTCCGATTTTGATTTTCTTTGCTTTAGTACAAAAAAATCTGGTAGAAGGTTTATCATCGGGTGCAGTTAAGGGGTAGATGGGGATGCAAAATAAAAGTATTCGTACACAGATGATCGTGTATCTGGGAGGATTTGTAATCCTCCCTCTTTGTCTTGCGCTAATGATTTTAAATGTATATCTTCAGAGGACTATCTCTGACAATAAGATTAATCAGCAGCAGATACTTATGAAGCAGATAAAGGACAATGCGGAACAGATGATTGAAGTGTCTAATTATGTTTCAAGCATGATGATGATTAATCAGGAGGTTTTGGAAGGACTGCACATATTGGAGAATGAAGAGGACAGCTATAATGTTTATAAAGCCCGTGAAGATATTTCCATGAAAATATCCGAGTTAGAAAGCAGTACCTTAAATGCAGTCGGCGGAAAGCTTGCTGTGCTTACAAATTCGGGATATCTGATTGGTTCACATAATCTGAGCAAAACCGCCGTGAAGTATCAGGATACAGACTGGTATCAGCAGATTATTGAAAATGGACGTACTCCGACTTACTCCACTAAGATAGCACAATTTTTTGAAGAAATGAATCATATAAAAGAGAGACCCTATCAAGCCTTATATTTTGGGAGAAGTATCCGGGACTATTCCGGAAAATGCCTGGGAGTTATTTTTGTTCGCCTGTCTGATGATAAGATATGGGGCGGGTTTATACAGTCACTGTATGAAGATGAAAAAAGTACACTGTATATCTATAATGCAGAGGATCAAACGCAGCTTATTTACAACCAGCAAGAAAACAATGCAGATGATCTGATGAAGCAGATTTTAACGGATGAAGAGATAAACAGGGGTACTACAGCAGAAGGACTTCATTATTTTACACTGAAAATGAAAAGCTCGGATAATTTTCTGATCTATACTGCACCTAAAAATATTGTTTTCGCAGAAAATGATTTGATAAACAACCGGATTTTACAGATGATTTTGTTGCTTGTGCTTCTGACCTGCGTGATACTAATTTATCTGTCGAAGCGGCTATCTGATCCCATAAGGTGTGTTGCGCGTCAGATAGAAAACTCTGAGAATGCGATTGATACAATTCATTTGTCAAAACATACTTTTTTGGAAATCAATACCTTTATCCAAAGCTATAATAAAGCTACCGGGCGGATACTGGAGTTGATTGAAAAAGTAAAAGAAGAGAGTCGCCTGAAAGAGAAGGCACATTATGAGATGCTGATGTCCCAGATATCACCACATTTCGTTTTTAATACAGTCAATACAGTGCGCATCATGGCGAAGGAACACGGTGAAACGGAAACAGAGCAGGCTTTGACCGCCCTGGGTGAAATTCTTCATGCCGTGTATGCCAATCAAAATGGAATGACAACCGTTGGAAGAGAAGTGGCGATTGTGGCGTCCTATGTACAGATTATGCAGATCAGATTTGGGAAAACATTCCAGTATTATGATGTATTGCCAAGTGATTTATATTTTTACGAAATACCGGCTTTTACGCTGCAGCCTATTCTGGAAAATGCCATTTTGCATGGGGTCAGCGGGGTTCAGGGTGGGCAGATTATATTATCAGCGGTGGAATACGAATATGACTTTGTGATATCTGTATTTAACAACGGAAATTCAGCAGAAAGAGAAGCGATGGAACAGATATTGAAAAGCCCTGTGAGAAATAAAAGTAATTTTACCGGAATTGGTCTTTCGAATGTGAATGCCAGACTGAAAATGTTGTATGGAGATCAATATGGACTTATCTTTAACGAGAAAGTTCAAAACGGTTTTGAGATGTGGATTCGTGTACCTAAGAGACGAGAAGGGGGCGAACGTAAATGAAGGTGCTGATTGTGGAGGATGAAATCCTGTCAAGAATCGGTCTGAGACAGTTGGTGGACTGGAAGAATCTGGGGCTCACATTGCTGGAGGATGCAGCAGATGGGGAAGAGGCAATAGAAATCATCCGAAAGGAATATCCCGAAATTATACTGTTGGATCTGAATATTCCAAAGATAAACGGGCTTCAGTTACTGGAACGGTTGAAAGCGTATCATTATGAGTATCGTGTCATTGTCATCAGCTGCAATGAGGAGTTTGATAAGGTAAAACAGGCTATGAAATTGGGAGCATATGATTATCTGAGAAAGTTGAACCTTTCTTCCGGGGAACTTCTGCGTACACTAGTCAAATGTAAGTTTGAATTGAGTAAAAAGGCTGCTAATACGAATAAAGTTGCTCTGCATGGAGTTATCAGTGATATAAAATACGAAGATTTAATCAGCGGAAATGGACGGCAGATTTTTATGGAGGAAAAGTGTTATGAAACTTTGGTCTGCATACAGCTGCAGGCCGGGCATACCCCTGATGCTATATATCTGCTGGAAGAGAAGTCCAGAAAGTTTCTGGCCGAATATAAAATCAATACATTGGTAATCAGAAAGGACCTTCAAAGCTGTTTTTATCTTTTCCCGGAAACTTGCAAGATATCATTTCTGGAAGAGTGGAACGGGAAATTAGAGAATATTTTTGAAAACAAAGTCTATATGGGATGCGTCTATCATAAAATTAAAGATACGCAGGAGTTGTTTGAAAATCTGCTCTTGTCGGAGCAAATTCGCACAATCAGTTACTATGACGAAACAGATACGCTCCGGATATTTAGCGAAAAATTAAAAACAAATGATCATAGTCCAAGAGGAATGCTGGATTTGATACATGAGCTTCAAAGCATGGTTGCGAAATTTGACCGGGAAAAGATTCATAGCTGCATCAGCAGCATATTCTGCCTTATCCGAGACACACCTTATACCAGCGTGAACGTTCTGCGCCGCATTTTTATGGACATGCTGGGAATTTATTCCATTGCAGCCCAGAGTATGGGTGGAGCCATTGAAGAAATCTATATAAGAGAAGATAACTGCCATTATCAGAACATCATGATGATGAACAGTCTTATGCAGATAGAGGCATGGTTTCTTGAATTTTCAGATGCATTTTTACAATGTTTTTTAATCTGCTATAAATGCAGCCGGTCTGAAATTCTTAAAAAGGCTCTTGCATACATCAAAGAGAATCTGTATATACAGGTACAGCTTTCGGATACAGCGAAAGAAATTGGGGTTTCGGCAGCTTATCTGAGCACACTATTTAAAAAAGAAATGGGGCAGAATTTTATAGAATATGTGAATCAACAGAAAACTGAGGCAGCAAAAAAATTGTTGGAAGAGGGAAAGATGGTGTATGAAATATCAGATAAGCTCGGTTATGAGAACAGCACCTATTTTTCAAAGGTATTTAAGAAATTCACAAACATGTCACCAGATACTTATCGAAAATTACAAACACACAAAAAACTGTAATTGTACAAAAATCAAAATAATCTGAAAAAACTATTGTGTTAATATATTAACAATGTTATAATAAATGTAACTGTTGACCCAATATGATTATGGAGGATTGGATGATGATGAGATTTACATTGCCAAGAGACATGTATTATGGAAAGGGCGCACTTGAGGAACTGAAGCACATTGAGGGAAAGAAGGCTGTTTTAGTCTTAGGAGGCGGATCCATGAAGAAATTCGGATTTGTGGATAAAGTCCTTGCGTACCTGAAAGAAGCCGGTATTGAAACGACCCTGATTGAAAATGTAGAACCGGATCCGTCGGTTGAAACAGTTATGAAGGGTGCCAAAGTTATGAGAGAATTTGAACCTGACTGGATTATATCCATGGGCGGAGGTTCTCCGATTGATGCTGCAAAAGCCATGTGGGTATTCTACGAATATCCGGATACCACATTTGAGGAAATTATTCAACCTTTTTCTTTTCCGACTTTAAGACAAAAAGCAAAATTCATAGCGATTCCGTCCACATCGGGAACAGCAACAGAGGTTACTGCTTTTTCAGTTATTACAGATTACTCCAAAGGCGTGAAGTATCCTTTAGCTGATTTCAATATCACCCCGGATATAGCGATTGTAGATCCGGAACTGGCAGAGACCATGCCTGCGAAATTAGTTGCCCATACGGGAATGGACGCACTAACACATGCCATCGAAGCATATGTGTCAACCCTGAACAGTCCTTTTACGGATCCGCTTGCCATTAAGGCAATCCAGATGGTATTTAGGTATCTTCCGGATTCTTACAGTGGCGATATGGCAGCGAGAGAACAGATGCATTATGCACAATGTCTGGCAGGACAGGCATTTTCCAATGCACTTTTAGGAATTACCCATTCAATGGCTCACAAAACAGGTGCTGCTTTTTCAAACGGGCATATCCCACATGGATGTGCGAATGCGATTTACCTTCCTTACGTTATTAAATTCAATGCCGCAAACGCAATGAATCGCTATGCGGACATAGCAAGGAGTGTGGGGATAACCGGCAGTGATGAAGAATGCGTAAAAGGTCTGTGTGATAAAATTGATGCTTACAATGTCAAGCTGAGCATTCCTAAAACTTTAAAAGAATTCGGTGTTTTGGAAAAAGAATTTAAAGAGAAGGTAGAAACCATCGCTGAGTTAGCAGTAGGGGATGCATGTACCGGATCAAATCCCAGGCCAATCACACCTGCCGAGATGGAAAAATTATTAACATGTACTTATTATGGTACAGAAGTAGATTTTTAATAAATGCATACTTATTTTCAACCTACAGGGGGCACATCCACGGATGTGCCCCCTGTAGGGCGTTACAGAGTTAAATGAATATAACTAATAGTAACATTTTACATTCATATAGTAGAAAAACCTATGGATAATGACTCCCGAATCATGTATCATGATAAAATAACTATGCTCTTTTTTAGGAAGAGCCTTGTATTTACCGGTGGGAAGGATAATTATTCAAAAATGAGTGAGACAAATGAAAAACGAATGTATACTGTAATTGTAGCAGATGATGAAGAAGAAATCCGAAAGGGAATCATCCGCAGAGTGGGATGGGAGCGTGTTGGATTCCGTGTGATTGGAGAAGCTGAGAACGGTGCAGATGCACTCGAACTGGTAGAAAAGCTGGAGCCGGATCTCCTGCTTACTGATATACGGATGCCATTTCTGTCCGGAATCGATCTGGCGAGGGCAGTCAGGGAGGTACGGCCCACCGTCCAGATTGCGTTTTTAAGTGGATACGATGATTTTTCTTACGCACAGCAGGCAATTCAGTATAACATCGTCAGTTATATGCTCAAACCGATTTCTTCCGGAGAGCTGGAAGAAGAGCTTATAAAGATTAAGGCGGTCATAGATAAAAAATTTGAAGAATTTACCAGGGGCATTCAGGTAAAATTTGAAATAAGAAAATCAGAATTTCTGCTGCCGCTTCTGTTGGACAGCTTTCAGCAGGGAAGGATGAAAGAGGAAGAATTAGAAGAGAATGCGCTCGCCTGTGGACTTTTAAGAAATCCGATGCCGGATAATATGAAATATACCATACTTGTGGTTGGGATTGAGGATGAGAATGGCAGGGATATGACAAAGAGGAACAGCGTGAATGCAATTGACATGATATTGAAGAAATATGCCCGGTATGCCAGCTGCTATCTGAAGGGAAGAGTCGTCTCTATTATTGCAGCCACCCCCGCTGGATTGAATAAATATCTACATATTATTGTAGAAGAAATTGTACAGAGTGTGGAGCGGATGATGAACCTCAAATGTCAGATAGGTGTAAGCCGAAGTATGGATATGTTGACTTACTGCCGGGAGGGATATCTGGAGGCTATGAATGCTCTCAGCTATTCTGAGGATGGACAGAGCAGTGTGTACTTTATAGCGGATGAAGAAAAAAGCAGGAGGCTGGAACAGGAGGATCTTCAGGTAATTACCGGTAAAATAGAATCACTTTTAAGAGGCGGAACGACCGAGGACATGGAAGGATATCTGAACAGACTGGAACAGGAAATGCGTGTGGGAAATAATTCCTTTATGTCAGTACTTATTTTGATTTCACAGATTGTGGCATCTGTATATAAGGTGGTATATACGGTTTCCGGAGATCAGGGGATACGAAGAATTGAAGAACAGTATCCGATGAGCGAGATGCAGGAGCTGGAAAGAACAGCAGAGAACTTTCAGAACATGAAGAAAATGTGTATATTTGCAAAGGAGATGCTTTCGGAGCAGAGAAAGAAGAGCAGTGAGCGTATCTGTGAACAGGCGGTGCAGATTATCAATGACAGATATACCGAACAGGATATATCTGTGATCTCCATCAGTGAAGAAGTAGGGGTATCCCCCAATTATCTGAGCGGTCTGATTAAGAAAAATACCGGAAAGACATTGGTGGAACTGCTGACCGGAAGACGAATTGAGAAGGCAGAGGAGCTTCTTTGCTGTACATCCTTGAAAATCGGTGAGATTACAGAGGTGTGCGGATATAAAGATCAGTACTATTTCAGTCACTGCTTTAAAAAGATAACGGGGATGTCTCCGAACAGATACAGGAGGGAATATGCGAAGTAAAATCTCTCTTTCAGGCGTGTTTATTACGATGGTTATGGCTATCGTACTGATTTCTTCTGCGGCTGCGACATTGATTTTTGTACAGGTTTACAGGAGCGGCATGGAGCAGAGTGCGGTTACAAGCAGTGATCAGATTGGTGTTCAGGTACTCAATACTGTAGAGAATTATACAAGAGAAATGCAGAACGTCATGGAACGAATCATGGAAAACATGGAGCAGGGTACAGATGAGGATATTTTTATCCAGAATATGGTGGACATGCGCTCAGATATCGTTGCAATCACCACTTATGATGCAAAAGGAAGTCTTAAGGATTGTTGGAGCAATGGCAGGGAGCTGAAAAAAACCAACTTGAACAGCCAGTCATACACAGTTCCGGATGCGGCAGACAGCAGGCTTAATATCACAAAGCCTCACGTAGAATCTCTTTTTGTGGACTATTATCCCTGGGTGGTTACGGTATGTCAGGAGGTTCAGGGGAAAGACGGAGAAAGGCTGCAGGTGAATATGGATATCCGGTTTTCGGATATTGCCAACTATATAGATAATGTGGGAATCGGAGCCCATGGGTATGTTTACATTGCAGATTCGGAGGGTAATCTGATTTATCATCCGCAGCAGCAGTTGATTTATTCCGGTTTGAAAGAGGAAAAGGGAGCAGAACTTAAGGAGGGTACCCATACTGAGTCAGAAGCGATTTATACAGTCCGGGAATTGGAAAACTGTGACTGGAAGATTGTAGGAGTCTGTTATGTGGATGAAATGATTACTGCAAAAGTAAGCAGTGCGGTATCCAATCTGCTGAAGATGCTCTGTGGAGTGCTTATTGCGGTATTCCTGCTTGGATGGGCGTTTTCTGAGCTTTTTTCTGCTCCGATCAGAAAACTGGTCACTGCGATGCGGGAGTTCGAGAAAAATACGGAAAATTTTGTGTTTTCACCGATAAGCGGAACGACAGAAATTACAACCCTGTCCAATTCTTTCGGCCATATGGTGGTCCGTCTGCAGAAATTGATGGATCAGGTGCGTCAGGAGGAAGTTACACTGCGAAAAACAGAGTTGAATGCACTGCAGGCACAGATCAATCCTCATTTTCTGTACAATACTCTGGACGCTATTGCATGGATGTGCGAAGAAGGTAAGAATGAGGATGCGGAAGAGATGGTTAATTCTCTTGCAAGGCTATTCCGCATCAGTATCAGTAAAGGACATGAACTGATTCCGATTGAAAAGGAAGTCCAGCATGCCATGAGTTATCTGAAGATCGAAAAGTACAGATATAAGAACCAGTTCACCTATTCCTTCGATGTACAGGAGGAGTGTCTTCCATATTTATGCAATAAAATCACATTGCAGCCGATTATTGAAAATGCCATTTATCATGGTGTAAATCAGATGCTTGATGAAGGCGAGATTCAGATCCGGATTTATCAAAATGATGAGGATATTGTGTTCGAGATAGAAGATAACGGTGTGGGAATGTCAGAGGAGCAGTGTCATGAAATCATGCATAGAGAAGCAGGAGACAAGACCGGAATCGGAATAAAGAATGTGAATGACAGGATTAAAATTTATTTTGGAGAAAACTATGGTTTGAGTATTAAAAGTGAGCTGGACGAAGGAACCTGTGTTACAATCCGTGTGCCAAAGGTTGAGGAGGAAGAATATGCGAAAAAGTAGAAGAAAAGCACTGGCGGCCATAGGGGTGGGACTTCTTTTGCTGGGGAGTATCGTTTACATTGCATTTGGCGATGCAGTGTGGTTCTGGTCGGATAACCAGATCAATAATAACTCAATCGAAAAGCGAAAAGTTGTGTTTATATCTAAATCCACAGATTCTGCATTCTGGCAGTCTGCCTATGCCGGAGCAAATGCGGCAAGTGCAGAATATAACCTGAACCTTACGTGTGAAGGACCGGGCAGCGAGGAAGATTTTGAGATGCAGAACGATATGATTGATGCTGCAATTGAAGACGATGTGGATGCGATTATATTTTCAGCAATTGACTTTGAGGCAAACGCAGATGCAATCAACCGGGCGGCAGAAAAGGGAATTAAGATTGTAGTCGTTGACAGTCCGGTCAACAGCTCTAAGATTATGTGCTATATCGGAACGGATAATTATGGTGCAGGCTGCGTAGCAGGAGTAGAGGCACTAAAAAATCCGGCGCGGACGCTTCGCATCGGGATTGTAAACTTTGACAAAAATACACAGAACGGACAGATGCGCGAGAGCGGGTTCCGTGACACTGTGAAAAAGGATGAACGGACAGAAATTGTTTCTTCTATAAATGTAAAATCTACGGTAGAGGATGCCAAACAGGGAACGATTGATATGCTGAATCAATATCCTCATATCAATGTACTTGTTACGTTCAATGAATGGACCAGTCTGGGAGTCGGCTATGCGGTTGAAGAGATGGGTGTTGGCAGTGATACACAGCTGATTGCCTTTGACAGCAATGTCAAGTCCGTGGGTATGCTGGAAAACGGAGATGTGGATGCACTGATCGTTCAGAATCCTTATGCGATCGGATACCTGGGTGTCGAGAAGGCATATGCACTGCTTAACGGGCAGAAGCTGGATAAAGCAGAAATAGAGACTACGAGTATTCTCGTAACAAGGGAGAATATGTATGATGATAAAAGCCAGCGGGCATTATTTGCGTTTGGAAAAGGCGAAGACCAGACTGTGTAGAATAACACAAAAAAAGAATAGTATGTCACATGTAAAGAATCCGGGATTGATGCTATACTGATTCCAGAACAGAAATGGAGGATATATTATGAAAAGAAAGATTTTAGCAGTTCTTCTCATGGCAACTATGACAGTAGGGATGTTTGCCGGATGCGGAAACTCAGGCAGCAGCAATGAGGGAAGTACAAGCAGTGCGAAAAGCGAAAGTACGAAGGATAATGGAAAAGAGGCATCTTCGGATGCAAATATAGCTGTATTCTACTATACGTACTCGGACACATATATTGCATCTGTACGTACAGCACTGGATGAAAAGCTGGATAAGCTTGGAGTTACGTATCAGGATTATGATGCCAACAGCAACCAGACAACACAGAATGAGCAGATTGATACAGCAATTCAGACCGGTGCTTCCATGCTGGTTGTCAATATCGTTACATCAGGTTCCGTAGATGCATCTTCACAGCTGGTAGATAAAGCGGAAGCGGCAGGAATCCCGATTGTATTCTTCAACCGTGCTGTTGAAGATGATAAGACAGAGGGAGAAGTTCTCGGAAGCTATGATAAGTCTGCATTTGTAGGAACGGATGCTCCGGAAGCCGGTCATATGCAGGGCGAAATGATTGGAAAGTATGTATCTGAAAACTTTGATACCATTGATCTCAATGGAGACGGTAAGATTTCCTATGCAATGTTTATGGGACAGCTTGGTAACGCGGAAGCAATCTACCGTACACAGTATGCAGTAGAGGATGCAGATAAAGTCCTTAAAGAAGCTGGAAAACCGGCACTGGAATACTTTGATGCATCGAATTCAGATAAATATCAGGTAGATCAAGATGGTAACTGGAGTGCTACAGCAGCGAATAACTACATGACCACAAACCTGTCTCAGTTTAATGAAGGCAATAACAATATGATTGAGCTTGTTATCTGTAACAACGACGGTATGGCTGAAGGCGCTATCTCAGCGTTGAATGACAAGGGATATAACCTCGGAACCGGTAAAGACGGCAAGACAATCCCGGTATTCGGCGTTGATGCCACAGATGCTGCAAAGCAGCTGATTGCAGACGGCAAGATGACCGGAACAATCAAGCAGGATGCAGATGGTATGGCAGAATGTATCGCTAAATTAACTCAGAACGTTGCAGAAGGAAAAGAAGTAATGGATGGAACAGATTCTTACAACATTTCTGATAAAGTAAGCAACAAGATTTATATTCCATATGGTGTTTATACCGGAGAGGAATAAAGAGAAGAGAAGCAACGAAAGGCGGCGGCCATATGGGTTGGCCGCCGCCTTTCTGATATGATATGATGTAAGGGTCAAAAGGCCTTTTGACCCTTACATCACTATACGACACAGGAGGACAGATATGAAACAGGATGTTCTGTTACAAATGACGGATATCTGTAAAGAGTTTCCGGGTGTAAAAGCATTGGATCATGTGTCTCTGGCAGTAAAACCGGGTACGGTTCATGCCCTGATGGGGGAGAATGGTGCCGGGAAATCTACACTGATGAAGTGCCTTTTCGGAATTTATGAAAAGGACAGCGGTAAGATTGAGCTGGAGGGAAAAGAAGTACACTTTAAAAATTCAAAAGAAGCTCTGGAAAACGGAGTTGCGATGGTGCATCAGGAACTGAACCAGGCACTCAAGAGAAACGTTATGGATAATCTCTGGCTGGGACGTTACCCCAAAGTGGGCGGAGTCATGGTAAATGAAAAAAAGATTTATCAGGATACGAAAAAAATATTTGATGAGTTGAAAATCGATGTGGATCCCAGGCGGATCATGTCTACGATGCCGGTATCACAGAGACAGATGGTGGAAATCGCGAAAGCAGTTTCTGCAAATTCTAAAATCATCGTGTTTGACGAGCCTACTTCTTCTTTGACAGAGCAGGAGGTAGAACACTTATTTGATATTATTAACATGCTGAAAAAGAGAGGCTGCGGAATTGTCTATATCTCTCATAAGATGGCAGAAATCAAAAGGATTTCAGATGAAATCACAATTATGCGTGACGGAACCTGGATTGCGACGGAAGATGCAGAGAAGCTTACGATGGAAGATATCATCCGCCTGATGGTTGGACGTGAACTGACCAACCAGTTTCCGCCGAAGACGAATAAACCGGGGAAGATCGCACTTGAGGTAGAACACCTGTCCGGTATGTATTCGCTTCTGAATGATGTATCATTTCAGGCTAGAAAAGGTGAAATTCTGGGGCTGGCGGGTCTGGATGGCAGCGGACGTACAGAAACACTGGAAACACTGTTTGGAATTGCCACAAGAAAAAGCGGAACGATTAAACTGGACGGAAAAGTTGTTGCAAATAAGAACTCAGGAGATTCCATAAAGAATGGATTTGCACTGCTGACCGAGGAGCGCCGGTCTACCGGTATCTTTAATATTTTGAATATCAGAGAGAACACCGTAATTGCCAGTTTAAAAAGGCATAAAAAATTCGGCTTTTATCTGAGCGAGAAGTCCATGGAAAAAGACACGCAGGAATATATTAATACCCTGCGTACCAAGACACCGTCACAGGAAACAAAGATTCGTGCGTTGTCCGGAGGCAATCAGCAGAAGGTGATTCTCGGAAGATGGCTGCTCACTGATCCGGAGGTATTGCTTCTGGATGAACCTACCCGGGGGATTGACGTGGGAGCAAAATACGAAATTTACCAGTTGATTATTGACCTGGCTAATAAAGGCAAGGTTGTAATTGTGGTTTCTTCTGAAATGCCGGAGCTTCTTGGTATCTGTGACAGAATCCTTGTGATGTCAGGAGGCAGACTGGCGGGCGAGGTTTCCGCTGAGGAGGCAACGCAGGAACAGATTATGACTTATGCTGCTAAATACGTATAATTAAGGAGGAATTTCCTGATGAAAGTGATTACAAATATAAAAACACGCTATGCAGACTATAAAGCGTTAGATGCAAAAAGCAAAGCGACGGTGTGGAAAGAAGGGCTGATCAATAATGCGCTGTATATCATGATTATTATTGCCGCTATCTACACCTATACGCAGAATCGTAGATTTTTAAGTACATCATCCATCGTTAATATCATCTCGCTGTCCGCAGCGAATATACCGATTGCCTGTGGTATTGCAGGTACCATCGTGCTTACGGGTACCGACCTTTCTGCCGGACGTGTCGTAGGTCTGACGGCGTGTATCTCAGCGTCCCTGCTGCAGGCTACCACGTATGCGACCAAGATATTTCCGGAGCTGCCGGTTATGCCGATTCCTCTGGTTATTTTAATTGTTGTCATCGTTGGCGGTATTGTAGGATGGGTGAACGGCTTTTTCGTAGCTAAATTCCATCTGCATCCATTTATCGTAACCCTGGCCACGCAGCTGATTGTTTACGGCGTTTTGCTGATGTATATCATGTTAAACGGTAATAACGGACAGCCTCTGTCCGGCCTTGATAAATCCTTTAAGAATTTTGTAACAGGAAGCATTCTGAAAGTCGGAGGTGTACCGATTCCAAACTATGTATGGTACGCATGCATCGTCGTTGTATTTATGTGGTTCATGTGGAATAAGACCACATTTGGAAAGAACATGTTTGCAGTAGGTTCTAATCCGGAAGCTGCCAATGTGTCCGGTGTAAATGTTATGAGAACCACAATCCTTGTACATACACTGGCAGGTTGTATGTATGGTATCACAGGATTTATAGAATCTGCACGTATCGGTTCCAACCAGGCGAATACAGGTCTGAATTACGAAGCAGATGCGATCGCTGCCTGCGTAATCGGCGGTGTATCCTTTGTAGGTGGTACCGGTAAAATCAGTGGTGTTGTTATGGGGGTATTCATATTAAGAATTATCTTTGTTGCCCTTAACTTCCTCTCAATCAACCAGAACCTGCAGTATGTAATTAAGGGTCTAATTATCCTGGTTGCCTGTGCAGTTGATATGAGAAAATACCTGGTAAGGAAGTAATTAAGATTAGTTAGATGGAGGAAATTATGGACGAGAAGAAGCCGACAGAGAACGAAGGATGGAAAAAAAATGCGAGAGCAGCGATATACGCAATGGCGGGATTCTATCTGCTGACGCTGGCATACCACATGTTTGAAGCCATTTCCTCCAGCCGCGGTAAAGAACAGCTGGTAATGATTGTATTTACGATTTTATTTACGATTATTGGTCTTTTAATGATTGGATTCGGTTTGATGGCCGGGTATAAGAATATGAAAAAGGCAGAGAGCCGTTCGGAGGATGATGTTTGAACTTGAATTGAGGAGGGTGGTAATGAAGAAGAAATTATTATCAGTTTTTTTGTCAATGATACTTGCTTCCGGCCTGTCGTTTCCGTATTTGGCGGAACCGATACAGGCCAGAGCGGCAGCAGAGACCAGAGAGTGGACAGGAAACCCGGGTATTTTCCAGGTGAACAGAGAAAAGGCCCGTGCCACATTTTACCGCTATGATACGGTGGAGCAGGCCCGTCAGGCAGATAAGGCGGATTCAAGCTATTATCAGCTGCTGAACGGAGACGACTGGAAATTCAGCTGGGCGATCAATCCGGCAAAAAGAATCGCAGCCAGTGACAAGAACTTTAACCAGACCGATTATGATGACAGCGGATGGGATGATATTGCGGTTCCAAGAAGCTGGCAGACTTATGTGAAGGAAGACGGTTCTTTTAAATACGATCCGGTTATTTACTCCAACCAGAACTATCCATGGATCAATATCGAAGGGAAGAAAGACCTGGGCGTAGCGCCGGAATCGAATAACCCGGTGGGAACATACAGAAAGACCTTTACGGTTGATCCGGAGTGGAAGGGTAAAGAAATCTTTCTGAATTTTGAAGGCGTGGAATCCGCCATGTACCTGTGGGTAAATGGTACCTATATCGGATACTCGGAGGATAGCTTTACCAGAGACGAGTTTGATATCACCGATGCACTTGACTTTTCAGAAGGAGCAGAGAATGTCATTACCGTAGAGGTATATCGCTGGTGTGACGGAAGTTATATCGAAAATCAGGATCAGTTAAGACTGTCCGGAATCTTCCGGGATGTATATATGACAGCGAAAGAGGATACGGAAATCCGTGACTTCACAATTGTGACCGATCTGGATGAAAACTATGAAAACGCGGAGCTTAAAGTTGAAACAGATTTAAGAAATTTCAGCGGTAAGGAGAAAGACGGCTATAGCGTAAAAGGTTATCTGTATGACGCAGATGGGAATCTGGTTACTTCTCAGCCCCTTTCGGCAGATGCAGAATTTAAGGATGGCAATGAGACAACAGTCAGCATGTCACAGCAGATTACAAACCCTGCCAAATGGACAGCTGAGCATCCGAATCTTTATAAACTGGTGCTTGCACTTGAAAAAGACGGAGAACAGACGGAGATTACATCTTCCGGTGTAGGTTTTCGTGAAGTGGAGATTACAGATGCCGGAACTACGGACACCAGACTACGTGTCAATGGTCAGGTAATCTCGCTATTTGGAGTTAACCGCCATGAGAGTAATCCGGAGACAGGACGATACCTGACAGAAGCGGATATCAGAAAAGACCTGGAACTCATGAAATCACTGAATATCAACGCTATACGTACCTCCCATTATCCAAATGATCCCTTATTCTATGATTTGTGCGATGAATATGGTCTTTATGTCATGGGCGAGGCGAACGTAGAGTCTCATAACGGACGAAGCCAGTATGGAGTGCCCGGAGACAAACCGGGATACATAGAGGCGGCCGAAGACCGTGCGGTTAACATGCTGGAAAGAGATAAAAACTATCCGTGTATTATTATGTGGTCACCGGGGAATGAAACCGGGACAGGAAAGTCTCTTCAGGCGGAGATTGATTACTTCCAGAACAATGACGACACACGTGTCGTTCATTATCAGGGATGGAATGATAACGCAGGGGTAGATGTGACTTCCAATATGTATCCGGAATTGAGTGCCATCAAAGGCAGTTATAAAAAGCCGTATATCATGTGTGAATACGTACATGCTATGGGGAACAGTGTCGGCGGATTGAAGGATTACTGGGACAAGATCCGGGACTATGGTGTTTGCCAGGGCGGCTTCATATGGGAATGGGCTGACCATACATTTAATACGCCCCTTGTTGAAAATGGAACATGGGATGGTAAAACAACCTATTGGGGCTATGATGGTGACTGGAATACAGGTGCCTATTCGAAGTGGACTTCGGGAAACAGCAACTTCTGTACGGATGCAATTATTTCTGCGGACCGTACACTGCAGCCTGAGGATTATGAAGTGAAGCGGGTTTATCAGGCCCTCCAGATGGAGATGGGTGATGTAAATACCGGAACAATCACAGTCAACAATGAAAACATTGCGACTAATACCAGCGAGTACAAGCTTCTGTGGAGCCTGGAAAAGGATGGAACAGAAGTACAAAGCGGCGAGCTGGAGAATATTGATATTGCACCGATGACCAGCGGAACCGTTACGATACCGTATCAGGTTCCGGAAGGACTGAAAGAGGGAGACGAATGCTTCTTAAATGTTTCCTTTGTCACAAAAGAAGCGACCAGCTGGGCAGAAGCTGGATTTGCCGCTGCAGAAGAGCAGTTTGATCTGGCTTTTGAGAAAGAGGCCGCTGACCGGGGATTAAATACTGATGAAATGCATACATTTTCTGATTCTGCACTTACGGAAACGGATAAAGAGGTAAAAATTTCAGAGGATAACTGGTCTGTTGCATTTGATAAAGACAAAGGCACGATGAAATCCTTTAAGGTCGGGGATACAGAGATGTTTGCAGAAGGCCTTCAGCCGAACTACTGGAGAGCGTATACGGATAATGATGTGAAGGAATCCGTAGACGGAAACTGGAAGAAAGCAAATGAAAATGCCAAGATTGACGAGGTGTCTGTAGAAAAATACGATAAGATTATTTATGTTACGATTAACCGCACACTTAAAAATTGTGCAGACTCGAAGGACAGTTTGATTTATACCATCTATTCTTCGGGAGATGTCTTTGTAAAGAGTACCCTGATTCCGTCGAGCGGTATGGGAGAGCTCCTGCGTGTCGGAAACCGTGTGCAGTTAAACGGAAATCTTGAGAACATGACATGGTACGGACGTGGAGAATCGGACAGCTATAGTGACAGAAAAGCAGGCTATGATGTAGGCATATATGAAAGCAAGGTAAGTGATCAGTTCGTCAATTATGCAGTTCCTCAGGAAACCGGCAATAAGACAGATGTACGTTTTATGGCACTGACGGATGACGAGGGAAATGGTCTTCTCGTAGATGCAGGTGAGCATCTTTTGGAGATGAGTGCACTGCACTATACGCAGGAGGACTTACAGCAGGCAGCCCATCCTTATCAGTTGAAGGGAACAGATAATACAGTTCTGACAATTGATTATGCGCAGATGGGACTTGGAACCAAGAGCTGCGGCCCCGCAACATTTTCCCAATACAGACTGCCGGCTACGCAGACTTATACGTACACGTATCATCTGAAGGCTCTGAGCAATGCCACGACAGACCGGATGGTGGAGGAGAGTAAGGTAACCGCAGTTGACTATACGAATCTTCTTTCCGGTATTCAAATCGGGGACAAGGAACTTACAGGATTCAATAATGATATAACCGAATACACCTATGCGGTGGATGATGCGGGGAATGTTCCGCAGGTAACAGTAACTCCGGCATCGGAGGAGGTTGCGGTAGAGATTGAACAGGCAACGGAGGTTCCCGGGACTGTAACTATCAAAGCCACTGCTGCAAATGGCTACAGCAGAACTTATACGATTGAGTTGGAATTGAATAATGAAATTCTGTTATCCGCACTTGGCTATGACAGAGAAAAAAGTTATTCCGAATACAAGGATATCCAGATAAACAAAGACAACGAAGGCGGAGACATCGAGCTTTATGTAGATGGTAAAAAGATAAAGTTTGATACCGGATTTGGCGTCAATGCAGAGTCAAAGATATACTTTGATATTTCAGATCTGAACGTGGAACGTCTGCAGGTATACGGAGGTATTGACGGAAGCAAGACCAGTACGCAGGATGGTGTATATCTGGCAATTCTTGTAGACGGAAAAGAGGTGGAAAGATCTCCGCTTCTGAAACATGGAAATGATGCATATTATTTTGACGTTGATGTAAAAGGCGCTGATGAAATTGCTCTGTATGCGGATAAAAACATCAAGAACGGTCATGATATGGTGAGCTGGGGAGACGCAAAACTGATCAAGGGAGAGGCGCAGTCCACAGAAACCAGGATTGAACTGACGAAAGATGCAACTGTAAAACTGGATAGAGAAAATGGAATCATCTATAATATTGATCCGGGAACAACATTTGCAGAGCTGAAACCTATGATTAAGGAAGTGGAGGACGGCACCTTAAAGATGTCAGAGGCCATGGGCGGTGATCAGGGCGATGATTCACCGATAGGAACCGGCTACAACCTGGCTCTGGAGGTGAGCGGAAGCCTTAAAGATACTTTAAAGCTGGCTGTGAACGGAGACATCGATGGCAGTGCGGACAGTCTTGTGACAGAAGCAGATATTGCTGCTATGGAACGTTATCTTGCCGGGGAAGAAATCGATATGGTTACGCTTCGTGCGGCGGATTTGGACGGTGACGGCCAGCTTACTGTAAAAGACCGCAAGCTTTTGAAAGTGCTTGCAGGTGCGGAACCGGAAGTAACGCTTGTTGACAAGGTTACAGTCAACGGAGTACCGGAAACAGTAAATCCGGGAGATACGTTTACGGTAACGGCGGCTGTGGAGCCAGAGGATGCCGATGACGTATCGGTAACCTATGCAAGCTCGGATTCTTCCGTACTGCAGGTGAGTGAAACAGGTGAGGTACTTGCACTTTCCAGCGGAAAATCGACAATTACCGCAACGGCTAATGATGCATCCAAGACACAGGGAACAGCAAGTGTGACGGTAGGTGAAAGGGTTCAGAATATGGTTCCTTACTATCTGACCGGAGACGGTGTGGAAGGAGCTATGGAACCCACAGACGTATATCGGGTGATTCAATATGCTGCAGATTCTATATCCGGATGGGGTGGAATCCATATCAATAAAGCTAATACAGGAACCGGGGTATCTACAACAGGAATCAGTCTGAAGATTAACGGAAAGCAGACTGCATTTGACAAAGGAATCAGTGCCAATGCAGATGCAATGGTTTCCTATGATCTGAGTGCCTTTGAAGGAATGCAGAAGCATTTTCAGGCATGGGTTGGAATTGACTATATTAAATATACGAAGACCGGACGGGACGGAGCCGAGTTCTTGTTTTATAAGGATTCTGTTTCTGCTGAGAACTTAATTTATGATGCGGGAATCATCAAGCAGCAGGATGAAGCAAAATTTGTGGATATCGATGTTACAGATGTGAATAAGTTGATTATGGTTGCAGATAAAGTAAAATCCAACAGCGATGACTGCGTGGACTGGGCAGATGCAAAAATCTATGTAGAACAGCCGGCTGTTGACAAGACATCCCTGAATGAGCGGATTGAAGCTGCCGAAGAAAAAGAAGAAAGCAGTTATACACAGGACAGTTGGGCTGCGTTTGCAGAGGCTTTAAGCGCTGCAAAGATTATATCTGCGCAGGTCGATGCGGATCAGGCAGCGGTTGATGAAGCTCTGGAGAATCTACAGGCAGCCATGGCAGGTCTTGTAGAAATACCGGCAGTTGATAAAGCCGCATTAGAAGCGCTGATTGCAAGTGGTGAAGAAAAGTTAGAAGAGCAGTATACCGAAGACAGCTGGAAGGTATTTGCTTCAGCTCTTGAAGAGGCAAAGGCTGTATATGGGGATGCGGATGCAACCCAGGAGGAGACAGATGCAGCGGCAGCAGCACTGCAGAAGGCGATGGCAGAACTGCTTCCCGCAGAAACCGAACTTCGTATCCTTACAGATCCGGAAGATTTTGTCGGAAGTATAGAAGAAACAGCAGTGTTTACGGTAGAAGCCGAAGGAAGCGGTCTGAATTATCAGTGGCAGTACTGCAATGCAAACTCCAGCATCTGGAGAATCTCCTCTCTGTCTGGAAATGATACGGATACAATCCGTATCCCAATCACAAAAGCAAGGGACGGGCAAAAGTATCGCTGTATTGTGACAGATGCATACGGAAAAACGGTAACCTCAGGAACAGCAGCAGTGACGGTTGGCACTGCAGATGGTGCTCCGGTAATTACATTACAGCCGGTAAGCCACAGTGGCGCAGTCGGTGATATGGCAACCTTTACAGTGAAAGCCAAAGGAAGCGGATTGACCTATCAGTGGCAGTACTGCAATGAGGGTTCCAACATCTGGAGGGTATCCTCCATGGCGGGAAATCAGAGCGATATGCTGAAAGTCCCTGTAGCAACTTACAGAGATGGGCAGAAATACCGCTGTGTGATCACAAGTGAGAATGGCAGAACAGCCATCTCAGATGTGGCAGTCGTATCAGTCAAATAAGATTAAAAGATATGAAAAAAAGGGTGCATGACCGGGAGACCGGCATGCGCCCTTTTTGTAGAAATTTCAAAACTTACAGTAGAAAAGCTCATGGAAAAGTTAATATTTATTCGATATAGTATAGAGATATACATTAGAAGGAGGGGAGAGTAAGAGTGAAAAAGTTTATGAAAAAAGGGATTGCGCTTGCGATAACAGGTGTAATGTGCCTTTCCGGTCTCCCGGTAAGTGCTGCTCCGGAACCGGAGGCAATCGCATATGCGGGTACCGGAAGAGTTCAAATCAGTTTCAATAATGACTGGCGTTTCCGTGAAGGAGAGGCCGGCAGCGGTGAAAAATCCGGTTATGATGACAGTAAATGGCTGTATGTCAATGCTCCGCACAGTACAATTCAGTACACACCGGAAAACTACTATCAGGAGGATCTGGGAATCTACTGGTATCGCCGGCATTTCGAAACCCCGGACACAGCCGGGGATGGGCGGCGCGTACTCCTTACGTTTGAAGGAGCGATGCAGCAGGCAGAGGTCTGGCTCAATGACAGCAAACTCGGGACACATCAGGGTGGCTATACAGAGTTTTCCTTTGATATTACAGATTATCTGAAAAGGGACGGCAGTGAAAATGTATTGGCAGTGAAGCTGGATACTCGCCCAAACAGTGGATTTGCCCCGGGAAAGACGAACCCCGATTTTCAATATTTCGGAGGACTGTACCGGAATGTATATGTCACGGTAACTGATCCGGTACATATTACGGATGCGGTTACCTCAGGAACCGCAGCGGGCGGCGGAGTATTTCTCACTTCTCCGGAAGTTTCGAAAGAAAGTGCTGTAGTAAAAGCTAAGACCGAAGTTCAAAACGAAGATGGGCAGGCGGCGGAAGTGACTTTATCTACAGAACTTCTGGAGCCGGATGGTGAACGTGTCGCTGCATCGGCAACGGATACACAGACTGTGAAAGCAGGAGAAAAGTATAGCTTTGCACAGTCACTGGAAGTTGCAAACCCGAGACTTTGGGGACCGGATACTCCGGAACTTTATACCGTCCGTACAACAGTAGAAAAAGACGGGGCGGTATGTGATACCTATGAAACCACATACGGAATCAGAAAAGTAGAGTGGAAGAGAGACGGGTGCTATATAAATGATGAGCGTATCGAGCTTGTGGGAACCAACCTGCACTCCGAAACCTACATGCTGGGAAATGCGATGTCGGATGATGCGATTTTTACAGAGATCAAACGTTTAAGGGACTATGGCTTTAATTTCATACGTATGGCACATTATCCTCATGCACCGGCGTTTTATGAAGCCTGCGACAGATATGGCGTAACAGTCCTGGACTGCCTTTCCGGATGGCAAAACTTCAGTAATACGGACGCATTTAAGAACAATACGTATCAGCAGATGAGAGAAATGGTGCGTGCAAACCGGAATCATCCCTCTGTCGTGGCCTGGGAGCCGAGTTTGAATGAGAGTAATTTCAATCAGGACTGGGCAAGCAGAATCAATCAGATCACCAAGGAGGAGTACCCGGAAGAAGGCGTATCAAAGGCTTATACAGGCGGATGGAAATATTGGAATGTATATGACCTGGGAGTGGGAACTCCTCAGGCCAATGTGGTGGGTGATGCTGCCAAGTATAGCGAAAAGCCGATAATCGTCAGTGAATATGGTGACTGGAATATGGGAGGATTCAAATCTACTACCCGTATTACCAGAGAGCCTCAGCATTACACCAGTGCCAAAGGCGGAGATGAGGGAATGCTGATTCAGTGTGACAATATTCAGTCATCCCTGGCATACAACCGGAGTAAGACCGGCTGGTATGGAGCAGCGGCTTACTGGCAGTATGCCGACTATGCCGGTTTTGATACGGAAAAGCTGACTTATTGCGGTGTAGTAGATGTTGCCAGAATACCAAAATTCAGTGCATACTTCTATCAAAGCCAGAGGGATCCGGGTGTTGATTTAAGCCAGTATGGATTAGAGAGCGGCCCGATGGTTTATATTGCAAATACATGGGCGGATGACTCGCCGAACCAGGTGCGCGTATTCAGTAACTGTGATGAAGTAGAACTGTATCTGGACGATCAGCTGGTTGGAAGACAGACACCCGATACGATTATGTGGGATCCGCGCGGTGCTTATTCCGATTCTGACTACGGAAAACAGCCAGGCAGTACAAGTGGCGCAGAGGTTTCCACTGAGCATCTGGAACATCCCCCGTTTACTTTTGATTTATCCGCATATACGCCGGGTCAGGGAACATTGCGCGCAGTCGGATATATCGATGGGGAGCAAAGGGAAGTGTATATGCGCAGTGCACCGGGAACAGCTGTACAGATCAGCCTTCAGGCAGAGGATGAGGAAGCACTGAAGCTCGACGGAAGCACGGCAAAGCTGGTATGGGTGGATGTAAAGGATACGGATGGAACCGTTGTAAATACAGCAGAAAATAAAATTACATTTGAAACCGAAGGTCCGGGCTTCGTCGTTGGACAGAAGGAAGTGGATGTAAGAGGCGGACAGTGGGCCGTATGGGTACGCAGTCAGCGTGGAGACGGAGACATCACTTTAACGGCATCCGCAGAGGGGTTGAAAACGGCATCCCTTGTCATTCCCGGTGTCGGTGTAGCTGGGTTGCCGGAAGTTCCGAATGGCGGAGATGCGGATGAAATGGATTATGTACCGGAGGAATTGCCGGGAAATATATTCCTGAATAAAACAGCGACTGCAAGCTCAGTAAATTCAGGGAAAAATGGAGTTGAAAAGGCCGAGTATGCCAATGATGGCAAGGAAAATACAAAATGGTGTGCGAAGGTAACAAACACATCGGATTCTTCTTTGGGAGAACACTGGTGGCAGGCAGACTTAGGGATGACCTATGATATCGAAAGTATGGAGATTGTTTTTGATACAGAAGGTGGATATCAATATCAGGTAGCAGTCTCAGATGACGCGGAATTTACAGGTTATGATGTAACAGAGCATGAAATAAAGACAGAAAGCGGAGGACGGGTAACGGAGGAAGTCGGAGCACGGGGCCGGTATGTGAGGATTTATCTGAACTGCCCATCCAGTAAAATCTGGCCTTGTCTGAGGGAAGTGACAGGTATAGGTACGGTTAATAACATTGCCCTGAATAAGACGGCAGCTGCCGATAGTTCTGTAAGCGGAAGCCAGGCCTCCTATGCGGTGGATGGCAAGGCAGATACTTTCTGGAACAAAGGGGGATATGGTCCTGGCTGGTGGCAGGTAGATCTTGGAGATGATTATCATGTAGATGGAGTAACCGTAAGCTTTGCCTGGGCAGGAACATCCGATAACGGAATTATACGCCACAGCTTTACACTCCAAAGCTCGGCTGACGGACAAAACTGGGAGGATATCACCCAGTGGTCTGACTTTGAACAGGGGGATGATCAGGTAAATGCATCCGTAAGCCTTACGGCTGACACTGATGCAAGGTATCTGCGAATCAATAACCTTCAGGCAAAAAAGCAGACGGACGGAAAAAACCAGTGGATTGAAATTGCGGAATTTATTGCGACAGGAGAGAAACTGGGAGAAGCAGTCAGACTGGATTACGGTGCCGGTACAGCGGCTACGTCCAGTGCGGAAGGCATCACACCCGAATATGGAAATGACGGAAATCCACAGACATTCTGGATACCATCTGCAGATGACAGCAACCCTTCCTGGCAGTTTGATGCCGCAGGACTGTATCGGACCAGGGCCGTCATACTTACATGGAATACAGAAGGAGAGCATCATTATGCCATAGAGATTTCCACAGATGGTGAAACCTGGACAACCACAGCAGACCATATGGAACAGGGTATTTCCGGCGGAAGTACGACAGATATGATTTCCGGTCTGGCAAAATATATAAGAGTTTCTGTACAAGCCGGTACAACCGAGGGTTTCTGGATTAACGCAACGGGGCGTGAACAGTCTCCGGCACTGGCGGTGAAGTCGGCAGATGAATTACTCCAGGTTACAGGTGCTCGCTGCACTGCGTTTCAGGAACTGCAGCTTCCCGGGCAAGTTGCCGTGATACTGGAAGGAGATGTGAGAACAAAACTTCCTGTAACATGGAGTGAAGAAGGCTTTGATGCGGCCAATACACAAGAACAGACGCTGCATGGTGTAATTGCTTCGATACCCGGAGTTCAGAATAGAGACGGACTGGGTGTAAAAGTGAAAGTCCGGCTTATGGATGATTTGCACATTGTTACAGAACCGGAAGACTTTGTCGGAAGTATAGAAGAAACAGCTGTGTTTACGGTAGAAGCTGCGGGGACAGGGCTGATTTATCAGTGGCAGTACTGTAATGCGAACTCCAATATCTGGAGAACGTCGTCCATGGCGGGCAGTGACACGGCAGAAATCAGTGTTCCGGTCACAAAAGCAAGAGACGGGCAGAAATATCGCTGCGTCGTGACAGATGAAGGTGGAAATACAGCAACATCGGAGATGGCAGCGATAAACGTTGGTGTCGCAGACAGCGCACCTGTGATTACGCAGCAGCCGGGAAGCTACAGCGGTGCAGTCGGTGATATGGCAACCTTTATTGTGAAAGCAGAAGGGAACGGACTGACCTATCAGTGGCAGTACTGCAACGAAGGCTCCAACATCTGGAGAGTATCCTCCATGGCGGGAAATCAGAGCGATATGCTGAAAGTCCCTGTAGCAACTTACAGAGATGGGCAGAAATACCGCTGTATTGTTACAAGTGCGGATGGAAGAATCGCAATATCGGATGTGGCAGTTGTAGGGGTCAAATAAGAAATAATATTAAGAAAGAGGCATAGGATTGGGAAACTGATCCTATGCCTCTTTCTTAATTTGGGATTTCTGGCAGAAAATGTAAGATATTACAAATTTAGTGTAGAAAAGTACATGGATTAGTGTACATATTAATTATAGAATGAGAGTATCATAGTGTTTTTGCTGTGAAATATAGTTAAAGGAGAAAGAAGTATGAAATCAAGAAAACTGGTTTCACTCATCTTATCAGCATCGATGATCGGTACGATGGTTCCGTCCACAGGTCTGACGGTACTTGCAGCCGGAACGTCCTCGGATAGCCTGACGGTCAGCGATTCCGTGAAAGCCGATGTTGATAAGACCAAGTTCACACACAAAGAGTGGACAGGCACCGACTACACGGATGTGGATGGGAATGCGGTGACCGGAGAAGATGTATTTGGCATCAACCGGGAGGATGCCGCAACAACGCTGATTCCCTATCAGGATGCCGGTACTGCGGCAGGAGCCGTATGGGACTATAATGCCCGGACAAATTCCGAGTATTTCCAGCTTCTCACTGGAGAAGATGAAGACTGGGATCTGACCGTAGTCCAGAACCAGCAGCAGGCAGAGAAATTCCTGGGTGATGACGGCTTTATGACAGCCGGGTACCAGAAAGATGAAGCAGATGGATGGAAGATGGTACAACTTCCGAAGAGCTGGACAAGACAGGGACAGGATTTTGACTTTTCAATCTACACGAATGTGCAGATGCCATGGCAGTCCAAGTACGACAGTAATGTAAGCTGCCCGGAGGCTCCGACCAACTACAATCCAGTTGGACTCTACAGAAAAGCATTTACTGTGAATGATACCATGCTGAATTCCGGAAGACGTGTTTATGCACATTTTCAGGGGGTTGAATCTGCGTATTATGTATATGTAAATGGAAAAGAAGTAGGGTACAGTGAAGACAGCTACAGCCCCCATCGATTCGACATTACGGATTATCTTCAGCCAGGAGAAAATCTGCTGGCGGTAGAGGTACACAAATTCTGTGATGGTACCTGGTATGAAGATCAGGACATGATTTATGACGGAGGAATTTTCCGTGATGTCTATCTGACCAGTGCACCGCTTGTGCAGATGAGTGATTATGTGGTACAGACGGATTTGGATTCTAAATATAAGAATGCCACATTAAATCTGTCTGTGGACGTACGAAATCTGGCATCGAAATCTCAGAGCGGGTGGAGTATTGACGTTCAGGCGCTGGATCAGGCCGGAAACAATATTCTGGGAAATACAAGCATCCCTGTATCGGAAGTGGCATCTGAGAAGACACAGACCTTTACATTAAAGCAGAAAGTTGCAAATCCCAAGCTATGGTCGGCTGAAAACCCGAATCTGTATGCGCTGGTATTAACGCTGCGTGATGCGGGCGGAAAGGAAGTTGAGACGCTTTCTGCTCAGCTGGGATTCCGGGAAATTGAATTTACCTCCACAGAAGTAGATTCCAATTACAAGGTTACCACAAAGAAATGGGAACCGATTAAAATCAATGGTGAAAGACTTCTCCTGAAAGGAGCAAACCGCCATGATACAGATCCGTTCTATGGAAAAGCTGTTCCTCAGGCTACCATGGAAGAGGATGTAAGCCTGATGAAGCAAAATAACCTGAATGCAGTCAGGACTTCCCATTACAGTAATGATGATTACTTCTACTGGCTGTGTAATTCCTATGGATTATATATGATAGGTGAAACCAATATGGAATGCCATGCAATCATGGGTAACAGCAGCTTAGGTGGACTTTTCTATGAGCTTGGCATGGATCGAACCGAAACAGCCTTCAAACATCTGAGAAATAATCCGGCTATTGTAATCTGGTCTATCGGAAACGAGATGGCTTATACGACAGATCCAAATCATTCAAAGGGTCTGTATAAAGACATGATTTGGTATTTCAAGAATAATGACCCCACAAGACCTGTACATAGTGAAGGACAGAATGACGGTATGGGAACGGATATGGGCAGTAATATGTACCCGAGCGTCAGCACAGTTGCAGGCAGAGCAGGAGAAGGAAAGATTCCTTATGTTCTATGCGAGTATGCACATGCCATGGGCAACTCCGTAGGAAACCTGAAAGAGTACTGGGACGGGATAAGAAGTGCTGATAATATGCTGGGAGCCTTCATCTGGGACTGGGTGGATC
This sequence comes from Novisyntrophococcus fermenticellae, assembly GCF_018866245.1. GTDB lineage: Bacteria > Bacillota > Clostridia > Lachnospirales > Lachnospiraceae > Novisyntrophococcus > Novisyntrophococcus fermenticellae. The sequence goes on from NZ_CP076458.1 coordinate 1,047,313, forward strand.
AGGCGAGAGCAACGGACCTGGAGGATCTTGGCTCATCCTACACTGTGACTGATAAAACAGGTGTGTCTGGTGAGGCAATTGGAAGCGAAGATAACTGGATTACAGATGCGGCAGAAGGAAGCTTAAACGGAGGACAGGCATTCAGTGGTTATACAATCATGAATCAGGATTCCAAGTATAACAATGCGTTATCAGGAACCGGAAAAGCATTTACCTTCGAGACAATTGTAAAACCGTATTCTGAATCCAAAAACAGTGTACTTCTTGCAAAAGGAGATACACAGGTTGCATTGAAAACGCAAAGCCAGGGAACGGGTCTCGAATTCTTTGTCTACAACAGCGGAAGCTGGAAAAGTGTTTCTTGTGCATTCCCCGCCAATTGGATTGGCCAGTGGCATCAGGTCGTCGGTGTTTATAACAGCGGAAAGATTTCCATCTATGTCGATGGGACGCTGATGAAAACCAATACTGTGAGTGATGGTATCGCAGCGAGCGGCAGTTCCGTAGGTGTCGGATATGATGTCACAAACGGAAGAAAAGTAGATGGTGAAATCTCTGTTGCACGTATTTATACGAAGGCACTGACCGAGGCGGAAATCAAAGGACAGAGATCGGCAGCACCGGCAATTGGTGCAGACGATGCAAGTGTGCTTCTGTGGCTGGACTATGCAGACGGACACAATACAGCCGAGGTGCGTGGATGGGACTACTATGCCGAGGATTATGCACACACTAATTTATATAAGGAAGAAATCAAAGGCAAATTCTATGGATACGGCGGTGATTGGGGAGATGTTCCCAATGATAATAGCTTCTGTCAGAATGGATTGATCAGTGCAGACAGAACACCTCAGCCGGAACTTTCAGAGGTGAAATATCAGTATCAGAACTACTGGTTTAGTGCAGATGTTTCTGATTTGGATGCCAGAAAAGTGAATGTTTACAATGAGAGCAACTTTACTAATCTGAACAGGTATGATGTAACATGGCAGCTTCTTGAAAATGGGCAGGTCATCCAGGAGGGTACTGTGGAAAATCCGGATGTTGCTCCACAGAAAAAAGAAACGATTAATGTTCCATTTACAATGCCGGAAGAAATCAAGGACGGCGGTGAATATTATCTGAATATCTCTGTAGGTCTGAAACAGACTGAAACATGGGCAGATGCCGGTGCAGAGATGTCCTGGGGACAGATCAAAGTTCCGGTTGAAGTAAAACAGGCAGCTCCGGTTATCAGTGAAAAAGAGGTGCAGACAACAGAAACAGATACTGCATGGAATGTAACCGGTGAGAATTTCAGCTTCTCAATTGATAAAGCCACCGGAACGATGCAGAATTATACTTATAAGGATGAAGTACTGGTTCAGCAGGGACCAACGCCAAACTTCTGGAGAGGTCTTGTGGAGAATGACAAGACATCATTTGACTCCAAGTGGGCAAGTGCGGCAGAAACCATCAAAGTAGAAAAAATTGACGTTGCAGAAAACGAGGCAGGGCAGACGGTAGTTACTTCTAATATTGTATTTCCAAATGCCGGTAATACAAAAGAAACCATAGTATATACAATCAATGGTGAAGGACAGATTACGGTCAGTATGAAGGTGGATGCCACGGCAAGCGGCATGGGCAGTTTTATCAGAGTAGGGTCCATGATGACACTTCCGGCAGGCTTTGAGAATGTTACATGGTATGGAAACGGACCGGTAGAAACATTCAACGACAGAAAGACGAACGGAAGACAGGGAATCTGGAATAATACAGTAAGCAGTTTCTTCTACCCTTACCTGAAGGTGGATGACTCGGGTAACCTGACCGATGTAAAATGGATTTCTGTACAGAATCCTTCAGGCAGCAATGCACTTTTAGTAGCAGCAACCGATACCGTTGAGGCGAGTGCCCTGCACTTTACTCCGAATGACCTGAACTCATCAGATCATGTGTATGGAATAACTCCGAGAGATGAAACGATACTAAGCGTCAACTACGGTTCTCTTGGAACCGGAGGAGCGACCTGCGGTCCCGGACCTTTGAGCCAGTATCAGCTTCCTTCCAGCAAGGTATATGAGTGGGAATTCACGATGATGCCGGTTGCAGGCGATGCGACGGCGGCACAACTGTCCGATGCAGCGAAATCCTATCACACGGCAGCATCTTTCAGCCGTGAGGATTACGATAAAGAAAAGGCTGAGGAACTGATCAAACGGATTGATTCCTTTGTTGTCTATGATTACAGCCAGCTGGCAGATATCGAAGATCTGCAGGCGGATGTAAATGCTATGACAGATGCACAGAAAAAACTTGTGAACGAAGACAAGAACAGAACAGAGCTTGTTGAACAGTATCTGAAAGAAGTAAAAGCATTAGCTGATAAAGAGACATATCTTCAGGATGAAAGCAAGCATCAGATGCAGATTCCATATAATACGTCTGCAGCTTTCAAAAAGGATGAAGAAACTGTCGTCATGAACGGACAACTTGCAGTTCCATTTAACGACATTCTGAATCCGGTGCTGGAGGGGAAAAACTCCTTCACCATTGAAGTGAACATGACACCCCGGGGAAGTAAGGATTACAACATGTTTGCAGGTAAGGGAGATTATGCATTTGCCCTTCGTTCCAGAGAAGAAAGCAAAGTGGATTTTCATATCTATGCAGGCGGATCCTGGAGGAGCATCCTGTTTGATGACATGCCGGCAGAGATGAAGGCGAACTGGCAGAATCATGAGCACCAGGTAGTGGGTATTTATGATGCTGAAAACAATAAGATTCAACTATATGTCGATGGTACCATGCTTGCAGAGCAGGCGACCAACACAAACGAAGGTGTGGCTCATTCCGATTATAATCTGACCATAGGAGGCTGCCCGTCTACCGGAAGGTCATCCAACGCAGATTTCAAGAACATCCATATTTACAGCAAAGCATTGACTGCAGCCGAGGTAAAAGCACAGTATGCGGCGCAGCCGGCAATCACTGCTCAGGATGAAGATGTGGAATTATGGGTAGATTTTGGAAACATTCAGCACAAGGATAAGGAAAGCATTTACAAAGTCACAATCGATCCCGAAAATGCAGCGATTGAAACCGGAAGTTCCAGAGAATTTACCATGCAGACGGATAACGCCAAGGCAGAGGTAACAAGCGCCGATTGGAGTGTGGTGGATGAGAACGGAGAGGCAATCGACGGAATTGAAGTGACAACAGATGCTTCCGACTATACGAAAGCAGTTGTAACGGTTGGAGAAGATGTGGCAGACGGTACAACAGCAATTCTCAAGGTTTCAAAGGTGAATGGAAAAGAGAACTTAAGTGCTGAAGGATCTATTCTGACAGTTGCAAAATCGGAGGAAACACGTATCATCAAGGATTCCGGTACGAATCAGCTGAACACCCTGCTTCCCGGCACCGCACAGTTTACGGAAGGTGAGGACGGAAGCAGCAGTGCATTGAAGGGATATTTCTCGGTAAATGATCAGGATAAGATCGTCAATGAGGCCCTTACAGAGGGTAAGCCGTTTACGGTATCCTCCAGGGTTTATGTTCCGGCCTCCTGCAAGGAGAGTACAGGACTGTTTGAAAACCATGAAAAGCATAACATGATTGCAAGCATTGGCGATAATTCCTTCGCGTACCGGATTTATTACAATAAGAATAATGGGGATATCAAGATTGATGCTTATATCAGTGATGGAAATAAGTGGGATCAGATTTCCAGTGAAAAGCTTGACAGCAATTTCTTTGACCAGTGGCATACGATATCCGTGGCATATACCGGTACGGAATTGAAACTCTATGTGGATGATGATGTGGCAGCTGAACTAAGCAAAGTTAATGTTACATCCATCAACAAAAATGATGAGACATTCTCTGTAGGATATGAGCCGCAGAAAGCAGCAAATAGACAGTCTGAGCTTACTTTTGAGCAGGTACGGGTATTTAGTCAGGCACTGACCGTGGATGAATTGAACAGTGCAAAAGATCCGGCAGCAGAAGATGTAGTTCTATGGCTGGAATTTGAGGATGAAGATTCCGCAGCCACAAAAACCGATAAGGAGAACCTGAGACTGCTTGTGGAAAGCTGTCAGAGCCAGATGAAAGAGGATTATCTGGAAACAGGCTGGGCAGAGTTTGATACGGTATTGGCAGACGCAGCGGAAATACTGGGAAATGATGCGGCAACAAAAGCGGAAGTACAGACTGCCGATACAGCCTTACGTGAAGCAAAGAAGGTACTTGTTTATGTAAAAGACCTGAAAGATGCAGTGAACAGCGCCAAGGAAGAAGTCGTTCCTCAGAAGGATACGTATACAGTTAAGTCCTACGATGTATTCGAACAGGTGCTGAAATCTGCAGAAGAAGCACTTGAAAAGGCAGATGCGGCCCAGTCGGAGATTAACACGGCGAAGGTTCAGCTGTTGGATGCAAGAAACCGTCTGGTAAAGATGGCGGGTAAAGAAGCGTTGAAAGCCGCAATTGAGTCCGCAAAAACCATCAAAGAGAAGGATGTTACTCCTGACTCCTGGAAGAGACTTACAGCAGCAATTAAGGCGGCAGAAGCAGTCTATGAAAAAGAGGAAGCAACTGAGAGTGAGGTAGCGGCAGCCACTGCAACCTTGAATCAGGTGGTTGAATCCCTTGATCCGGCTGTCGATAAGGAACTTCGTATTATCACGAATCCGGAAGACTTTGTCGGAAACGTAGAGGAAACGGCAGTATTTACCGTAGTGGCTGAGGGAACAGACTTAAGCTATCAGTGGCAGTACTGTAATGCAAACTCTAATATCTGGAGAACATCTGTCATGGCGGGAAGTAATACGGATGCAATCAGTGTTCCGATTACGAAAGCCAGAGACGGACAGAAATACCGCTGTGTGGTTACAGACGGAGAGGGAAAGACCGTAACGTCAGAGATGGCAGCAGTGAAAATCGGTGCCGTAGATGAGACTCCGGTAATCACCCTGCAGCCGGTAAGCTACAGCGGCGCTGTTGGCGAGACCGCAGCATTCACCGTACAGGCAACCGGAACGAACCTGACCTGGCAGTGGCAGTACTGCAATGCAAACTCTAACATATGGAGAGAATCTTCCATGGAAGGAAGCCAGACGGGCACGGTCAATGTACCGGTTTGGAATTTCAGAGATGGACAGAAGTATCGCTGTGTGGTTACCAGTGAAAGCGGAAGAATCACCATATCGGATGTGGTGGTGGTAACAGTGAAATAGGAGTAAAGATATTAAGAAAGAGGCGTATGATTGGGAAACTGGTCATACGCTTCCTCAAAAGAGAATGTAAAATAATAGAATATATGAAGGTAAGTGAAAGGAATTTCAGTGAGAAAACTCAAAAGGTCAATTTTAGTGTTCGGCATTATATTGTTACTTGGAACGTTGCACATAGGTTGTGGTACAGAAACTAAAAAAGCCAGGGACAATAAAACAGTTGCTACAATCAATGGTATTCCGGTAGAAGATGATGAATTAGAGTTATTTCTTAAAAATGGAATTGATTCAGTAGAAGCAGCAATTGAAGAAATCACCCCTTATAAGGTCATTCAGGCAAAACTTTTAGAAGAGGGTATTATTACAGATTGCAGCTATAGTAGTTTTCAGAAGTCATTGAAAAAGGAGAATAAGGAACGTAAAAAGAAAAAAGAAGCAAATGAAGTAATGTACGGACCGGAGCAGTATACGGCAAAAACTTATTATGGACTTGTTCAGGATAAGTATCGTGAATTATGGGTAAAAAACGAACAATTCTCCATTTCAGATGATGAGTTAAAAGAAATATATGATGAAAATCCAAATTGGTTTCAGGACTACGGTCGGGCTGTGTTTCAATGTCTGGTGATACCATCAGATAAAATTGGGAAAGAAGAGGCGGCAGGGATTATTGATCAGATTGCAGAGGAAGTAAAGAATGGGGCAGAGTTCTCTGGTGCAGCTGAAAAACTTGGGGTATCTGAGTATATACAGGAAAGGACCTTTACGCAGACTGAAATGGAGGATGGTATGGTCACCATGTTTCCCAAAATCGAAGCAAGCCTCTATGAGCTACAGCCGGGGGAGATATCTGAATTCATTGATAATGATAATCTGGAATGGATTTGCTTATACTGTGAAAACAGGGAAGATGGGAAGCGAACGGATTTTGCAGACTGTAAGGGACAAATTAAAGAATACTGGAAGGAAAATCAAATTGAGGAATATCTGGACAAGCTTTCAAAGGAAGCGGAAGTAAAAATATATCAGGAGGCGTACAATCCGGCATTCTAGGAGAAGGGACATTATTTATGAAGATGCATTTTTGATAGCATGAAAATGAAGTTTAAGAAAGTGAGGATGGGAATGAATCCGAAAAACAGATATGTAAGATGGTTATCCATAGCATTAACGATTATTATGGCCCTAAGCCCTATGAGCCTGATGGTTAAAGCAGAAGGAGCACAACAGGAAACACCAATAATGGGAGAACTGTTTGACAGCATTGCATCTTATCACGTGCAGAAGACATCGGCTGCCAATACTGCTTCTACAGAAAATCAGGTGCGCAACGGTAAGATGGAAGAAACATCGAATGGGATGATTTCTTATTGGGAACCGATCTATGGAGCCGGATGCAATGATGATACGATTACCCGAAACAGCGGTAATTCAGTAAAATTCGGACCTGATGGGAAACAAACCACGATTCAACTTGAAGGAGGGAGTGGAAATAATTATGCAGTTGCAAAACCAGATAAGAGTTACACGCCGTATGAGGCTTCATATCTACAGATGTTAGTTGGCATTCCAGATGGAACTTATACGCTAAGCGCTAAAATAGCTACAAATATGTCAGATGATGGAAACATAGCAAAGATGTTTGCATATGCCAACGATGGTGAAATTGCTTCGGAAGTTATTCTGGAAAATACTTTTGACAGTCAGATGGGTACCTACCCTATGGTCAACGTCACGATTCCTGAAATTGAGATTACGAATGGAAGGTGTCGTTTGGGATTTTACATGAAGTCTATGGGGAGCACAGCCGGGACAGCCGGATTTCTGACCATGGATGATGTGAATTTGTCCGCACCAATAGGAATTCTGACAGGCAAGGTGACCAATCAGGAAAATCAAGTTGTTTCAGAAGCGGCTATTAGTGTAAAACAAGGGGATGATATAATTGCTTCCGGTACAACAGACAGTAAGGGGGTTTATAATATCAATACTCCTCCTGGTGAAAACTATATCGTAGAGGCATCACATCCGGAGTACACTACAGTATCTGTGCCGGAAACTACAGTAATCTTGAATGAAACAACTACGAGAGATCTACAGTTCACAACAAACAGGAATATTACTGTTTACTATGTTGATTCAGTGAGTGGTAATGATAATAATACAGGGGCGTCACCTCAAAAAGCGTGGAGAACCATTAACAAAATAAATGAACAGACATTTAATCCGGGTGATACGATTTTGTTTAAATCAGGATGCTCCTGGGCAGGAACAACCTTAAGACCGCAAGGAGATGGTACTTCTGAGGCTCCTATTACCATAGGAAAGTATGGTGGTGATACTTATCCGGCGATTCATGCCAACTATGTGCCCGGAACACCTGTTGATCAGATGGAAGAGAACCAGAAGCTGTATGCGTTGGAACTGAATGGAGTGGAGTATTACATAGTAAAAGATCTGGAACTTACCAGCTTTGGACAGCATAATTCTGATAATACGCTGAACTCCCAGGGAGGAAGACGCGGTGTCTATATAAAAGCAAAAGCTGGGGAAGGAAGTATCACCCATTCCATTATGTTAGATAATCTTTATATTCATGATATAAATGGTCACAATGCTAAAAAGGGCGGATCAAACGGCAGAGAAGGTGCTGGAATTCATTTTGAAAATAATGGTAAGCATACTTACATTGACGGCCTGACGATTCAGAATTGTACGATTGAAGATGTAAGCCGTAACGGTATTACATCCGGAGGTTATGATGGAGGGCGTGCCTGGGGATACTGGGACTGGCAGCAAGAAGCGCCTACCCGCCATCAGAACGTAATTATACGAAATAATGTATTGGATCATATTGCAGGGGATGGAATTGTACCCAGTGGTACCTACGGTGCTGTTATAGAACATAATATTGTTAAATATGCAGGCTGTGATGCCCGCCCTGTCGGGAGCAACACCAATTTATCTGCGGCTGTCTGGCCTTTTGATACAGATAATTCAGTTTTCCAATTCAATGAGGTTGCGTACACTGGAACTCCGAAGAATACAGAGATTTCCGATGGCGAGGCTTTTGATTCGGATTATTATTGTATCAATACGGTGTTTCAGTATAACTATTCCCATGATAACGATGGTGGATTTTTAATGATCTGCGGTCCTCAGTATGCTTATACAGATGGTACGGTAGTACGCTATAATATCAGTGAAAATGATGGCTCAATGAATGGAAAACGCACAATTTTTGAAATTGGTGGCGGTGGTGGTGTAGATCATAGTTATATTTATAATAATACAATATATACGAGTGAAGATCACAAGGTTTATTCCGTAGTAAGAGGTGAACCCTGGGATGGGAAACCAAAGGGAACTCATTTTTTCAATAACATATTTTGCATTAACAGTGAAACCGCAAAATTTGGTTTTGCAGGAGATCCCAGAGATATCGGTAAAGAAGAAGTTGTAACATACAGCAACAATCTTTATTGTGGTACTTTATTTGAGAATGGAGGACCTAAAGACAGGCCGGAAGATGCATATGCAGTTTTTGGGGATGCAAAGTTTGTAAATCCGGGAGAAGCAGGAGATGGCTATGCAAACGCAGTAGCTTATAAGATTCAGGAAGGATCAGCGGCTATTGGAAAAGGCAGAGTTATCAATCAGGATGAGTTGGGACAGAAGCTGGAAACGGTTAAAGTAGGTGCATATCCGGAATATACAAAGGCTAAATTTTTCTATGTAGAAGATAAAGAACGCTTCGGCTGGAAAAACCCTGGCGGTGGAAGGGATTTCTTTGGTAATTCAGTTCCGGAGGAAGGATTTATTGATATAGGGGCACACCAATACTCGGATGCATCAGATACCGAACTTTGTATTATTTCTAATCCAAAAGAATTTACAGGGACTGTAGAGGATACGGCAGTATTTAATGTAGAAGCAAAAGGCATCGGCCTGAACTATGAGTGGCAATATTGCAATGCCAACTCCAATATTTGGAGAACTTCTTCTATGGCAGGGAATAATACCGCGGAAATTAGCGTTCCAATTACAAAGCTAAGGGACGGACAGAAGTATCATTGTATTGTGACAGATGCAGCCGGCAATTCTCTGATATCGGAGCCGGCGGTATTAAAAGTGGGTCATGCAGCCGGAGCTCCGGTAATCACCCTGCAGCCGGTAAGCTACAGCGGTGCCGTTGGCGAGTCAGCAGCATTCACTGTACAGGCAACCGGAACGAACCTGACCTATCAGTGGCAGTACTGCAATGCAAACTCTAACATATGGAGAGAATCTTCCATGGAAGGAAGTCAGACGGGCACGGTCAATGTACCGGTTTGGAATTTCAGAGATGGACAGAAGTATCGCTGTGTGGTTACAAGTGAAAGCGGAAGAATCACCATATCGGATGTGGTGGTCGTATCCGTAAAGTAAGAAAATATGAATAGATGGGACTCCGGGAGAGGATGGATTCTTCTCCCGGAGTTTCAACGTGTGAAGCAGAAAGGTATTTATGATCGGCTATACTAGATTATTTATCAGATATTTCCATGATTTTAAAGGAAAGATAAAGATATTCCCTTGTACTCTTATCCTTTGTGTCAATGAAGGTCAGTTCCCGGATTTTATCCAGCCTGTGCATCAGGGAATTACGATGCAGAGATAGCTGGCGGGCGGTTTCTGCAAGATTGCAGTTATTTAAGAGATAGGTGTACAGCGTATGATACAGGTCATTTTTTCTTTTTTGATCATGTTCCCTTAATATGGCAAGTGCCGGATGCACGGATGCCTTGCTGGCATTACTTTGGAGGACTCCGCAGATGTATTCTAAAGCATATTCTTTACAAAAATAGACCTGTCCTTTCTGCTTTTCGGAATATTGCAGGGCGATATCGCACTGTTCTGCACAGAATGCAAGCTGTAGGATATCCTGGAATTTAAAACTGATTCCACAACAGGCAGCACTTTGCTTTAATTCATCAGATAAAATATCCACCATTTTATTTACGGGCAGATAAAACAGGTTAACGAGTATGTATATATTTTCTTTTAGTAAGAAGACGAAGCAGTCTTCTAAAACATGCTCCAGTCTTGACAACAGTGGATAGGTAATGTCCTTATATTCTGGAGATATTAATACTTTAGCCAATACTTTCTCATGCTTATAGTCCCAACCTACGGTATATAATTTGTGATTAAGCCCCTTTTTCGATATTGCCTGTCCATCTAGCAGATCTTTAAAAATGGCTGTTTCTTCACGCATAACATTGGCATTCATGTTGTGCTTCATCCAAAGCTCCACCATATTTCCAAATGTCTCTAAAATCTGGAAATCAGCGTTTCTGAATTTTTTGAAATATTCCAACAGGATGATTCGTCCTGCCACATTTCCATGGGTATACAACATTCGCTGCAGACTGCGCTCTTTAAAATAGGGTAGATTTAGCAGTTCAACCTGCAGACTGAACTTTGATTGGCGAAGATGCTCCTTCATTTGCTGAAGTTTTTCGATTGAACTGCTCCCAGTCTTGAGGATAATATCCCACTCTTCGTCAAGACTTCCCATACCATAGTTTGAAGACTGAGCCATCACCATATGACCGGAATCATAGATTAAAAGAGGTTCTTTAAACACCGAATCACTTGCATCAACCAGATATTGCAGACTACATCCATCCAGGACTGATTCATATAAGCCATCGGACCAACTGTTGTAAAAGTCGAATGCGTCAAAGATATCATTCAGCACCAAATCCATATCTGTTGTATTTACCAGTATAATATCGTGTCCGTTTACACAGATTACTTTATCCTTTTCATCTGTTATAAAGTCCTTCGCGGGTGCAAGGTAAACGTTCTGTTTTTCAATGCTGATATCTCCTGACAATATGCGGGCACTTCGAAGAATTGGCTCTCCCTTTTCAATTTTGATTATCGGCTGGTACTTCTTCAACCAGTCTGCAAGTATCCACATGCTCAATTTCATGTCTTACTACACCCTTCTCCGTATCATTATATTATAGTATAGTGCTATGTGCACACTAATGTCAAAGTTAAAATAATAAATATCAGATATTTCATATCTTTTATTAGTTAAATTCATTAGGTATAATCAGCATATAAGAATTATTCTTTTATGATAGGAGGATATGAAAATGAAGCTGACACCAAGAGAAAATGCACTTCTGGCTTACAGACATCAGGTGCCGGAATATATTCCGTGTTTTTTCACAGATATTGCGCTTATACAAGCATGTCCGGCCATGGAACGATATACGGGGCACATGGTTGGAGAGGATTACTTCGGTGTAGAGTGGACGTATGAGCCAACGATTCATGCGCCGATGCCTACACCGGGGAAGCACTTGTTTGAATCAATTGAAGATTGGAGAGAAGGCATAAAACTGCCTGATCTGGATGCTGTCGATTGGGAAAAACAGGCGGATATTGATGTCCACACAGATTTTCAGGCTTTTGTAGCAGGCGCCGGAATCGTTCCTTTTCAGGATGGTATAAGTATTTATGATACGGATAAACTGCGAGTATGTATGATTATAAATGGGCCGTTTGAGCGCATGCATGCCTGTATGGGATTTGAAAATGCACTTATGGCATTACTGGAAGATCCGGAGGAATGTCAGGAGTATTTTAAAGCAATGTTTGACTGGAAGATCGAATATATCAAAAAAATAGCTCAGTATTACGACATGGATGTGATTAACTTTCACGATGATTATGGGACAGCGGACCGGATGTTTATGAATCCCGAACTTTGGAGGGAACTAATCAAACCGAATCTAAAACGGGTAGTGGATACATGTCACGAATTAGGTCTTATTTATCAGCATCACTCCTGTGGCTACGTGGAGCCAATCCTCGGGGATATGGCGGAAATAGGTATAGATGCCATTGATACTTTACAGGCGTGTAATAAAAATCTGCCGGAATTAAAGAAAAAGCTTGAAAGCCGTCTTACATTTTGCGGCGGATTCGATAATCAGCATGTACTGGATGTTCCGGGAGTCACGCCAGAAGCAGTCAAGAAGGAGTACCGAAGAGTCATCGATTCGCTTGCCCCCGGTGGAAGCTATGTTATCTATCCGATTGGCGGAACATTTGACTTTGTACCTGCATTTTTGGAAGAACATTTTCAATATGGAATGAATTTTTACAAGCAATATTAATGAGGGAATATATTATACATACTCGGAGGACATGAAATGCTACAGAACAATCAGAAATTACAGCCTATTGACGTGAGAAATCAGCGAGTACAGGCGGCAGTGAATCTAACCGAAGGGGATCGAGTTCCTTTTATTCCTACGGTTAACAATATGTATGCTTTAGAATATGGGGTCACCATATATGACGCGATGAAAGACGCGACAAATTTGATGAAGCCAATGAAGAAGTACCTGAGTCAGTTTGATCCTGACCTTGTCTATTCTCCATGCTTTTTTCCTGTAGATGCGATGGAAGCTGCCGAATATACAAGCGCAAAGTGGCCGGGAAATTATTATAATCTACCGTCAAACACACCTTATCAGTATATCGACCGGGAATTTCTGGGAGATGATGATTGGGATGATTTTTTAAAAGATCCAAGCCACTTTGTTTTGACCAGAGTACTTCCAAAAAAATACAAAGCCTTTGAAGGGCTGGAGAATCTGAATCTTTACGGTCTTTGCAATCAGTCGATTTATGGACTGGCGCCTTTGGCCGCTCCACCAATCAGGGAAGCACTGAACAATATGATAAAAGCAAGTGATCTTGTGATAAAAAATCTCTCCGAAAACATGCAGGTGAATGCCATGATGCTTGAAATGGGATACCCTGTCTGGGGCAGTGCTACGACAATGTGCCCCTTTGACGATTTTGCAGATAACATCAGGGGACTCATTACTTCCTGTATGGATATCAAGACAGATCCAGAACTGATTGATGAGGCAGTTAACAGATGGGCGGATATACTCATTCCCTCAGCAATCCAAAATGCCAAAATGCAGCATGCGCAATATCTGTTTATTCCGCTTCACTGTGGCATTGACAGCTTTATGTCAGTAGAAGACTATAATAATCACTATTGGCCAACACTTAAGAGATTAATCTGTGCTGCTGTAGATGCTGGCATTACTCCAATGTGCATGTGTGAAGGAAAATATTATACACGGCTTGAGACGCTTACAGATGTGCCAAAGGGAAAAGTTGTTTATATGTTTGAAGATACGGATTTTAAGGAGGCGAAGAGAATTCTTGGAGATGTTGCCTGTATCGGAGGCGGGATGCCCACACAGAAATTGATGCAGGGCACAGTCGAGGATGTCGTAGAAACAACGAAACGCATGTTAGACATCTGTGCACCGGGTGGTGGCTACATTGCAACGAATTCACTGGCGCTGGATTCGCTGGATCTAAAACTGATGGAAGCGTGGAAAGATACCATATGGAAATATGGGATGTTTTAGGTGTCTCTGTGAAAATTGAAGTGTTATAAAAGGATGCCGGAAGGAGTGAATTTCTCCTTCCGGCGTTTTAAAATTTCAAATACTTTACTTGACATTTTACCTTATTAATGTTACCTTATATATATAAATGTTAGGTAACAAAAAAACAAATAAATGATTTACACTTATATAATCTGAAGGAGAAAAAAGCTATGGCTGACAGAAAAGTCTCTATGCAGGACATCGCTGATGAGCTGGGAGTCAGTAAGGTTACTGTATCGAAAGCTTTAAATGGAAAAGAAGGGGTCGGAGAAGAATTAAGAGAGAAGATTTTTCAGGTTGCGGAGAGAGAAGGTTACATATTGCCTGACTATGGACAGAGGAAGGCCCGTAAGGTTGGAATCATCATGAGTGAACGTTTCAGTTCACAGTCAGACACCGGAAAGTTCTACATGGGAATGTATGAAAGCATTATAGGCCAGCTTCGTAAGGCTTCATGTTCCAGCATGATGATTACTCCTAATGCTGAAAGCCTGGCCAGAGATCTGGAGACCATTGAGAAAAGCGAGATGTTTGACGGATTGATTCTTCTTGGGATTCTGGACAGAGTGGTGAGAAAAAAGCTGGAGTCCATAGATCTCCCCAAGATTTACGTGGATGTCTATGATGAAAAACACAGATCTGATTCCGTGGTTACAGAGAACATATACAGTACTTATGAAATGACAAATTATCTTTTGAAAAATGGGCACAGAGAGATTGGCTTTGTGGGAACAATCGGTGCCACAACCAGCATTACAGACCGTTACCTGGGTTACAGCCGTTCATTGATTGAACAAGGTCTTTACCCTAACACGGAATGGACAATTCCGGACAGAAGTGAAGACGGCAGCGCAATTGAATTGGAGCTTCCATCGAAAATGCCGACCGCTTTCCTTTGCAACTGCGATGAAACAGCATTCCGGCTGGTGAAGGTTTTAAAGGAGCAGGGTCTGCAGGTTCCCCGGGATATATCGGTTGTTGGATTTGATAATGATATCTATGCCGAACTGTGTGATCCCGGGTTAACCACGGTAGCTGTTGATACAGAAGAAATCGGAAGGGTTGCAGCAAGACGGATACTGCGTCATATGGAAAGAGGTGGCCATAAAGAGGGAATTGTATACAGAATAGCCGGTAAAAATATAATCAGGAACTCTGTCAGGAATTTGAATAAAACTGCTGATAAACAAGATTAGGAGGGTAAGCTTTTGAAAGAGAAGAAATTATCAGGAAAGAAGCTGAAGCGGCGCTGGACGAAGAATGATACAGAATTGACAATTTTGGCGATACCGACTACAGTCTGGTATGTTCTGTTCTGTTTTCTGCCTATGTTTGGATTAGTCATTGCATTTAAGAATTACAAAGTTACAGGCGGAGAAAACTTTATATATAATGTATTTCACAGCGACTGGTCGGGAGTTAAAAACTTTGAATTTCTTATTAAATCCAAAGATTTATATATTATCCTGAGAAACACAATTGTATATAATCTGATTTTCATTGTATTGGGTATGGTGTTGTCGGTAGGTCTGGCAATTATGATTGACCTTCTCAGAAGCAAAAGAAAGTCCAAAGTATACCAGACGCTTATGTTCTTCCCATATTTTATGTCATGGGTAGTAGCGGCATATTTTCTGGATGCATTTTTGAATCAGGACAAGGGCCTTTTGAATGTAATGTTAAGAAATGGCGGCAATGAACCGGTTCAATGGTATATGAAGGCATCTGTTTGGCCGTTCCTCCTTGTTTTTATGTATCTCTGGAAATCCACGGGTTATAATATGGTTATTTACCTGTCCAGCATTTCGGGAATTGATACGACATTGTATGAAGCGGCAGTCATGGATGGAGCCAATAAGCGCCAGCAGGTCCGGTATATTACACTGCCTTGTCTGAAAAGTGTTATCATCATGATGTTTATCCTGAATGTGGGAAAAGTTTTTTACTCTGATTTCGGATTGTTTTATCAGCTCTCTCAGGGAGCCAAAGGTTCTATATTTAATACAACTGCTACAATCGATACATTTGTGTTCAATGCGCTGCAGTCCTCTACACCGATTGGCATGACATCGGCCGCCACATTCTTCCAGTCCGTGGCTTGCTGTATTACTATTTTACTTGCTAACTGGATTGTCAGGAAACTGGATGCAGACAGTGCGATCATATAGGAGGTGTGCTGTGAGTAAGAGAAAAGATGAAGCTTTATCCTCAAATTTGAATATTATTTCAAGGAAGACAGACCTGGTTTTTAACATCATTTTTGTCATTTTGGCTTTGATATGTATCATACCGGTTGTTTTTATCTTTATTATTTCAATTTCATCCGAAGCGTCTATTAAGACCTATGGATATCTGTTCTGGCCAAAGGAATTTTCGATTGATTCTTATGCGTTCGTCTTCAGGGAAGGGACGACGATACTTAGATCTCTTGGGATTTCCGTGCTCGTAACTGTTCTGGGTACGGCGCTCGGGGTAATGCTCACAACGCTTATGGGATATGTACTTTCCAGGAGGGAATATAAACTGAATGGATTTTTTACCATGGTTGTGTTCATTCCCATGATTTTCAATGGAGGTATGATTTCCTCCTATGTGGTGAATACGCAGTTTATGCATCTGAAGGATACTATATGGGCTTTGATTTTACCACTGTGTGTTTCCTCTTTTAATGTAGTCATCTGTAAGACGTTTTTCAGGAGCAACATTCCGGATTCTGTGGTTGAATCGGCGCAAATCGACGGGGCTTCACAGTTTATCATCTTTGGTAAGATCGCATTGCCGCTGTCAAAGCCGCTCATGGCTACCATAGCACTGTTTCTGACTTTCGGATACTGGAATGACTGGTTTCAGTCCTCCTTGTATATTACGAATACAAAACTGTTCTCCCTGCAGGCACTTCTGGATCATGTGCAGAGGAATATAGAAATGATGGCGAACAATCCATCACTTGGAGTTACGATGCAGCAGTATATGAATACAATGCCAAAAGAGGGTGCCAGAATGGCCATGGCGATTATCATCATTATTCCCATCGCCTGCACGTATCCGTTTTTCCAGAAGTATTTCATATCCGGACTGACGGTTGGAGCCGTAAAGGGATAGATAATTATTCCGCAATGCGGATATTATAGTAATTTAAATCAAAAGGAGGGTTTTAAGATGAAATTCAAAAAAGTGATTGCAATGTCTATGGCTGCAGTTATGGGATTTGGTTTACTTGCAGGCTGTGGATCGAAGGGAAATGAAGAAGCAGGCAGTGGTGACGCATCAAAAAATAAAGATGCTGTAACACTGAAATGGATTATGGTAGGTAACGGTATGCCGGATAACTACAAGGCCTGGCTGGGACAGATCAATCCTTATCTGGAAGATAAAATCGGTGTGAACCTGGATATGGAGGTGGTTCCCTGGGGAGACTGGGATAACAGAAGGAGTGTAATCGTAAACTCAGGTGAAAACTTTGATATCTTATTTACCGACCAGAGCCGTTATAACTCAGAAGTGTCGACGGGAGCTTTCATGGATATCTCTGACCTCATAAAAAGTGAGGGTTCCGATTTATACAAGATGATACCGGAGGATTATTGGAAGGCTGTATCCATCAGTGATAAGGTTTACGGTGTGCCTACGTATAAAGACAGTTCCGTAACAGAATATTTTGTCTGGGACAATGCATTAGCAGAAAAATATAATGTTGATATTAAGCAGGTTCAGGATTATGAATCCTTATATACGGCATTAAAGACAATCAAAGACGGAGAAGGAACAGCACCTTATTATATGTCAAAACAGGGAGCAGATTTTATGGTAACCGCATATTTCGATTCACTCGGAACTGGTCTGGCTCCACTGGGTGTAAGATATGACGATGATACCATGACCGTTGTAAATCCCATGGAAGATGAAAACATTTTAAAAGATATGGATATTGTCCACAAGATGTATAAGGAAGGCATCATTAACGGAGATGCGCCTACAGCGGATGATGCCAACAAATACAGAACCTTCTTTACAGCACAGGGATGGAGTGGTGCAGCAGCATCTACCTGGGGTCCTAATAACAGCATAGATGACTGTGTTGCAGTTCAGTATGGAGACACGGTTGTTTCTAACACAAGCGTTCGTGGTTCTATCAATGCCATATCCTCAGGATGCAAGAATCCGGAGAAAGCCATCCAGTTTTTACAATTGGTAAATACCGACAGTAAAGTACGTGACTGGCTGTACTATGGTGTGGAAGGTGAAAACTTTAAATACACAGATGATGGCAAGATAGATAAGTTGAATACCGACTGGTCCATGGCCGGCTATACACAGGGGACATTCTTCAATGTAAGCCAGCTTTCAACGGATAAAGAGAACCAGTGGGACGAAGTAAAACAGCTGAATCAGAATGCAACACCATCGGTTATGCTGGGATTTGATCTGGATACCAGTAAAATTGAGACAGAGCTGGCAAACTGCCGTGCCGTCTATGAGAAATACAAAAGTGAGTTCTGGACAGGAGCACAGGATCCAAGAGAACTGATTAAGACGATAAACAGTGAACTGGAAGCGGCCGGTTGGGAAACTGTACGTGCAGAAGCGCAGGCCCAGGTAGATGCCAGCAAGTAACGAATGAGTATAAGAGGATGAAAAACGACAGGAGCATATCCATGAAACCAGAGATGCTCCTGTCGTAATACTTTGGAGGACAACTATGTGGTTTATCGATAAAAGAATACAGGTAATCTGTGATGAATTAAAAAAGTTATGTGTCGTTTCAGCCAGCCCGGTGGAACAGATAGAATATAAAAAGGGGCGTTTCTTCTATCCGGAGGAAGCTGTAGAGGATGTACAGGCATGGCAGGAATTTGACAGGCATACGATGAAGTGGTACGGACCAGATGCGCATTATTGGTTCAGGGCAGCTTACGTTGTTCCAAAAGAGCTGGATGGAAAGACCCTGCGTCTCCATGTAAAGACTCAGATTGAAGAGTGGGATGACGGTAAAAACCCACAATTTTTGCTTTTTGTCAATGGGGAAGCAACACAGGGGCTGGATATGAACCACAGAACTGTACAGCTGGCAGCTGAGGCCAAGGCCGGTGAAACCTGGCAGTTGGACCTGCAGGCATATACCGGAACTCTGCATTCGGAATTTGATATGATTATGGAGATGCAGCAGGTAGATTTAGAGATTGAGAAACTTTACTATGATTTATGTGTCCCATTACAGGCGTTTAGCCGAATGGACAAGGATGACAAAGTGAAGATGGATATTGCGGCCGTATTAAACGAAGCGGTAAATCTTCTGGACTTAAGAACACCGTATTCCGATGACTTTTATAAGAGCGTAAAAGAGGCGGAGAAGTATCTGGAGAGAGAACTCTATGAAAAACAAGGCGGTTACGATGAGGTAATTGCAACCTGCATCGGACACACCCATATTGATGTGGCATGGTGGTGGACAGTTGCGCAGACCAGAGAGAAGGTTGCAAGAAGCTTTTCTACGGTACTTAAACTCATGGAGGAGTATCCGGATTACAAGTTCATGTCCAGCCAGCCACAACTGTATGTATTTTTAAAAGAACGTTATCCAAAGCTATATGAGAGAATCAAACAGAGAATCCGGGAAGGACGCTGGGAGCCGGAGGGCGGCATGTGGGTGGAAGCAGATACCAACCTGACATCCGGAGAGTCGCTGGTACGTCAGTTCCTGTACGGAAAACGTTTTTTCAGAGAAGAGTTCGGCGTGGATAATAAAATTCTCTGGCTGCCGGATGTATTTGGCTATACAGGTGCATTACCCCAGATTATGAAGAAAAGCGGTATTGCGTATTTTATGACTACCAAGCTTGCCTGGAATCAGATTGACAAGATGCCTTACGATACATTTATGTGGAAGGGAATTGACGGTTCTTCTGTGTTGACGCATCTGGTAACGACGCTTGGAGTGGGGCAAAGCAGCGACGATTTCTTTACGACTTATAATGGAATGCTTCATCCGGATGCAATTATGGGGGGCTGGCAAAGATATCAGAATAAGGATATCAACAATGATATACTGGTTTCCTTCGGATATGGTGATGGAGGCGGCGGCCCGACCAGAGAGATGCTGGAGACCTCTGTTCGTATGGAAAAGGGAATTAAGGGAATTCCGAAAGTGCGTCAGGAATTTTCCGGTACGTACTTTAAAGAGCTTGAGCAGCGCGTAAAGGATAATCGAAGGCTTCCGGTATGGGAGGGAGAGTTGTACTTTGAATACCACAGAGGGACCTATACTTCCATGGCCAGAAATAAACGCTCTAACAGAAAAAGTGAGATCCTTATGATGGATCTGGAACTGTTGTCCCTGCTTGCCTTGGATAAAGGGATCACTTATCCGAAGGAAGCGATTGACCACATGTGGCAGACAATCCTTCTGAACCAATTCCACGATATCCTGCCGGGATCTTCCATTCATGAGGTATATGAAGTCACCAAAAAGGAATACCAGCAGATAGAGGAGGAAGGAAGCAGGCTGCTGGATGAGCGCTTAAGTGCGGTAGCGGGAGAAGGAAAGGCAGTTACGATTTTCAACACGCTGGGATTTGACAGGGACGATGTGATTCACCTGCCGAAGGCATGCATCGGTGTACTAAAAGATAAGGAGGAAAAGATATATCCCATTCAGCAGCTGGAAACAGAATCTTTAGCGTATGTAGAAGGGCTGCCTTCAAAAGGATATAAGACCTATGAAATCGTGGAACAGGCCGGGGCAGAAGAATCTCCGTTTACGATAGAAGCTCAGACACTCGATACCCCTTATTATAAGATTATACTGGATGAAGAAGGTCTCTTTACCTCCATTTACGATAAGAGAAACGACAGAGAGGTTCTGCAAGAGGGAAAAAAGGGAAATCTGTTCTGCATGTATGAAGATAAACCCATCTATTATGATAACTGGGATATTGATATTTACTATACGGAGAAGAGCTGGGATGTGAAAAATCTGAACAGGATGGAGTGGGTTTCAAAAGGGCCGGTATGTACGGTACTGGAACTGGAGCGTATAATCAGCAATTCCCTGATTCGCCAGAGAATATATTTCTATGCGGATACGGCCAGGATTGATTTTGAGACTTATGTGGACTGGAAAGAACACCAGCATCTGTTAAAGGTTCATTTCCCCGTGGACATTCATACGGATGAAGCATCCTTTGACGTACAGTTTGGAAATCTGACCAGAAAGGTGCATACCAATACCAGCTGGGATATGGCAAGATTTGAATCCTGCGGTCAGAAGTGGATGGATTTATCAGAAGGACACTATGGCGTCAGTCTGATCAATGATTGTAAATACGGGCATTCTGTTAAGGATTCCAATATGGCACTGACATTGATTAAATCAGGAATCGAGCCGAATCCTGTGACGGATCAGGAAGAACATTATTTTACGTATGCACTGTATCCTCATGAAGGGAATCTAAGAGATTGTGATACTGTCCGTGAAAGCTACAGATTGAACTATCCGGCGCGGAGTGTCTTAAAAGGAACTCCCGGAAGCTGCGAGAGTCTTTTCTCTATTGACAAGAAGAATGTCATGGCTGAAACTGTAAAAGCGGCAGAGGATGGGGACGGAATTATCATCAGGGTTTATGAATATGAAAATACGAAGACCCGGGCAAGGCTGACATTTGGTATGGATAAGAAGATAAAAAGTATCTGTGAGTGTAATCTTACAGAGGAAGTGATGGAAGAGCCGGGCGAGCATGAAAAAGACAGGTTCTCTTTTACCATCCAGCCTTACGAGATTAAGACGTTCAAGGTTATATTCTGTTAAAATATGTAAGCAGAGACAGAGGTGATGCAGATGAAGTATAAAGACAGCAGGCTGTCTCCCGAGGTCAGGGCGAAGGATCTGACAGAGCGGATGACTCTGGTGGAAAAGGTGGGGCAGCTGAATCAAAGGCTGTATGGTTTTCGGGCATATGAGCGCGAGGGCGATACGGTCAAAGTGTCCGATACATTTAAGGATGAGGTGAAAAGGTGGAGCGGCATCGGGGTTCTCTATGGGCTATACCGGGCCGATCCCTGGTCTGGCAGGAATTATGAGACGGGAATTTCGAAGGAGCAGGCAGTAAAGACCTATAATCTTCTGCAGTCTTATGTGATGGAGCATTCCAGGCTGGAAATTCCTATGCTGCTGTCTACGGAATGTCCCCATGGACATCAGGCGCTGGACGGCTATCTTCTTCCGGTGAATCTGGCGATGGGAGCTGCTTTTTCCAAAGAACTTGTCTATCAGGCATATAGAGTCTGTGGAAAACAGATGAGGGAGATGGGAGTGGATATGGCTCTCATTTCCCTGCTGGATATTTTAAGAGATCCGAGATGGGGCAGAAGTGAAGAATGTTTTGGAGAAGACCCCTGCCTTGCATCTGCGCTTAGTGCGTCAGTGATAAAAGGTGTTATGGCAGAGGGGGTTGAAGTTGTTGCGAAGCATCTTGCAGCACAGGGCGAAACTACGGGAGGCGTGAATGCCAGTGCAGCCAGAATCGGGGAGAGAGAACTTCGGGAGATTCATCTGCCGGCTATGAAGGCTTGCGTGGATGCAGGAGTTTCAGCAGTGATGGCAGCTTATAACGAGATTGATGGGATTCCGTGTCATGCCAATTCCTGGCTTTTGCAGCAGGTGCTTGGTAAAGAGATGGGATTTGATGGTATCGTTATGGCAGATGGTTTTGCCGTAGACCGTCTGGAGGTGCTCACAGGAGACATCCGGACAACCGGAGCAAAAGCACTGAATGCAGGGGTAGATGTATCTTTGTGGGATGAGGGATTTACCCATCTGGAACAAGGCATAAAGGATGGACTGCTCAGTGAAGGAAGACTGGATGAGGCGGTTCTGAAGGTTCTCACCATGAAATTCAGAAGAGGTCTCTTTGAACATCCGCTGCTGGGAGAAGCGAAGAAGAGATTTTTTACATTCTCCGCAGAGAAAGAAAATCTGGAACTTGCCAGACAGTCAGCCGTTTTGCTTAAAAATGAAGGAGAGCTGCTGCCTCTGGATAAAACCGGAATGATGAAAATTGCGGTGATAGGTCCTAATGCATTCGATATCTATAGTCAGCTTGGAGATTATACACCGCCTGTCCTGGATGGAGTCACCATAGCGGATGGAATAGAAGCATATGCAGAGCAATATGAGAATCTGAAAGTGACCTTCAGTCAGGGCTGCCAAGGAGCAGATTCGGCCATGCTTATCGATCAGGCAGAACAACAATCAGCGGAGGCAGATGTTACGATTCTGGTTCTTGGAGGTACTTCCAGCCGCTTCGGCGATGTGTCTTTTGATAAGAACGGGGCCGCTGTTACTAGTGGTGAGGTGCATATGGATTGTGGGGAAGGTGTGGATTTATCCACCTTAAAATTACCGGATGAGCAGCTTGCCATGGCTGACAGAGTGTACCAGGCGGCAAAAAAGACAATTACGATTGTAATGGCAGGGCGCCCCTATAATATCGGTGAAATCGTGGAACGGACCAATGCATTGCTGTATAGCTTTTATCCAGGACCCAAAGGGGGGAGGGCTATCGCGGAGCTGATTTTTGCAGACGCTGTTCCTTCGGGAAGGCTCCCGGTCTCCTTTCCCCGGGATGCGGCGAGGCTGCCCTCCTGCTATAATTACAGAAATTCTTATCAGGCCATGCATTATGCAGATGGTCAGGATGGTCCGCTTTATGCTTTTGGCTATGGACTGGCTTATGATGAGGTAATATATTCGGATTTTTCCGTCACTAAGGAGGCAATAGGGATAAGCGAACTTGTGCATAAGCCTGTATTTTTGAAGATGGTAATGGAAAATCATTCAAAGCGTCGGGCTTTCGGCGTTCCGATGGTGTTTACAAGCCGTCTGGAGGGAAGTGTGGTTCCCAGGGTTTCGGAATTAAAGGGATTTGAAAAGATTCTGTTATATCCCGGAGAAAGCAGAAGTGTTACAATAAAACTGGAACATGCTGCATTTTCAGGTTGGAATGAACGGATGGTATACGAAACAGAACCGGGCAGAGTCCGTATCCAGGTGAAAGACGGGGGGCGCCTTCTGTGGAGTAAAGAGATAAAACTTAAAGACTGATAATCAGGAGAGATGATACAAGATGGAGAGACAAGAATTAAAAGAGGGCTGGAAGCTAAGGTATTATGATAAGGAACTTAAAACGCAGGTTCCATTTTCCTTATACTATGATTTGTTGAATCATGAGGAAATCGATGACCCCTTTTACCGGGATAATGAAAGCGAGGCCTTTCCTCTGTCTAAGGAAGATTACACGTATGTTTTAAATTTTGACACAAGTCATAAAATTATAAATTGCAAAAGGATCTGGCTTCGCTTTGATGGGATAGATACCCTTGCAGATATTTATTTAAACGATGCATTTCTGGGTGAGACCTTCAACATGCACAGAGTCTGGGAATTTCCGGTGGAAAAGTATTTAAAAGAGCGTGGGAATGAGCTGCGCGTTTATTTTCATTCACCTGTCCGCTATATGGAAGAACAGATCAGAATTCATGGTGCAATTCCATGTAACACAGATACCTTAGACGGATTTCCCTATCTGCGCAAATCCAGCTGTATGTCAGGATGGGACTGGGGTCCTAAGCTGCCGGATATGGGGATCTTCCGGAAGGTAGAGCTTCTGGGTGCAGATAAGGCAAGAATCCAGGATGTGCATATCAGGCAGCAGCATGTGGACAGAAAGGTCCGGCTGGCTTTTCAGGTAAAAGCACTTACTTTTGGAGCAGATGAAAACTGGACATATCGTGTTGTAATTACCACTCCGGAGGGGAACAGCTTCACCGCTGCACCGTCACCGGGAGAGGTTGAGATAGCAAACCCCAGGCTTTGGTGGCCAAGGGGGTATGGAGAACAGAATCTCTACGGTATCAGAGTGGAACTGATCTGCGGCGGTCAGCTTCAGGATATCTGGGAGCGCCGGATCGGACTTCGAACGATGCATGTAAAGAGAGAGAAGGATCCGTGGGGAGAAAGCTTTGCTCATGAGGTGAATGGCGTTCCAATCTTCGCCATGGGAGCCGATTACATTCCCGAGGATTCCCTTCTGCCAAGAGTAAAGGAAGCCAAAACCAGAGAACTGCTTACGCAGTGTGCACTTGCCAACTATAATACCATCCGCGTATGGGGTGGTGCCTATTATCCGGATGACTGTTTCTACGATATCTGTGATGAGTTGGGATTGCTGGTATGGCAGGACTTCATGTTTGCCTGTGCCACCTACCTTCTGACGGATGCGTTCGAGGAAAATATTTCCCATGAAATTGAAGAGAATGTCAGGAGAATCCGGCATCACGCCTGTCTTGGAATCTGGTGCGGCAATAATGAGATGGAGAGCTTTCTGGTGGAAGGTTTTGGTGAAACTCCGAGGCTTCGTGGGGATTATACCCGCATGTATAGCTATATTATACCAAAAATTGTGGAGAGAGAGGATCCGGATACATGCTACTGGCCCTCCAGTCCCTCCTCCGGAGGCGATTTTGATGATCCGCAGGATGAAAACAGGGGAGATGCACATTACTGGGAGGTATGGCATGGCTTTAAGCCCTTTCCTGAGTACCGGAAACATAAGTTTCGCTATGCTTCTGAGTTTGGGTTCGAATCACTGCCGTCCTTTAAAACGATTGAAACATTTACACTTCCCGTGGACAGGAATGTTTTTTCCTATGTTATGGAGAAGCACCAGAGGAGTAATAATGGCTATGCCAAGATGATGGTCTATATGGCACAGTATTTTCTGTATCCAAAGGATCTTCCTTCCTTGATTTATGCTTCGCAGCTGATGCAGGGGCAGGCCATGCGCTATGCAGTCGAGCACTGGAGGAGATATCGGGGACAGTGCATGGGAGCGATCGTCTGGCAGCTGAATGACTGCTGGCCTGTGGCTTCCTGGTCCTCCATCGATTATTTCGGGCGCTGGAAAGCATTGCATTATTTTGAAAAGCGTTTTTTTGCACCGGTGATGATTTCCTGCTGCGAGGAAGGCCTGCTGACGCAGGATCCAAATCCTAATGCGCGTATGTATGAGGTGGAAAAGAGCATTCGCCTGAATGTGGCGAATGAAACCAGGGAAGCGCAGAAGGTAACTGTTCTATGGAGTCTTCGGGATAACTGTTCCAATATAATCGGGAGGGAGCAGCAGGAGGAGCTGATCGTCCCCCTCTTAGCAGTGTATGGATGGATAAGGCATTCCTTCCTCATGCAAGATTAAAGGAGGATCATGTGACCTATGCCTGCTACCAGGAAGGCACAGTTGTTTCAGAAGGAAGCGTCTTGTTCTCTATGCCTAAATTTTATGAATATGTTGATCCCCATCTGGAGGTATGTGTAGAGGGGGATGAGATAATCATAAAGTCGAAGGCTTATGCAGGGAATGTTGAACTTCTAAATAAAGAAGAGGACTGGATACTTTCTGATAACTATTTCGATATGGAAGCAGGAGAAAAAAGAGTTAAGATACTATCAGGAAATGCGGAAGGCGTGACAGTAAGAAGCATATATGATATTGCTGTATAAATAAACTTTGGAATCACCTTTAGGTTACAAAAACGTAATCTAAAGGTGATTTTTTGTATCAAAGTATAGGAGTGAGTGAGGAAATACGGGAATTTGAAAATTCAAGTGAAACAATCTTGAAATTCAAGTAAATAAATGTTGAAATATAGGTGAGCTTTTAAGTAAAAACTTATAAAAAAATTGGAGGTAAGTATGAGGAAAAAAAGATTGAACAAGGTTATTGTAGGAGCACTCTCAACGGTAATGATTGTGACAGCATTTGCCGGTTGCGGGAGTTCGGGAAAAAATTCCGGTCAGACACAGGGAAATAAGTCAGATGAATCTAAAGAATCGTCTAAAGTAGTAGTGGATTTTTGGTCAGCTCCAGAACAGTATAGTTTGGATTTTTGGACTAAATATGCTGAAAAATTTAATGACAGTAATACAAAAATTAACGGAAAAAATATAGAAGTAAAAGTGCAAATGATGCCGGCACAGCCCTCTTCCGAAGCAGGAATCCAAAATGCGATTGCAACTGGAACAGTTCCTGCACTATCGGAAAACATTAATCGGAGTTTTGCGAATACATTGGCAGAATCACAGGCGGTATATGATTTAAGCGGAGAGGATTGGTTTGACGATGTGGTAGATGAACGTCAGATTGAAGAGACTATGAAAGGCTGGGCAATCCAGGGCTCACAGTTTGTATTACCTCTTTATGTCAATCCGATAACCTGGTGTTACAATAGCAAGGCCCTGAAAGAATTGGGTGTAAATGATGTGCCGCAGACGAAAGCAGATCTTGATGCACTTCTTGGGACGTTTAAAGAGAAACAAGAAGAACTGAAAAATGTGGGAGTTACGCATTTTATGTATCGTCCGGAGTTGCTGAATTCGGCCAACTATTGGGAAAGATGGTTTGATGTAGAATCTCCATATGATGCTATGTCAAAGGGAACGCCATTAGTAGATGGCAATAAACTGACGGCTGATAAAGAGGCTTTACAGAAAGTGTTTGAAATGTATGGGGCTATGGGATCCTCTCTGCTGACCGGAACAATTGATGGGCTGTGGCAGCAGGATACTGTACAGGTAGTTATGGGATGTGGTCTTCCCTGGGACATAACGGCAAATAATGCAGCGGGTAAAAAATATGGTCTGGATGGAGATTATGTTTTTGGGCCATCCATTGTTGAAAATGACGGAGATACACATTATAATTACGCCGATTCAAAAGGAATTGTTTTATATAAAAATAAGTCAATTACGGAAGATGAGCATAAAGGGGCGATAGAGTTTTTAAAGTATGTATTTATCGGAGAAGGAAAAGATAGTTTTGATCTCGATTGGATGGAAACAACAGCGATGCTGCCTGTACGCGGGGATCTGGAGTCTAACGATAAACTAGAATCGTTTTTTGATAAAAATCCAGCCTTTAAGGATATTCGTGCATATGTAGCAGATGCGATTCCGGGATCTGCACATGAAAAGAGTGCCGATATCATGACTGCGCTTGGCGAAAAAGCAATCATTCCGTTAATTCAGGATGTTACGAAAAGAGAAATTGGAGAAAACCCAGATGTATCCCAATATGTTGATACAGCCTTGGAAGCTATGAAAACAGCAGGCGGATTAGATTGATGATTTGTTCCGGCCTTCGATACGGAGGCCGGAATTTTTTGAGAGAGGTGGATCGTATGAAGAAGAGAAAATTGAATATCATGCCATGGGTTTTCAATGCTCCTTATATTGTATATTCAGTTGTATTTTTATTTTTGCCTCTGATCTGGGCAATTTGGTTGGCAGTGACAGATTGGAATCTAATGTCACCGGACTATCAGTTTGTAAAATTTGAAAATTTTAAAGAATTGTTTTTTGATGAAAAAGTAAAAGCAGCGTTTTGGAACTCTTTGCGTTATCTCATTCCCATTGTGTTGTTATGTATTCTATTTGGACTGGCTATAGGCTTGATGGTTTCAAAATTACCCCCAAAGTTTAAGGGTTTTGCGGCTGTAATGTTCTTTGTACCGTATCTTACCTCCGGAGTCTCAACTTCTGTAATGATTAAGTATTTGTTTAGCTATAATTCCGGGTTGAGCACATTTTTACGCGAAAGGTTCGGACTCGACATTAACTGGCTTCAGAGTAAATGGGCTTTCTACATAATTATACTGATGATTGTATGGAAGATGTCCGGATATTACGCCTTGTTTGTGCTTTCTGGCATCGAATCCGTTTCGGAGGATGTATATGAGGCAGCTATGATAGACGGATGTATAGGATTAAAAAAAGTAATTTACATCACGCTGCCTATGATTATGCCTACATTGACATCGGTGGTCATTCTGGCGGCCGGCTTGTCTTTTCAAATCTTTTCAGAACCGTTTTTATTGACGGGCGGTGGTCCGTCTCTATCTACTACAACATGGCAGCTGGAAATTTATAATACTTCTTTTGTTAGTTTTCGTTCAGGGTATGGAGCTGCCATGGCGATTATAAATGCCTTGCAGATATTTATAGTAGTTCAGGGAATCTCCTGGTTTATGAATAAATTAAATAGAAAATTCGGATGGTAAGGGGGCAAAAAGGATGATAAAAAATAAACAAAAATCAATTCTGACGATTATACTTTGTATTATCACAATATTTTTTCTGCTGATTTCCCTTTTTCCGTATTATTACATGGTATTACAATCTTTATTGCCATGGGATAAAGTAGATAAGGTAATTGTACCAAAAGGATTATGTTTTGACAGCTATAGATATTTATTTGGAGGCAGCGGGGCAGCAGCTTCTGGAGATCCTTATAAATGGGTCAAAGCTCTGGCGAATTCTTTTATCGTATCAATACCCACTGCTGCAATTACTGTAATGGTGGGCTTAATGACGGGGTATGCTTCTGTTCATATGAAATACAAAGGAAAAGGAATTATATATGCCACATTGCTTTTTCAGATGTTTTTTCCGGTTATTATACTGTTGGTTCCCCGGTATATGCTTATCAGACCACTGGCAAACCATTATATGGGCATGATATTACCCATGCTCTTATCTATATGGGGAATTTTCATGTATATTAATTATTTTAAAACGGTTCCGGCTGCAGTATTTGAAGCTGCAAAAATTGATGGAGCAGGCGGCTTTCAAATCCTGATAAAAATTGCACTTCCTTCAACAAAGTCGATTAGTATCATAGTTTTTCTTTCTGTATTTATGACCAGATGGAACGAATTGATGTGGGATATGTTAGTTGCTCCGGATTTGAAGATGCAGACATTG
This sequence comes from Novisyntrophococcus fermenticellae, assembly GCF_018866245.1. Taxonomy (GTDB): domain Bacteria; phylum Bacillota; class Clostridia; order Lachnospirales; family Lachnospiraceae; genus Novisyntrophococcus; species Novisyntrophococcus fermenticellae. Next base: position 1,076,823 of record NZ_CP076458.1, read on the forward strand.
AATGTTATGATTTCGACTCAATTTAATCAGAATTCAACAGTACCCGGACCTATGTATGCAGCCTCTGTAATGTTGACTTTGCCGGTTATCATATTATTTTTATGTTTTTCTAAATATTTTAAAGAAGGTATTAACTTTATGTTAAAATAGGTGACTTGATATGAATAAAAATGGAATTGTTAGAAGTATGGGTAATCCATTATTGACAGTATGTGATGTGAAACCTTCCAGAGAGGGATTTGTTGTAAAAGGAATCTTTAACTGTGGAGCCACAAAATATAAAGATGAATATATTCTGTTGTGTAGAGTTTCCGAGGCAATCGACCCGGAAAATGAAGATACAGTAGAGGTGCCCATTATTGTGGAGGAAGAGGAAAAAAGTATATTCCAGTCCATCAGCATCAGAAAGTCGGAACACCCGGAATATTGTTTTAATGATTCAAGAACAATTACAAAAGGGGAGGATGCAAATAATGATATTGTTTATCTTACTACACTCTCCCATTTAAGGATAGCACGTTCGAAAGACGGTATACATTTCGTGCTGGATGACGCACCAAGCATCATGCCGAACGCGGATGAGGAATCCTGGGGGATGGAGGATCCGCGTATTACACAAATTGGGGATGTTTACTATATAAACTATACGGCTGTTTCTCCGATTGGTGCTGCGACCTCATTGATTTCAACAAGAGATTTTGTTTCATTCGAGAGACATGGGATTATATTTTTACCGGAAAATAAGGATGTCACTATATTTCCGGAGAAGATACATGGAAAATATTATTGTTTTAACCGGCCGGTACCAAAGGGAATCGGGACGCCTGATATCTGGATTTCTGAGTCAGAGGATCTGCTTCACTGGGGGAAATATCGGCATTTCTATGGGGTGACAGATGGATGGGAGAATGGAAGAACCGGAGGAGGTGCTCCGCCAATAAAAACGGATAAAGGCTGGATAAAGATATACCATGCGGCAGATAAAAAAAATCGCTATTGTCTCGGGGCGTTTCTTCTCGATCTGGATGATCCAAAGAAGATTATTGCAAAATCGAAGGTACCGCTTTTAGAGCCAGACATGCCTTATGAAATGGAAGGCTTTTTTGACCAGGTTGTTTTTACATGTGGAGCAATTAAGGAAAACGACAGAATACTGATTTATTATGGTGCCGCAGATGCCTGCATATGTATGGCTGAAATTACTTTGAACGATCTATATCTTCATTTGGAGGTATAAAGGATGGATTGGAGAAAAGCGTATGAGGCATGGTTGGAAGCTGATTTATGTGAGGAGCTTGCAATAGAATTGCGTGGTTGCAAGGACGAAAAGGAAATAGAGGACCGCTTTTGTAAAGATTTAGAGTTCGGTACCGGAGGTTTAAGAGGAATGCTCGGTTGTGGAACCAACCGTATGAACATGTATACAGTAGCAAGAGCAACAAGAGGACTTGCTAAATATATCAGAGATAAATCTTTGAATAATGTATGTGCAATTTCCTATGATACCCGGAAAATGAGTCGCGAGTTTGCGTTTCTTGCAGCGGGAATTATGTCCGGGCAAGGCATTCATGTCTATCTGTATCCGGAGCCGTCACCCACTCCCATGCTTTCGTTTGCAGTCAGGCATTATCATTGTGCTTGTGGGATTATGATTACCGCCAGCCATAATCCTGCACAGTATAATGGGTACAAGGTTTATGGAGCAGATGGTTGCCAGATTACTCTTGAAGCGGCAAAAAAGGTACTGCTATATATAGAAAAGGAAACTTATTTTGAAAATAAAATTCCGGATTATAGACAGTACATGAAAAACCTTATTGAATATATACCCACAGATGTAGAAGAATCCTATGATGAGGCAGTTCTTAAAGCCTGCATGGGAAAACCGCAAGTTCCGATTCGTGTCGTATATACACCTTTGAATGGAACAGGGAATATTCCGGTAAGAAGAGTTTTAAAAAAGCTTGGCAATGTGGACGTATTCGTGGTTCCAAAGCAGGAGTTCCCGGATGTGAATTTTACCACCTGTCCATGTCCGAATCCGGAGCTTCCGGAGACGATGGAAAGAGCCGCTGAACTGGCAAAAACAGCAGGTGCTGACCTTTTTCTTGCGACAGATCCCGATTGTGACCGTGTAGGAGTAGGTGAAATCAAATCCTCTGGAGAAGTCAGATATTTTACAGGGAATGAAATAGGAATCTTACTGCTGGATTTTATTTGCAGATATAAAACAGAAAGAGGGAAGATGCCAGAAGCACCTGTTGTAATCAAAACAATTGTAACATCGGATCTTACCTATTGTTTGGCGGAGAAGTTTCATATAGAAGTAAGAGAAGTTCTTACCGGTTTTAAATTTATCGGAGAACAGATTGGGCGGATGGAATCTCATAAAGAAGAAAGCCGTTATCTATTCGGATTTGAAGAGAGCTGTGGTTACTTATCAGGTACTTATGTACGTGATAAAGATGGAGTAAATGCAGCAGTTTTGATATGCCAAATGGCTGCATGGCATAAGAAACAGGGAAAAAGATTATCGTTCGCAATGGAAGAAATATATAGGGAATATGGATGGTTCAAAAACAAACTGTTGACTTATGAATTTCCGGGAGCAGATGGAATGGTTCGGATGAAGGAAGCAATGAAAGAATTACGTCTGAATCATTGCAGCTTTATGGGAATGCACATGAAAGAAAAGGTAGACTATTTGAATGAGGAAACAGGTCTGCCGTCCAGTGACGTAATAAAAATGATTTTTGATGAAAACAGGAAAATTATAGTCAGACCTTCAGGAACGGAGCCAAAGCTCAAGATATATCTTATGATGTCAGGCAGCAGTGAAAAAGAGGTGGAGGAGTTTGCCGCAAGTGCAGAGGAACGGTGTGCGAGATTTATAGCAAACTATTTGAAGGAAGGAAATGTCTATGATATTTAAACTTGAGCCGGCAGGAATGGCATATTTGTGGGGTGGAACTACCCTGATTAACGAATTTGGAAAGAAAAGTGAGGGTGGAACACTAGCTGAAACCTGGGAATTATCCTGCCATAAGAAAGGTCTTTCTGTTATTCGTGGAACAAAATATGATGGATGTACGTTATCAGATTATCTTTCAAAGCATCCGGAAGAAATGGGAAGTATTCCCGGAAAGTTTCCTGAGTTCCCGGTTTTGATTAAGTTAATTGATGCAAAAAAAAACTTTCGATACAAGTACATCCCAGTGATGCATATGCATATAAAAATGAAAATCAGCCGGGAAAGACAGAGATGTGGTACGTTGTTGAGACGAAACCAAATGCAAGCCTGTATTACGGTGTGAACCATGACATATCTAAAGAAGAATTAGAGAAAGCGATAGATCATGAAACGGTATGTGAACTTTTAAATAAAGTAAAGGTCAAAAAAGGAGATGTTTTTTTTATTGAACCGGGTACGATCCATGCAATCGGAGCAGGAATTGTGATCGCAGAGATTCAACAGTCCAGTGATGTTACCTATCGTGTGTTTGATTACGGAAGAACCGATAAGGACGGACAGCCGAGAAAATTACATATAAAACAGGCTTGTGAAGTTGCTTCACTACGTGTATCAAAAACGGATTATAATTTTGAAAAGCATTTAGCAAAATGCAGGTATTTTACTGTGGATTTAATGGAAGTTAAGGGAATTCGACAAATCTTTACAGACGGATCTACCTTTTATTCGTTACTGATATTGGAAGGAAGGCTTAAAATGAAGAACGGACTGGAATTGATTGATGCGAGTAAAGGTGATAGTATATATGTAGGAGCGTCTAAAGGAAAAACCATATTGGCAGGAGATGCAAAAATGCTTGTTACTTATGTGGAACCTCAGTGAATATCTGTCATATTGGGAGAACTACATAGAGAAAAGGAATAACGATTTGAAAATAACGATGAAAGATATAGCAAATGTCCATGGTGTATCTGTGAATGCGGTATCTCTTGCCTTAAATAATAAGCCTGGGATCAGTGATGAGATGCGCATACGAATATTAAGAACCGCAGAGGAAATGGGGTATCTGGAAACAAGAGAAAAGTTTGTGAGGACATTTGCCAGGACAAATATATGCGTCATGATGCAAAAACGCTATTCTCAGGATATGGATTTTTATGGAAAGGTTTTATATGCAGTTGTTGAAGAAGCAAAAAAGAATGGATATGATACGCTAATGAACTTCTTTGACGATGGGCAGTTCGAAATACCTAAGACAATAGCCGAATACCGGGTAGCAGGAGTCATCGTAATTGGTAAGATAGGTGACTGCAATATTCAGCAGATAAGTCAATATAGCATACCGATTGTTCTGGCAGATCATGCATCACTGACAAAGAATATTGACAGCGTGATTACCGATAATAAATTGGGCAGCTATGTGCTAGCCAGATATTTGATTGAGAAGGGGTTTCAGAAAATCGGATTTTATGGGGAATTAGGATACTCTCTTAGCATCAAAGAGCGCTTTTGGGGATATAGAGAAGCCTTATTTGATTTTATGGGTTCTGCTCTGGGAGATAGGCTGGATCTTTATATTCAAGAATATTCTATATTAGATGGAATGGAGGAGGCAATATTATCCAACAATAATAATAAGATTGTCAGTCTTGTAAAAGAGCATAAGTCTTTACCAGAAGTCTTTGTATGTTCCAATGATAAAGCGGCGATATCTCTGATGATGGCTTTGCAGACATTAAAAATAGAGGTTCCAGGAGAGATTTCCCTGGTGGGATTTGATAATATCACTATGTCCGAGAAAATAAGACCTAGATTGACTACAGTGAATGTTAATAAGGAGCTGATGGGTAAAAGGGCAGTACAACGTTTGATTTATAAAATATCTCATAAAAAATGTCAGACAGAGAGCACGGTAATAAGTGTGGAACTGATTGAAAGGGATTCGGTGTTAAAAAAAACATAATAGGGTAGATTTAGTTGCAGGAGTCATATTAACATGGAGTGTTATCCATATTAATATGACTCTTGTATATTAAAGTAAAGTGAGGTTGAAATTAAAGTGGGAGTTGTTGTAATATTTAATGTATGAAACACATGATTTAACTTATTAACTGTCAGTATTACTAAAATGGAGGGAAAAGATGAAAGGCAAGAAGTTACTTAGTGTCATGTTGTGTTTAAGCCTTCTCACGGGAACTGCTTTGGGGAGAGGGGATATTGTGAGAGCCGATACGCCGGCAGAAGAAAATCAAGTAGTTGGCTCTGTGAATATGGAGGGGGATTATGAATTTGATTCTGACTCTATTAAAAATGAAGATGAAAATCAATGGCGGTGGCTAGGTTATCCTGAGAGTCGAATGGCTATAAATTACGGGAAACGGGACGGTAAGGCAAAATATGATGGGGGCATGAATCTGAATGCGGCGCTTGTCGTGAATGGTTTACAGACGAAGGATGCTTTGCATAAAATACAGATGGGATCCGCAGAAGGCGAGGTAAAGGATTATACGAATCTGAAGACAGTGTGGTATCCCTATAAACTGACTGCAGATGCACAATACGAAAACGGGAATCTTCATATGGATGAGTTTTTTGCGGATAAAGATACTTTCATTCGATATATCCAGGTAGAGAATGCTAAGGATACAAAGATGAGGATGTCTGCGTCAATATCTGGAATCCATACTTTGGGTTCTGAACTTTTGGTTGAGCAAAAGGACTACTGGTTAGCATACCGGTTTCTGCAGCTTGATGAGAACGGAGAGGTTATAGGGCAGTATCAGCCGAATGTTAATGGAAATAACTGGTCGGTTGATATTTCTTTTAATGATGATTCACAGCAGTTGGCTTTTGCTATGACAATGCTGCCAAAGAATGTTGGTGAGAACAGCGAAGAAAGTACATTATCACTTGCGCAGAAGACTACAGGTGAAGGCAAGAATATAGGTGAGATTCTTTCGAACACGAAAGGATATTGGGACGAAAAATTATCCAGAGTACCGGCGCCGCAAAAATTTGGATTTGATGGCAATGCCAGTAATGGGACAATAAGCGAAGACAAGCATAGAAGAGCATTTTATGCGGCATGGGCCTTTCAGTATCAAAACATTGTAGAACCTACCCCTGAAAAAGGATATAATCATTATCAGGTTACACTGGGGATACCTTCTACGTGGGCAAGTGGTGCAAATTCAGCACCGAATAGCTGCTCATGGGAGTCGCTATTTGATATTCAGGAAATATCGTATCTAGAACCGGAGATTGCATGGGATGCAATGAAAGGATTTATCTACAGTATTGATGAGAACGGAATTCTTGATGGAGAATGTCTGCCTTCCCAAAAAGCACATACTGTCTGGGTATGCTATCTAAATATGAAAAAAGCATTTCCTGAAAGAATAGAAGAACTGAACCAGGAGATGGAAGAATTATACGGATACATCTATAGATATCTTATGTGGCGAGCTGAAAATCCAAGATGGATTTATGGACATGAGAATTTTGAAAATGAAAAAGATATCTCATTCGTGACCCAGTGGTTTAGCGATGTAAATTACGCAATTAAAATTGCAAATATCTTAGGAAAATTTGATGATATTGCCATATATGAAAAGATGAAAAATGATATGGCAGAGAATTCGAGAAAGTGGTTTTTCTCAGAATATGATCTTGAAAAACCTGATTCCAAAGACAATCGTATTATGGCATTTGCTTTCTTGCAGGAAGATGGATCGCTTGCTTATAAGTGGCCGGGTTCGAGTCATAATGCAAAAAGTGATGATGCTCTTAACTATGTTTATGAAGCCTTATTTATAGATCTTCCGAAAGATATGACTGACAAATTAGTACATAGTTATCTGGCATATATAGATGGGAAAGCAGAAGATCCTCTTTTGGGATTTCAGTTTTATAAATATGGTGATGGCTGCCATACCGCGTATGGGCTGCTTGAAAAAGAATTACAATATCCTGAATTGAAAGGAAAATGGGAAGAGTATATAGATGCAGTTCTTGCAAATGCAGTCAAGAATGTTGATTTTGCAGAATGCCTTCGTGTCAATGGAAATACTACGAAGTTGGAAGGCGTAGAACCATCTTCTTTTACCGCATCTGCAATTATTGATTACACATATATGAAAAATGGTCTCCGCATCGATATGGGTAACCCAGTTTCATTAGGTGGTGCTGATCTGAAAAAAACAGATCATACAGATATCGATGTGTATACAATAAAAGGTATAAAACCGGAACTGCCTAAAACAGTCCCTATGGACAGCCGGGGACAGGAGTTAGAGACGCTTGTAGTATGGCCTGAGATTCCGGAAGAAAACTACGCGGGGGTACAGACAGATTTGAGATAAAAGGAAAAATCTATGGCACGGATCTTGAGGCTGTGGCTGATGTACATGTCTACAACGGTCCGGTACAGATTACGCCTCAAAAATATACGACCACAGTTGGAAAACCGGTAGATTTAAGTACAATTGTACCGGCTGCGTACCAAGATGAACAAGGGGGAACTCATCATGGAATAGTTACGATCGATTGGGATCCAATTACGCCGGATATGCTTTCTGAAGCAGGAACTATAACCCTTAACGGAGTTATACAGTTCAATCAACAGAAAGTAACCGCTGAGCTTCAGGTGAGAAAAGGAGCAGCTATTATCTCTGCGGATATGATGAAGCAATATGATACGATGCAATGTGCGGTAGAAAATCTGGATGATACATCCATCAGTTATGAAAGTATAACATGGAGCATTGTAAAACAGGGCAATGACGCAGCGGCGGGAATCAGCCCAAATGGAAAGCTGCTTGCAGTAAAACCGGGTGAAGTTATAGTCCAGGCTGTGGCGAAGGATGAAACCGGTTTGGCAACCACTATACAAAAGACCATTACAATACAAGGTGTAAATATGATTTCCCATGGTTACGGTACAGAGGTTTCAGCCAGTTCAACAGATGGAGATGCCACGGCCCCACAAATGGCGGTGGATGGAAAAGAAAACACCTGGTGGAGAGCGAAGGACAACGGAGATCGGCAATGGTTTCAGATGCATCTGAATAATAATATACAGGTTTCAGGAATGAAAATCAGATGGTATGAGGGAAATCAGCCACAGTCTGTAAAAGTTTTGACTTCGGTGGATGGGAAGAAATGGGAGGAGGTCTATGAAAGGGCCAGCAAGATTTCTTCCGGATTGGAAAATTATTCAGAAATTATTTCATTAGACACACCCATATCCGCAAACTATATCCGCATGGAATCGGATAAGGCAGGAAACAATAAGACTGGCATCGTAGAATTTGAAGTGTATTCCAAAACCGATATTATAAACCCTGTTACGGAAATAAAGGTGACTTCTGAAAAGGATAAGATTACGGAAAAAGGTGAGATTCTTCAGATGTCTGCCGAAGTACAGCCAGAGAATGCCTCGGAAAAAAGGGTTAATTGGAGTGTGACTGATCAGGAGGGGAATTCAACGGATATTGCCGAAATCAGTGCTGATGGGAAATTAACGCCTCATAAGAATGGAAGTGTATGGGTAAAGGCGGAAGCAGTGGATGAAAGCGGCATTGCTGCCCAAAAAGCCATTGAGATTACGAATCAGGATCTGATAAATGTTGCACTCAATAAACCTGCTATGGCGGGCACAAATAATGGTGAAGCATATAAAGCCGTAGACGGAGATTTATCAACAAGATGGGGTTCGGAAAAGAATCCGAAAGAGAATTGGTTAAGTGTTGATCTGCAAGGTAAAAAGGAGATTCAAACAATCAAAATTAATTTCGAATCATCTTATGCAAAAGATTTCAAACTTATGGCATCTGATGACGGAAAAAACTGGTCAACTGTTGCGGACATTCGGGATAATAATCAGCTTGACTGGAGATATTCTTTGAAAAATCCTATTAAGGCATCTTATCTGAAAATAGATGTCAGCAGGGCGTCCAGTATTGAATGGGGATTTTCTATATGGGAATTTGTAGCATATGGAAAGGCGGATGAGCCGGAAAAAGAGCTAAAAATTACAAAACAACCGACAGAATTTGTAGGGGAAATAGAAGAAACAGCAGAATTTGACGTCGAAGCAGAAGGAACGAATCTTAGTTACCAATGGGAATACTGCAACGCAGATTCCAACAAGTGGAGAGTTTCTTCAATGAAAGGAAACGATACGCAGTCAATCGGTATTCCTATCACGAAACTAAGAGATGGACAGAAATACCGCTGTGTGGTAACAGATGGAAAAGGTAATATGGTAATTTCGGAAAGTGCGGCTGTGAAAGTCGGTACTGCAGCCGGAGCTCCGATTATCACAGAGCAGCCGGAAGATTCTACGGGTGCAGTCGGCGAAATGGCGGTCTTTGGGGTAAAGGCAGAAGGAACCGGTCTGACCTACCAGTGGCAGTATTGCAATGCAGACTCCAATATCTGGAGAGCATCTTCGATGGAGGGCAGCCAGGGGACAAGTCTTACGGTGCCGGTGTGGAACTTCAGAAATGGACAGAAGTACCGCTGCGTAGTGACAAGTGACAATGGAAGGATTGCTATCTCAGAAGTTGCTGTTGTGATCGTGACAGAATAAAAACAGAAAAAATGCCGGAAGAGGGAGACCTAAATTTTTTATGGAGGAAGCCGCTTCTTCCGGCATTTTGTATGAGTTTCCAGAATTTGGAACAGATATTTGTGCCCATATCATAAAAAAACATAATAAAATCATAGAATATCACATTTACATTTGTAGACTAAATCAATATACTACAAGGTATGATTTATTTTACCAGGTTTTTAAAACAAACGAAAACAGGAGGAGAAGGCTGATATGAGAAAAAAAATTTGTGTATTTTTATCAGTTGCATTGATAATTTCTATGGCTGGATGCGGTGCAGCAGGGAAGAAGGACAAGACAGATGGGTCATCCACATCAAAGGTGACTTCACAGTCCACAGAGTCTGAATCGAAGGATGAAAGCTCTGATGAAAACGCTGATTCAGCAGCTACAGCATCTTCCGCGGGTGAAGCAGATGCAGGAGAAGTGGATTCGACAGCAGCTTTGAATGTGGCAGAGGATGCCTTTACCTTTGACAGTTTAATCGGCCAGGTAGGCGCACCGGAGGCGGATGTGCTGAAGATGCTTGGTGTCCAGGGAGCGGCAGAAGCATATAATGCGAAACTGTTTGGCGAGGATGTTACGATTGCACTGATCTCCGGGGACGATGTAGTACAGGAAATCACAGTTACATTCCCGGCAACGAATATCGATTCTGTAAGTAATGCAGTTTCCGAACAGATCGCGCAGGACGGAGAAAGTGCAGACGGTGGTACCAGGTGGACATTCGAAGATAAAACAGTTAACCTGTTACCGGACGGTGATGGATGTGTGATAAGCATAAAGTAGCAGCTGATGTTGAAAAAGTGTGAAGTAATGCAGGAATTACGGAAGAGAGGGAGGAGACTTGGATAAGAGAAAAACCAGGCTCATTATGGGTCTGATGAAAGCGGTTAATATTTTACATATGACAGCAATCTTTGGAATCATCTGTCACAGCAATTATATGGACTTATCTGAAGACCCCTTCTATCGGAGACGGGAAGTGGTCTTCGTTTTGATGTTTTTAGCATGCTACATATTTTTGGCGCATATATATAGCGCATTTGAAGTTGGAATGATCCGCATCAGGGAAATCTTTTATTCTCAAGCACTGGCATTACTGCTGTCAGATGGCATTCTGCTCTTTCTGACATGGCTGGCTGCCGGAGAGTTTCCGGCATTGAAACTTATGCTGCTGACCTCGGTGTGTCAGATAGCGTCTGCTGGGATATGGGGGATTTTGGCGAATAAGGTATACGATTCGCTGTATGTCCCGAAGAAAACAGCTTTGATGTATCATGAGACGAGGGATGTCAATTATCTGGAGAGTTTAGGCGATACCCCTGGCAAATTTCGTATAGATAGATGGATACATGTATCCGACAGCGCCACGTCCGTGCTCTGTGAACTGGAGGGGATGGATACCGTGATTATCCGCGGCCTTCCGTCAGACGAACGGAACACGGTCTTAAAGTACTGTATTGCAAAAGGCATTGAGGTCTATCAGTATCCTAAGATTGGCGATATTCTTTTGAACGGAGCCAGACAGACACATCTGTCCCATGTGTCGGTGATGCGGCTCTCGGGTTTTCAGCCTGCACCCGGATACCTTTTTCTGAAAAGAATGGGAGATATCCTGCTTTCTCTGATAGGAATCATTGTGTGTTCTCCGCTTTTGCTGCTTACGGCTGCACTTGTCAAAGGATATGATGGGGGAAGCGTTCTGTATCGTCAGGTCCGTCTGACACAGAATGGGCAGAAGTTCCTGATTTACAAATTCCGAAGCATGCGGATGGATGCGGAAAAGGATGGATTGGCCCGGCTTGCGTCGGAACAGGACAGCCGGGTGACTCCGGTCGGGAAGTTTATCCGTGCAGTGCGTCTGGATGAACTGCCCCAGTTGTTTAATGTTTTAAAAGGGGAGATGACACTGGTAGGTCCACGCCCGGAGCGGCCGGAGATTGCGGAGGCATATGTGAAAGAACTGCCGGAATTTGCTTTAAGGCTGCAGGTGAAGGCAGGAATTACAGGATATGCTCAGGTTTATGGAAAATATAATTCCACCCCATATGATAAATTACAGATGGACCTGTTATACATTGCACATCCGTCTTTGATAAATGATCTGAAACTGCTGTTTGCAACAGTCAAAATTCTGTTCATGAAAGAAAGTACAGAAGGTTTTACTGAAGGTCATGCAGGAATTCCATATAGAATGCGGGAAAAGGGAGAGGCAGTAAAATGAAGTACAGCGTTATTATTCCGCTCTATAATAAAGAAAATTACATATGCCATACATTGGAAAGTGTGCTGGCTCAAACCTATCAGGATTTTGAAGTAATTGTTGTGGATGATGGCTCCACAGACGGCTCTCTTAAGAAAGCGGAGCAGATTTCTTCCAAAAAGATTCAAATCGTAAAACAGAAAAATCTTGGTGTTTCCGTTGCAAGAAATACCGGGATTGCCTGTGCGTCCGGTAGTTATCTAGCATTTCTGGATGCTGATGATGAATGGAACGAGGATTATCTGGAAACAATTGACCGTCTGACCAAAAGCTATCCGGAAAGTGATTTGTATGTTACCGCATATCGGGTTGATATGGGAAATGGAAGCTGCCGCGAATCGAGCCGGCTGCATCCGGAAGAAGGCTGTCTGGACAGTTACTGGATGACATTTCAATATTCTTATGATTTTGTGTGGACTTCCGCAACCGTGGTAAAAAAAGATGCGGTTATAAAAGCGGGAGGGTTTCGGCCCGGTGAATACATTGGACAGGATTTGGATTTATGGGCCCGGATAGCAAAAAACAATGCAAAGGTGGCATATTCATCCTCAGTCTGTGTCATATATAACCGTACAGCAGAAAATAATGCGAGAGCCAGAGTGAAAATCGCATACGGAGGCGCATTTCTGAAAGAGCTGGAAGAAGAGCTTTTCAATCCGAGGCATACCATAGATGAGCTGTCTATGATTCAGCGAAAGTACAACTTAAAGATGACCATCTATATCTTTACATGTATTCTTGCTGGTGAAAGAAAGAGGGCCAGGGAAGCATACAGGTCCTGGAAAGGACAAAATACCTGGAAAACATGGTTGTTGAAAAGCGGTTTGAAAATCGCAATGTTCATGCCGGAGGGTGTAAATCGATGGATTTATGCTGTCCGGCTGAAAGTGTTTTAAGGGATTTGGTAAGGAGAATATGACATTAATTATTTTGTGCGGAGTATTATTTGCGGCAGATTTTGCAATTGTATTTTACTACAGGGATAATTATTTCCGGGCAGCAGTGATGCTGACCTGTGTGTATCTGGTTTCTTTGACACTGGCAAAAGAGATGGATTTTACATTCTCCATCTATTTCTTATTTATTTTTTTTGTTTTGCTGCGTGCGGCAGAAGGATTGCCGCGGCGCTTCCTTTTGTATGGGCTCTACTTACTTCCCTATGTGTTCACAGGATTATTCTTTCAGGAAACGATGAATACGGCAAGTGTACTGCTGACCAGGTATGGATTTCTGCTTCTGGGATTGCTGCAATGTGAACTGCGTTTACCGGAATCATTTCGTATAGAGAATGAAATTCCATTTGCTCTGCGTTGGGGGACGGCAACGGAGTTACTTCTGGCCGTGTATCTTCTGCTTCGGGGGATCTGGAGGGAAGGCTTACGATGAATCATCAGGCGGTGGGCGGTTCCATTTCGATCGGACTGATTCTTCTGATTCTTGTCTTCTATTTCCATAACCGGGAATTATGGATGAGAAATCATATGTGGTTATATCTCGCTGTGAATTTATCGATTGTCGTTTTATCCGGAACACGCGGTTATTTTGTTATAGCGGGTCTGGCATTGCTTCCATTTCTATGGAATTTTTTTATGGACAGGAAGTACTTTCGTATCCGTTGGCTGGCGGCAGCAGTGATGCTCTGGCTGTTCTGCCTGTTGCTTCTGGTTGGGTCGGATGAGATATGGTCGTATGTGGTGCAGACACTTCGTCTGAATGAATCCATAGGATATCGCGTATATGAGAATGCTTTCATAAAAATGCTTTATCAGTCAGAACCCTGGTACCATAAGCTTCTGGGGTTTGGTCTGGGGGGAAGAGCCGACCATCTTCCGGGTACGATTGGGATTGCCTGGGAGGCTGTCAGAGGGGCGGTGTGGATGGTGCCAAAACTGCTTACGGAAACCACCTGTCATAATTACTGGTATACGATTCTGTTTAAGCAGGGAGCACTGGGACTTTTCGTATGTGCGATGGTGATATCTTGTTTTTTCCGGAAGATATTTGCATATAGAAACATAGATTCCGGAGTTTATCATACCTTATTGTTTTTTGAAATCGGAATTCTGATTTCTCTGACTTATCGTATTTCTTCCACCTGTGGAGTATTTGAAGTCCTGGTTTTGCTGTGGTCGTCGGAGATGTTTGGGGAAAAGCTGGAAATCAGGAGAGAGAGTAAGCCAATATGAATATTATTTTTCTAATCAGCGTCGTGCTGAAGGGGTTTGGAGCACTGCTGGAGATTCTTCTTCAGATCACAATTACAAAGACAGCCGGACTTTCCGGTTACGGAATCTATACAACATGGATTAACTTCGCAGACTTGATTTTCTGGTGCCTGTTTTCCGGAATTGTAAAGAGCAATACCTTTTATCTTTCGGGAAAACATGCAACCCTGAAGCATTTTAAGATACAATATTATACAAAATATGTTCTGCCGGTTATTATAGGAATGCTTCTGATCTCCGGTTTGACAGGGCAGAAGGCATTTGCCGTGGTTCCGGTGATTGCCCTTGCAGAGGTACTGGTGCTTGACCGGAGCAGTTCCATGCTGACAGAAGGAAAATATCTGCGTTCACTGACCGGGGAATATGTGATCGGAAGGCTGTTTTTGCTGGCTGCAGTACTTATTTTCCAAAAGGCCGGAATACTTACACAAAATGTCCTGATTTTGTTATATTTGGTCCAATATCTTCTGATTCTTGTTTTTTTTGCAGGAAGAAGAGCAGGCCGGGAGAGGGTGGATGTTTCCGGAGAGCTTTCCCTTTGGAAACTTGGACAGTATCAAAGATCGGATATCATGCAGGCCATGATTGGACAGATGCCGGTAATCTTACAGTATCTGTTTGTGGGTTCTTTCGAAGCCGGCGTAGTAGGAGTTGTACTTCTGGTTAAGAAACTGATTAATTTCATCTCGGGCCCTACAGCCAAGATTTTTCTTCCGGAATTTTCCAGACTGTACCATGTCGGACGGAAGGATGAAATCCGGAACTGTTTTGCTTCCATTATGCGGATTCAGATGATGTTTGCGGGGCCTTTGGCAGTTGTGCTGCTTGGGTATCCGGGAGTGATTTTGAAAATAATGGCAGAAGAATTAAGTGGATATACCACACTTTTTATGCTCTGTTCGGCTGCGTTTCTTATCGCTGCAACGCTTGGTCCCTGTGGTGGACTTATGCAGATGACAGGCAGTGAACGGATGGATAACCGCTGCCGGGAAGCCGCAATTTTAGTTATGCTGGCGGTATTTATGTTATTACATAAAAACCCTCTTTTTGCTTTGTACGGGTTATGTATCCAGACGCTTCTTGAGTCATCTGGCAAGTATATATTTGTCTGCCGCTGGATGGAAAAAGCACCGGTTCGATTGAAAGAATACATTGCCTGGTGGGCCGTTCCGGCTATTGCTGTTGCGCTTACATATCTCTTGAATTGGCAGAACTCATTCAAAATGATGGTGTGCCTGGCCGGACTGGATTTTCTGATACAGTTTCTGTGGGAATTAAAGCACGAAGATGGATTGAAGCAATTTTTCGGCAGGAGAAAGGATAGCGGGAAATCAGGGTATGGGAGAGTTTGACTATTATTTAAAGTGGTTTTTGAGAAAAAGATTAAGTGGGATAAATAGAGTTATGTGCAAAGGTGTGGGTATCTCTGAATGGAAAACACTTCTTACAAAAGTGGTCTTGCACCGTCAAATTGATCTCAAAAACCCCAGGAAATTAAATGAAAAGATTCTGTGGATGGAGTATCATACAGATTCGGAAATAAGGAGCAGATTATCGGACAAGTATGAGGTGCGGAAGTATATTGCAGAAAAGGGCTATGCAGACACGCTGATTCCGATTCATGGACTTTATGAAAGTGTCGGTGAAATTGATTTTGAAACTTTGCCGGAGCGTTTTGTACTGAAGGCAACCCATGGATGCGACATGAATTATATTTGCAGAAATAAACAGGAGATGCGTATAAGCAAAGTGAAGAAGAGAATCCATCTATGGATGAATACGAATCTGGCCTATATGTCTCTGGAAATGCACTATCTGCCGATCACTCCCAGAATTTTATGTGAGCAGTACCTGGACACAGGAAGCGAGGAAATGATAGATTATAAATTTCACTGCAGTGACGGTCAGGTGAGATTTATACTTGTATGTACAGAACGCAGCCGGAAGAAATATTTAAATGTATTTGATCTGAACTGGAAGCAGCTGCACGTGATCGTGGGGGCAAAAGAAAATCCGGAGGAGCCGCCCGTCCCTGCCCGCTTTCATGAGATGATTCGGATGGCAAATCGTCTGGCAGAAGGTATCCCATTTGTACGGGTTGATTTATATATGGTGCGCGGCAGAATTTTCTTTGGTGAGATGACGTTTACTCCGGCAACCGGAGTGTTGTTTCATTTTTCAGATGAGTTTCTACTGAAGCAGGGTCAGTATTGCATGACCGAATAGTAACATACGATGTTTCAAAAGAATTGGAGAGAGAGTATAAGAAAATGGAATTAAGCAGAGAAAACAAGACCCGCAATATAAATATTTCAGAATTGATTTCACTGTTGAAGCAGAATGTGTTTCTGCTGGCAGGTTTGTGTCTGATATTTGGACTGACCGGATTCGGAGTAGCAAAGTTTGCCATGACGCCGGTTTACGAAGCGGAGGCGAAGATGATTGTCAACACTGGAAAAGAGGAGGGAATAGATATTACAAGTGACCAGATTACATCGGCAAAGAATCTTGTAGGTACATATTCCATTATCATTCGGAGCAGGACGGTTCTGATACCGGTCATTGAAAATCTGAATCTCTCATTAGACTATGAAGAGCTGCAGAAAAAAGTAACGGTTACGGCGATGGAGGGAACACAGGTCATGGAGATAACTGCCAGAGATTCCAATCCGGAACTTGCTGAGAAGATTGTCGCCGAGATACTGAAAATCTCTCCCCAGATTATTATGGATACTGTAGAGGCCGGTTCTGTGAAAACGATTGAAGGTGCATACCAGTCGGGAAAAGAAGTGGCACCGGATAAATTGAAAATCACCGTGATTTCGGCACTTTTAGGATTTATGACGGCAGTTGTAATTATTACATTCCGGTTCTGGTCAGATAATACCTATCAATCGGCGCAGGATATTGAAGAAGATATCGGAATTCCTGTTCTGGGAAAAATACCGTCGATGGAGAGCTGCGCAGCTGTGGAGCGTAAAGAAAAGGGAAGGAAGGGACGTGCAGAATATGTCAGGAAAAAAGCTGCAAAAAAGAAAAGGGTATGAAGATATACGGCCGGAAATATTAGGCGGGGATTCTCCTTTTGTGTATAAAGAGGCATATAAAAAATTACGTACAAATATAAATTTTCTTTCTGTAAACAGTAGTTATAAAAAGATTATTATTACCAGTGCCATACCGAACGAGGGAAAGAGCAGCGTGGCGATTAATCTGGCGGCAACTCTCGCTGAAAAAGGCGAGAAGGTTCTGCTCCTGGATTGTGATCTGCGAAAACCCTCTATCGGCCAATATATCGGCAATCGAAAGGATTGGAAAACCAGTCTGACGGACTTGCTGATGGGGGAGGTACTTCCGGAAAAAATCAGCATATACCGGCATCCGGAACTGAATTTTTCTTATATCCCGTGCGGACACATACCACCAAATCCGGCCGAGCTTCTGGGCTCCGTCAGGATGAAGGAGTTACTACAGTCGTTTGGCAAAATGTTTGATTACGTGATCTGTGATACCCCGCCGGTTTCCGTGGTAACAGACGCCGCACTGCTGAGCAGCTATTGTGACGGTGTTTTGATGGTCATACGTCAGAAGTATACAAGCAAAGAACAGGTACGTGCGGCGAAGCAGAATCTGGATGCCGTTCATGCCGATATCATAGGGGGCGTACTGAATCGGTATGATATTAAAGGAGACATCCGGGACAAAAGTGGACGGTATGGCTATTATTATGAATATAAAAGCGGTAAATAATTTTATATCTATAGAAAATCCATATTTTGTGAATATTGACATCAAAAAATGCCAATGTTAGAATGTATATATAAAAATACATCGAAGAAGGAGGATTTTAAGATGGCAGTAAAGAATGCAATGACTTCGGATTTTCTTCACTCCGCATACGGCGGCGAGAGCATGGCGCACATGCGTTATCTTATCTGGGGTGACATCGCAGATAAGGAAGGCTTTACAAATGTGGGCAGGCTCTTCCGTGCGATTGCCTATGCGGAACAGGTGCATGCAAGTAACCATTTTCGCGAAATCGGCGGTTCCACGGCGGATGCAACAGTGACAGCCGGCGCCGTTTTTGGAAACGGAAAAACAGCCGAAAACCTGCAGGGGGCCATCAATGGAGAACTGCATGAGGTAGAACAGATGTATCCGGTCTATCTGAATGCGGCAGAATTCCAGGATGAAAAGGGTGCGAAACGCTCCTTCCATTATGCTTTGGAAGCGGAGAAAATCCATGCGGATCTGTTCCAAAAAGCCCTTGATGCGGTTAAAGCCGGCAAGGATATGGAATTAGAGAAGATTTACATCTGTCCGGTATGCGGACACACGATTCTTGATGCGGCACCGGAGAAATGTCCGGTATGCGGCGCAAAACAGGAAAAGTATGTAGAGTTCTGATTTACAGAATTGCCAGGTTTTAAAAAACCTGGCAATTATTTTGTAACAGTTCAGCCATGCGGAATCGATCTGCTGGCTGAACTGTTACATTATTTTAAAAAAATCTAATTTTTATATTTTCTTGAAATCCTGTGAAATTTAATATATAATAAAACATATTTTGCGATACGCTTCAGGAGAAACACAATAAAACCGTTTATTTGAGGATATGGGATGAAGAAGGATCAGTTTTTGTATAAGCAGGTACAGCAGGATATCAAGAACAAGATACAAGTGGGAGAACTGAAGGATGGTGTCTGTCTTCCATCCGGTATAGAGCTGGCAGAAGAGTATGGAGTGAGTACGATTACGATAACCAGCGCACTCAATGCGCTAAAAGAAGAGGGATATCTGGTCCGAATCAAGGGTAAGGGAAGCTTTATCAGGGTTCCGGCAGACGAAGAGAAGGACATCCCTGAAAACTCTGCGCTTCAGACGGTATCATCCGGAAGGGAGCCTGTCATAGGACTGGTGCTTGAACATGTGTCCTCGTGCTTTGGACTAGATATGCTGTATGCGTTCGACTGTTGTGCGTGCGAAGCCGGTTATCGTCTATATGTGAGATTTTCCTATGGAGACAGGAAAAAGGAAAGTGATGAAATTAATTACCTCAAGAGCCTGGAGGTATGCGGCATTATTGTGATGCCCTGTCACGGGACCTATTATAATACGGAGATACTGAAACTTGTCATTGAACAATACCCGGTGGTACTTATCGATAAACAGATGGAAGGTATCCCGGTTTCCTCTGTTCGTACAGATAACCATCTTGCGATGAAACAACTGGTCGATTATCTGGTGGATATGGGCAGAAAAAGAATCGGGTTTATAACTGCATGGGAGAATGGTACATCCTCTCTCCGTGAAAGGCGGAAGGGCTTTTGGAATGCTATCGAAGGAGCAGGTCTCCCGCAGATGCCGGAATGCGACCTGGAAGAAGGTCCGGATCTGGGAATATTCTCCGATGAGTTCAACACAGACTGGGCACATGAGATAGCAGAGTATCTGCGGCAGAACCCGGATCTGGACGCAGTGGTATGTGCAGAATATGGGGTGGCCAGATGCCTTGGAAGCTCCGGAGAGGAAATGGAGAAAAAAGGAATTCTGGTGTGCTGCATGGATGAAGATTATCTTTCACCCGGGAACAGCCACTTTACACATATAAGACAAAATGAAAGAAAAATTGCTTCCGAAGCGATGGGATTATTGCTTCAGCAGATACGTCAGGAAGCGGATTATAAACAGGGAGATTACCTCGTGCCCGGAATTTTTGTTACGATTTAGTACCCTTTTTAAAGAGAATAACGATTGAATACACGGATATGCCCGGAAGAACTTTTCCAGGCATATTTTATTGCACAAATTGGAAAAAATAAATATATTTTTACAGAAAAACAGTAAAAATACAAATTGAATGAAAATATATTGTGATTTTCAACAAATATGGACAGGAAAAATTATATATATATACAAAATATAAAATATATGCTTTACAAACATAAAAATACGTTATAATATATTTTTATATAAAAACATATTTTATGGAGGGAAACGGTATGAAAAAAAGAAATCTGGCAGTAGGTGCATGTTTAATGGCAATGTCACTCGCTTTAGGTGCGTGCGGAGGGAAGGACAGTCCGGACCCGGCTGCAGAATCGGGTACTGCGGCAGAGAGCAAGGAAGGGGATAAGACAGAGACTCCAAAAGCAGAGGGTACGGTAAAGATACTGGCTTCCGTTACCGGAGGAAAAGATGAAGAGGAGATGAAGCTGTTCCAGGAAGCACTTTCTAAGGGTACTGGTCTTGACATAGTCATGGAAAAGCCTGCTTCTGATTACACGCAGGTGATGATGCAAAAATTAAGCGGCGGTGAAAAGTATGATCTGATTTATCTGAACGCCAGCGATTACGATAATCTTATTGCGCAGGACGCGCTTCTGGATATTACAGACCGCATAAAAGCATCCAAGATTCTGACAGATAATATCGATCCTAAAGAATGGGAGGATATTACAATTGATGGAAAAATATATGCGGGGTTCAATAAGAAAGAAGTACATAGGGTTGTGGCTTTGAATAATACCATGTTAAAAGCTGCGGGAATTGATTATAAGTCTATCGAACCTACCATGGACGGTTATTATGATGTCTTCCGGAAACTGAAGGAGAATAGTTCAGATTCCGATTTCTACCCATTTAATACAATTTTGTCAGAAACGTGGGATCTGCAGCCATGGATGGCAGCAGAAGGATTGAAGAACGGGGTCGTGCTTGATGATGCAGGGAAAAAGTATGCACCGTATGCAGAGGAGGAAGCAGGACCTGTCTGGGAGTGGTTTAAAAAGCTTTATGACGATGGCCTTATGGATCCGGCTGCATTTGTAGATAAGACAAAGGATATGAGAAACAAGATGGGAGCTTCTTCCAAAAAGAATGCGGTGACAGCCGATTGGGTTGCGTGGGTAGGATTACACAATGCCAATGCTGCAGCAGGTGGAATATCCACCGATGAATATGAAATAGTTTCTCTTCCGGGGCTTAAGACACCTGAAGGTTCCTATATGCTTGCAAAAGGCGCTGCCAGTCTCTTTGGTGTCCCGGCTAATGCAGAAAATCCGGACGGCGCAATCAAGGTATTAGAGTATTTTGCAAGCCAGGAAGGCGGCAATCTGCTTTCCACAGGAATTGAGGGACACGATTATACGGGAAGCGAAGGAAACTATGAATACACAGAAATCGGTGCTTCACATGCAGGTGACCACGGAGCTCCGTTCCCGATTTACAAGGATTACCAGCCCTTGTTCCCTCATGCAGCCGGAGTTGATGAGGCCTTAAGCTACGGTGATTATGCGGCCATAGATATGATTATCCCGAATGAAGGCGATTATAAAGAAATTATAGGAAAATGGGGAATTAAGATGATTAAGGGGGAAGTGTCCACAGAGGATGGCCTTAGTGGAATGAGGCAAGAGCTGGTAGACAGAAAAGTCACAGACCGATAGGGGGATATGTTTTGAAAGGACAGCTTAAACGAAAGATTATAAGGTATAAGGGAATCTACATCCTGCTTATCCCGGTTCTGGTGTATTTCCTGGTGTTTTCTTATTATCCTTTGGTATTGGGGATTTTTAAAAGCTTTCAAAAGGTCAAACTTTTAGGCGGCTCCCAGTTTGTAGGATTTTCCAATTATAAGGAAATCCTATTGGATGCTCAGTATCAACAGGCGTTTTGGAACAGTCTGATTGTAGGTGGAGGAACCTTTATTCTTCAGTTCTTCTGGGGAATCCTGATTGCAGTATTGCTAAATGAAACCAGAAATAAGGTAAGCAGGTCTCTTTTTCAGACGGTGACATACATTCCAAATCTACTTTCGTGGTCGGTTGTCGGGGGATTATGGATTACCATACTTTCACCCAATGGAATGGTGAACGGTATTTTAAAACTTCTGAATAACAGTAATTTTTCACCGATTGTTTTTATGTCAGAGGAAGTCTATGCGAGAACGATTATGATATTTACCGGAGCCTGGAAAGGTGCGGGGTATTTTGCAGCCCTGTTCATGGCGGCAATCGTCGGGATTGATACATCCTTGTATGAATCTGCCAGAATTGACGGAGCCAGCAGAATCAAGCAGATTCGCTATATAACGCTCCCGGTAATCACGCCCACCATGAAGGTCGTTACGGTTCTGTCTGTTATGGGCATTTTAAGGAATTTTGACCAGATATTCATTATGTCTAATGCGGCTATAAGCGATAAGATAAAGAACCTTCTGGTTCTGATCTATGAGCAGGGGATTATCCAGTTCAATGTGGGAACCGCCACGGCAGCAGCCACAATTGTTCTGCTCGCAACGTTTATTATCTCTACTGTTGTTAAAAAGATATTAAAATATGATGAAATATATTCATAGATCAGAGGATGGGCTTATGAAAGGTGAATTAAATAAAAACAAAGTGACCGGAGTTTGGAGGATACTGTTTCTGGTTTTGACTGTCATTATATTTGTTATCACGTTTCTCCCTATGTGGAACGTGATTGTGGTATCTACCTCAACAGCGCTTGATTCCAGCCAGAGTGGAATCAAGCTTTGGTGGAACCAGTTCAGCATGGAAGGGTTTGATTATGTATTCCGGGTTACGAAAATGGCGAGGCCATTTTTAAATTCGTTTTTGGTTACTACGATTGGAACAGTGATTCAGGTAATTCTCTCTGCATTGGCAGGCTACGTGCTGATTCAAAAGGATCTTCCTTTTAAAGGGCTGATTACATCCTTTATCATGACCACCATGATGATACCAGGGGATTTGACCTTAATTTCTGTTTATCAGTTAAATAAACAGTTATCATTGCTTAATTCATATCAGGGGCTGATTCTGAATGGTCTTGTATCGGGGTTCAGCATTATGATGATGAGAAATTACTTTAACACGGTTCCTTATTCTCTTGCAGAGTCTGCCAGAATGGATGCGGCGGGAGAATTGAAAATATTCAGCAGCATCTATATGCCTATATCCCTCCCGGGACTGGGTACGGTGTTTTTTATGGAATATGTGGGCAAATGGAACAGTATTATGCTTCCTGCAACTCTGATAACAGATGAGAGTAAATATACGCTGCCGCTTATGCTCAAGCAGATGATTCTGTCTACAGGTTCGACTTCCGGTACGGCGGTAGCACCGGATAATGCAATTATGGCGACGATTGTGATTTCTACAGTACCATTGCTGCTTATCTATATATTTGCGCAGAAGTTTTTGATGGAAGGCCTTAATATGGGCGCGGTGAAAGAGTGAGGGAGAAAACAGTGGAATATAAAGATATTACATTTCAGCGTTTTGTAACAAAAGAAGAGGAAGGTATGTATCTTACCGTACCGTTTTTCCTGGATGTAGATGCTTCCCGGATGGAGATTTCTTACGAATATGATAAATCAATCAGTATCCTTG
Organism: Novisyntrophococcus fermenticellae; assembly: GCF_018866245.1. Classification (GTDB taxonomy): domain Bacteria; phylum Bacillota; class Clostridia; order Lachnospirales; family Lachnospiraceae; genus Novisyntrophococcus; species Novisyntrophococcus fermenticellae. The sequence continues at coordinate 1,100,296 of NZ_CP076458.1, forward strand.
ATTTCGGATTAAATGATGCAGATGGGGAGTTTATCGGATGGTCAGGCTCAAACCGAAGCAGTATTAAAATATCGGAGAGAGCATGCTCAGAAGGTTTTTTCCCGGTTCCATTAAAACAAGGAGAATGGCAAGTGCTTTTGGGCGCATATAAAGTGCCGCAGGGGGGAGTGACGGTAACTTACAGAGTAAGAGCTGCAATAAAGGAACTGAAGCTTCTGAAAGGAGATATCCATATGCATTCCCGCGGCTCTGACGGCAATATGACCACCGGTGAGCTGGCATTTCTGGCAGAAAAAGAGGGGCTTGATTATATCTTCATTACAGATCATAACAATTATGCGCATAATTATGAGCTTCGCTCTACAGAGCACGTCACCCTGATTCCGGGGGTAGAGTGGACCAACTACCGGGGACATGCCGGAATGCTCGGGATCAAAAGACCATTTCAGGATTTTATGGCCAACTCGCAGGAAAAGGCGAAAGAAATTCTTGCAAAGGCGAGAGACGCAGGTGCGTTAGTCGTTTTGAACCATCCGTTTTGTCTGGACTGCGGCTGGAGATGGGGCATGGATTCCATGGAATATGATCTGGTTGAAGTCTGGAACGGAGGACTGTCAATAGAAAGAAATCAAAAGTGTCTGGAATGGTGGGATTTGCAGCTAAAGGCAGGAAGAAGGATACCGGTGACAGGTGGCAGTGACTTCCATATCATTCGGGAAGGGAGTATGCCGGGCTTACCCTGTACCTGTGTATATGCGATGTCAAACTCCGCGGCCGATATCCTGGATGCACTGAAAAGAGGACGAAGCTTCCTTAGCATTTCACCGCAGGGACCTGTGATGGAGATGGAAAGCAGCAGATATTTACCCGGTGATGAAATAGAGGCAGAAAGCAGCGTTGTGTTTCAGTTCTCAAATCTGAAAAAGGATGACACCATACATTTGATCTGGGATGATGGTGAGGAAGAAATCATCTGTGAAGAGAACACGATGAAAGTTGTCCGGTGTATTCCGGATAAAAAGTATTATAGAGCAGAGGTTAGAAGGCAGTTGTGGGCAGGGACTCAGAGGGTGCCTGTTTTGATATCAAATCCTTTCTATACAAGAGGAGAATAGAGAATTATGTTGGATTATTGGAAAATCAAAAAAGTTCATGTGGTATTCATGACTCATTTTGATATGGGATTCACGGATTTTGCAGGAGATGTACTAGAAAATTATATGGAGGATTACATCCCAAAGGCAGTGCAGTTGGCTGAAGAAATGAATCATGACGGAGAGAAAAGGTTTATATGGACCATAGGAGCTTTCCTGATTGCCAATTATTTGAAGGTTGCAGACGAAGAGGCACAGAAGAAATTATGTGATGCCATTGAAAGAGGGGACATATGCTGGCATGGTCTTGCATTTACCACGCATACAGAGCTAATGGACCAGGAGCTGCTGGATTTTGATTTAAGCTATTCGGACGCTTTGGATCAGAGGTTTGGAAAACAGACCATAGCATCAAAACTGACAGATGTCCCCGGCCATACCAGAGCAATCATTGGGAGTATGGCAGCCCATGGTAAGAAGTATCTTCATATAGGAGTGAATCCGTCTTCGATGAACCCGGAGGTGCCTGAAAGCTTCCTCTGGAAATCAAAAGGAGAGGAGCTGGCAGTACAGTACTCTCCCGTCTATGGTTCCGCCTGCTATGCAGAAGGGATGGAAGAGGTTCTGGAATTTGTTTTCCTGGGAGATAATCAGGGCCTGCCTACGCAGAGTGAGATTGCAGAAAGCCTGGCGCATCTAAAGAAACGCTATCCCAATGCCAGGGTGTGTGCTTCGACCCTGGATGCTTACGCAGAGCAGTTATGGAATCATAAAGACACGCTTCCTGTTATTCGGGAGGAAATCGGAGATACATGGATTCACGGCATTGCCTCTGACCCTTTAAAAGTCAGAAAATTAAAACAACTGATGAGGCTTAGGAGCAAATGGATAAAAGAGGGAAGGCTGCCTGCCGACGGGGAGGAATACGTTACATTTATGGAAAATCTTCTGTTTGTCTGCGAACATACCTGGGCTTTGGATTACAAAAAACATCTGTTTGATTTTAAAAACTGGGCGAAAGAAGACTTTCAGCAGGCAAGGGTCTTTGATGAGGTAACAGAGGAACTGTTTACACAAAGAAATACTGCGTTGAAACGGCTGGTATGTGAGGAAAAAAATACTTCGCATCTGACAGGCAGTTATAAGGCTTATGAATACTCTTATGAAGAGCAGCGCCAATATCTTGAGAAAGCTGTCCAGGCATTACCGATGGAATTACAAAAAGAAGCCGAGGCGGCCTATGGATTTGTTGAAGAGAAAAAATCCTTTCGGCTGCGTTCGGGAGAGAAGCATCATCCTTATGAAATTATAGAGGTGAATGACTGGAAGGTATCTTTCGATGGCAGCGGAGCCATGGTTTATCTCGAAAGGGAAGGAAAGAACTGGATTAAGACAGGCTGTTTTGGGAGATTTTCTTATGAAACCTACAGCGCCCTTGATACGATTGAGGAATTCTATCAGTATAATCATACGTTTAAAGAAAATATGCCCTGGGCTGAGGCAGATTTTGGAAAGCCCGGATTGGAAACGGTGGAAACTCTGGAACATAAAAATTATGTCTTTGGAGTAAAACAGATCAGAAAGTATCAAAATATCATGGAACTGGAACTGGCAGGAAATCTTCATGCAGCCTCCGGGTACGGTTGTCCGCGGCAGGCGTGTATCCGCTATACTTTCGGGGAGGAAATTCTGTGCGAGTTAATCTGGAGCAGGAAGGATGCCAATAAGATGCCGGAGGCTCTTTGGTTTGATGTCAGTCTGGAGGTGGAAAACCCCTCTTTGTGGGAAATGTGCGTTATGGGTGAAACAATTTTGCCCATGGATGTCGTGCGGGGAGGGAACCGCCGCCAGCATTGCGTGGAGAAAATGAGCTTTGACGGAGCAGATGGAAGCATAGAGATTCTGAATCTGGATTCTCCCCTGGTAAGTATGGGAGGAAGGCGTCTGTACGGCGGATGCCGGGAACTTCCTGATATGGAGAAAGGTTTTTCTTATTGTCTGTTTAATAACAAGTGGGGAACGAATTTTCCGATGTGGTGTGAAGATGACGGGTATTTCCGGTATTCTCTAAAGATAAGAAATAAGTAACAAAAACAGGAATTTATAATGCGGGCGGTTCTAAATAAAGAGCCGCTCTTTTTGTTAAAGTATTGACAAGAGATAAAACAACAGGTATAATATGTTAAACTAACATATTCTAATTTGACATATGTTTAATTACGCCAGAGGTGAGTGAGAAGTATGTACTATGATATCTGCATTCTAAGCTGTCTTATGAAAAAACCAATGTATGGGTATGAAATCGGAAAGATTCTGAAAGAGACTTTTTCCTCCTGTACCCGTATCAGCAACAATACGATCTACCCGATTTTAAAAAAGTTTCAGAAGCTGGGATATATAACCAAAAAACAACAAACCCAGGAAGGAAGACCTGATAAATTTGTTTACGAAATAACGGAATCAGGGAGGAAGGGCTTTATTCAGGGACTTAATTCCGTGACGGGCTCCTTAGCTTCTAACCGAGATGAGTTTTTTGTGAGGCTGTCTTTTTTTCATCTGATGACTCCGGATGTACGAAAAAAGATGCTCGAAGACCGAATGGCATTTATAAGGGAATCCCTGGACAATGTGAAAATTCGGGAGGATGGAGAAGGTATATATAGTCAGCGTTCAAAAGAGGGAAAAGTGTTTCTTTTATCGCTTTATAGTCTTGAAACGGAGACGATTGAGAAGTTTCAACTTAGAATTGACGAGCCATGTCTGGCTCCGAAAGAATACTTATAGTTAAGAAAGGAGTTTTGGAATGTTTGAAAACTTATTACAAACAGGAAGTATTGGGAATGTTACACTGAGGAACCGGATGATTATGCCCGCAATGGGGAGCGGACATGTCACTATGGACGGGCATGTTACAGATGATCTTATTGAATATTTTGCTGCGCGGGCGAAGGGTGGATTCGGCCTTGTAATTACCGAGTATACCTTTGTGGATCCTGCCGGACAGGCGAATCCGGGACAGCTCGCTATTTATTCTGATGATTTCATCCCGGGCTGCAGGCGCCTCACGGATCGGGTTCATGCAGAAGGCGGCAAGATTTTTATGCAGCTTCATCATGCAGGACGTGAAACGATGGAACAGACAACAGGGATGCAGCCGGTAGCGCCCACCACTATCCCATGTCCGATGCTGGGGAGCAGTCCCCGTGAGCTGACTACAGAGGAAGTTTATGAGTTGATTGAAAAATTCGGTGACGGAGCAGTCCGTGCACAGAAGGCCGGATTTGACGGTGTGGAATTGCATGGGGCACATGGATACATGATTGCTCAGTTCCTGTCTTCTTATTCCAATAAGCGGACAGATGAATTTGGAGGTGATTTAACCGGACGTGCTCGTTTTGCTGTAGAAATCATAAAAAATATCAAGAAAAAATGTGGCAGTGAATTCCCCGTCTGTGTACGTATCAGCGGTGAAGAGTTGGTAGACGGAGGACGTCAGATTGCTGAGACAAAGGCTCTGGCAAAACTGCTGGAGAGAGCCGGCGCCGATGCCCTGCATATTTCTCTCGGTGTTTATGCCGTAATGCCTTACCTGGTTCCGCCCAGCAATGTACCTGTAGGGTTTATCACCAAATTTGCAGAGGCGGTTAAGAAATCGGTTAAAATCCCGGTAATTACAGTGGGACGCATCAATGATCCGGTACTTGCAGACTCACTCATAGAAGATGGAATTGCAGATTTTGTCTCGCTTGGCAGAGGTTCGATTGCGGATGCAGAATTCCCGCGAAAGGTGCAGGAAAACCGGACAGACGAGATTTCCCCCTGTGTTGGATGTATGACCAGGTGTAACGGAACTCCCGGAGTTTTGCCGGGGGATTACGGTGTTTCGTGTGCATTCAATCCGTTTTCAGGACATGAGGGCAGCCTGAAGATTGAGAAAACAGAAACACCTAAAAACGTTGTGATTGTAGGTGCAGGTGTGGGCGGCTTGGAAACCGCATGGGTTGCAGCGGCCAGAGGACATCACGTAACAGTTCTTGAAAAGGCTCCGAAAGCCGGCGGTCAGGTTCTTCCCGGCTGCGTGCCTCCGAACAAGACGGAGCTTGCAAGGGCTGTCAAGTATTATCTGACTATGTGCAAAAAGTATGGGGTCGAGATACGATATAATACGGAGGCAACGGAAGAGATCGTTCTTGCGTTCAGACCGGATACAGTAATTCTGGCTACCGGAGCAGTGCCTGTCTTACCGAAGATTCCAAATGAAGGAATCCGCCTGACGCAGGCAAATGATATTTTGACGGGGAAGGCTCAGATGGGATATAATAATCTCATTGTCGGCGGCGGAATGGTTGGATTGGAAACCGCAGAATATTTGCGGTCAGAGAACCGCGGAGCTACAGTTGTGGAAATGATGGAAAAAGCAGGTGCGGATATGCATGCAAGTATCGCATTCTTTGTATTTAAGTCACTTAAAGAAAATGGAGTTGAAATTAAGACAGATACAAAGGTAGAACGATTTACGACGGATGGTGCGGTCTGTTCAGGAAAAGACGGAGAGATGCGGCTTTCCGGTTTTGACAATGTGATTCTGGCTATAGGTTCCAAAGCCTATAATCCGTTGGAAGAGAGTTTGAAAGACAAGGTACAGGATTTACATGTGATTGGTGATGCAGTTCAGGCACGAAGGATTGCAGCGGCTGTAGAAGAAGGAGCACGGGTGGCACTTGCTATCTGAAAAACCCGGTAAAAGCAACGCTTTATATGCAGCGGGCAAACAAGGTGGCAAGTATAAACTGAATAATTATGTGAAAGGGATGCTGCGTAAGCCGGCATCCCTTTTCGTACCATGAAGGGCACTTATATTTATTTTCAAGCTTTTGACTGACTTTTTGGGAATATTGTAATGCTTTATGTGCTGATTTGTGCTATTATAATGATATAAAAAAGAGTCCGGTATCTTATACGAAAAAGCTGAATAGCACCCAATTCATTATACGGATAAAAGGGTTATTAAAGAAAAAACAAAGACCGGAGATGGATAAAGAGCAGTTGCCTACAGGCTGACGGATTTATTAAGATATTTAGAAAAGAAACTGCTTTATAGAAGTGCTTTATATAATTTTATAGTTGCGGAAAGGGAACGAATACTATGAAAACAAAAATCTGGGCACATCGGGGCGCGTCGGAGTATGCACCGGAAAATACATTGGAAGCTTTTGAGCTGGCGGTCAGGCAAGGTGCAGACGGGGTAGAACTGGATGTACAGCTGTCCAAAGACGGAGAACTTGTTGTGATTCATGATGAAACGCTCAACCGTGTAAGCAATCATAAGGGCTATGTGGCGGAGTATACATTAAAGAAGCTCAAGACGTTTCATGTAAACAAACATTTTCCACAGTATGGGAAAACCATAATTCCCACATTGGAGGAGGTGTATCAATTGCTTAAACCTACAAACTTAACCATTAATGTAGAACTGAAAACTTCCAATAACTTTTATCCCGGAATTGAGGAAAAGGTGATTGCATTGGCTGATAAGCTTGGAATGTCAGACCGCCTGCTCTATTCTTCCTTTAATCATTATTCACTGCTGCGGCTTAAAAAGATTTCAAGTAATGTAAAGACAGGGATATTGATTTCTGATATAATCGTAGATGCACCTGACTATGCTGCAAATCTGGGAATAGATGCAATACACCCTCGTCTTAACATTCTGCAGATACCGGATTTCGTAAAATCCAGCAAAGAAAAGGGAATTGAAGTAAACCCCTGGACGGTGAATGATGAGACCCAGATGAGAATATTGGCAGAGCAGGGAATCAATGCAATGATTACGAACAAACCGGATGTGTGCAGGAAAATAGTTGAAAAAAGAAAATTGGAGTGAAAGAAATTATTTTGGGCGATAAAGTTTTGATAGAAGCGGTTGTATAACTGAGTGTACACAGATAAAATAATTTGAATGTATAAAAATAATCCTTGCAAAAGAGCACACAATTCTTTGCAGGGATTATTCTATTTTTGACATTATTGTCACATGAAAACAATAATAAAAATATAAAACAGTCAAAATAACAAACATTTCCGGTAAAAAATACACCTTTTTCGTTAAAAGGATAAGTGATAAAGTAAAATTGGATTACTTTGAACTCTGGGCGTGCGGCAGACAATAGAACGGGAGCTGTCTGTGGATGCACTGTATGCCTCCTATGTGGTTTCCGTCAGTGTCATTTCAAAGCAGGGCATTGAGTTTTCAGTAAAAAAAGTTGAGACAGGGGGAACCCAGTTTGCCTTTACGGAGGACGAAATTTATGAGACCAATGGTTCCAGTCTCTGGGGTCTTGTGGGAGATAAAAACAGAATCTGCGTGGCAAAGGCTATCCTGGATTTGAAAACTATGAAGCCTGTCGGTTATATGAATATCGTGTATGAGAACTCCTACTTTTCTGATATTGTGGCAGATAATTCTACGGAGTATTCAAGCGCATCTTATATCGTGGATAAAAGCGGCAGGGTTACAGTGACGAATAATCCCAAATACCTGGGAACAGAGTTTCCTGTGGATATAGAACTCCTGAAGAATTCGAACAAATCCCGGTATGATATGCTCAGCAGCACACAGGCGTTTTACTATGTAGGGAATCAGATGCCAAATGACTGGATCTTGGTTCAGACGGTGTCGGTGAGAGAATTCTATAAAAACCTGAACAGGCAGATTGTTCTTTCTGCAGTTCTGGTTGTTATAGTTCTGGCAGTCAGTCTCCTGTTTGTAAAGATGGCTACATCCAGGATTGCCAAGCCTACAAGAGAGCTGATGGAGAGCATGAAGCACCTGGGAAAAGACAACCGCTACCCAAGAGTGAAGGTGATTTCTCAGGACGAAATCGGAATGATTGGTACAGAGTACAATAAGATGGCAGAGCATATTGAAACGCTTATTGAGCAGGTATATAAGATGGAACTAACGCGTAAGCAGGCGGAACTGGAGTTTCTGCAGATGCAGATCAATCCTCATTTTCTGTATAATGCGCTGGATACCATCAGCTGGATGGCGATTGAAAAAGGGGATACGGATATTTCGGAGATAACAATTGCACTTGCGGAATTGCTCCGGGCAACGATTAAAAAAGAGCGCTTTATTCCTCTTCGTGAGGAAATGAAGACAGTAAGGGATTATCTGTTGATTCAGGAAGAACGTTTTGGAGATAAGATTTCTGTTGTGTATGATGTGGAACAGGAAAGCTGTGGATATCAGGTTCCTAATTTTATCCTTCAGCCACTGATTGAGAATGCAATCATACATGGACTGGAGCCCAAAATAGGAAAGGGAAGCCTTACCATAACAATAAAAAGAGAGAAAGAGAAGCTGCTCTTTTGCGTTCAGGATGATGGTGTCGGCATGACACCGGAAGAAATTGATATCCTTTACAGACAGTGTGAAGAAAATGATACAAAACAGTTTATAGGCTTAAAGAACGTATATAGAAGACTTTTATTATGCTATGGTGAAGAAAGCAGGCTGGTTATAGAAAGTAAAGAGAACAAAGGAACGAAAATCCAGTTTCTCATTCCCCTGCAAAATCACTGAAAAATAAAAAGTGGAGGTTCTTATGAGAAAAAAGCAAAACTATCAGTGGGATGAACTCTCACTTGGAACATGTTATTATCCGGAGCATTGGGACAAAAAGTTATGGGCAGAGGATTTGAATAGAATGCTCTCAAACGGTATCGGCACGATTCGTATCGGAGAGTTTGCCTGGAGTAAGGTAGAGCCCCGGGAGGGGGAATTTACCTATGAATTTTTTGACGATTTTCTTCGGGTTGTATCTGAAACAAAGATGAAAGTCATATTTGGAACCCCTACTGCTACACCGCCCGCATGGCTTACCGAAAAGTATCCGGAGGTGCTCAACTGCAGAATGGATGGGGTGAAATACCGCCATGGAATGCGGAGACATTACAATTATAATTCGCCTGTGTATCAGAAGCTTTGCTGTAGAATTGTGGAAAAAACAGCCGAACATTATGCCGGACATCCCAATCTTATAGGTTGGCAAATCGACAATGAAATTAACTGCGAGACGGCAGAATTCTATTCTGAAAGCGATACATTGGCTTTCCGGGATTTTTTGAAGGAAACATACAAAACACTGGAAAATTTAAATCAGGCCTGGGGTGCAGTTTTTTGGAATCAGGAATATACAGAATGGGAACAGGTATATGTACCCAGAACCACCATACATGATTCCACCAATCCCCATCAAACACTTGATTATATACGCTTTGTTTCGGAGAGTGCAATCCGCTTCTGCAGGATGCAGAGTGATATTTTAAGAAAACACATAAAACCCGGAGATTTCATTACGACAAATGGTATGTTCGGAAACCTTGACAACCACCGGATGACAGATGAGGCCCTGGATGTATATACCTATGATTCCTATCCGAATTTTGCTTATTGTCTGTCTGAAAATCCTAAAAATCCAGAGAATCTGAATGACAGAAGATGGAGCGAGCATCTTACAGAGGTACGCTCCATATGCCCTCATTTTGGAATTATGGAGCAGCAGTCCGGCGCCAACGGATGGAATACCAGGATGGAAGCCCCTGCCCCGAAGCCGGGACAGATGATGCTCTGGGCGATGCAGAGTATTGCACATGGTGCAGACTATGTAAGCTTTTTTCGCTGGAGAACCTGCACCTTTGGAACTGAGATATACTGGCATGGAATTCTGGATTATGACAACAGAGATAACCGGAAGCTGGCCGAGGTGCATAAGCTCTATGACAGAACCCGTGCATTGAAAGAGATGACAGGAGCAGAGTATAAGGCAGCATTTGCAGTGGTAAGGGATTACAGCAATGTATGGGATTCACAGGTGGATGTATGGCATCAGAGATTGATATGGAGCAGTGAAGAAGCGATTTTCAAAGCGTCCCAGTTAAGTCATACCCCGATGGATTATATGTATCTGCTCGAGGAGACAGAACCGGAAGAACTGCAGAAATATCCGGTTCTGATTTACCCCCATGGACTGATTCTGTCAGATAGAAAAGCAGGACTTTTGAAAGCATATGTGGAAAATGGAGGGACTCTTATTCTCGGAGCCCGTACGGGTCAGAAGGATGAGAATGGAAGATGTGTGATGCAGCCAATGCCGGGATTACTGGCCTCTGCTGCCGGAGGTAATGTACAGGAATTTACATTTATAGGACCCGCAGATGACGCCGTGCACATGGACTGGGATGGCAGCAGCATGGACACAGGTATATTTAACGATATCCTGGAAGCCTCAGGGAGAGAGACAAAGGTACTTGCAAGATATAGCTCCAACTATTACGAAGGCAGACCGGCACTTCTGGAAAACCCTTGTGGAAAAGGAAGAATTCTGCATTTCGGAGGTACCTTTACGGAGGATAATATGAAAGCGTTTCTGAAATATACAGAGGTCATAAGCCCTTGGGAAGACATAATTGAAGCACCGGAGACATGTGAGATTTGTGTAAGAGAAAAGGGTGGGGTGGATTACGTGATTGTTCTGAACTATTCCGGGAAGACACAAAAGGTTGTCATAAAGGAACCGGCGGAAGATATGGATACGCAGGAGAAGGTACAGGGGTACGTGCTGCTAAAGCCATATGAAACAAAAGTTTACAAGGTGATTGCAGACTAGCTTGACATAGCTGCTTGAAGATGTTAGACTTGAGTTAAGTTAATAGTTGCAGAGAATGGGAGAAAGCACATCGGTCGGTTCGTATTTTGAACCGGCTGGATGTGCTTTTTCTGATATACCGGAGTATGAATCAGGAACTGCCGGAGGCAATGTATTTGGAGGGAGCAGCATGTATGATATAGTGATTATCGGGGCAGGAATTATCGGCACATCAATTGCAAGAGAATTATCAAAATACGAAGCAAAGATTCTGGTTCTTGAAAAGGACAACGACATAGCCAATGGAACAACGATGGCCAACAGTGCAGTTGTTCATGCGGGCTATGACCCGGTGCCGGGAACGAAAAAGGCAAAGTTCAATGTAAAAGGCAATCAGATGTATCCGCAAATCTGTGAGGAACTGGATGTTCCTTTCCGGAAAGTAGGTTCAATCACACTTGCACTGACAGAGGAGGATGTGGAAACGCTGGATGAACTGGAGAAACAGGCGAAGGCCAATGGTGTTCCGGTAAAAATGCTTAGCAGAGAAGAGGTTTTGGCAAGAGAACCGCATGTGAGTAAAGAAGTCAGACGAGGTCTGTATGCACCAACAGCAGGCATTGTAGGACCATGGGAACTGGCAATTGCCTATATGGAAAATGCGTTGCAAAACGGTGCAGAGCTTGCACTTAACAGCAGAGTGAAAAACATTGAAAAGAAGGATAACGGTTTTAAAATTACGACAGGTCAAGGATACTGTGAAGCAAAAGTAGTCATTAACTGTTCGGGCACGCACTCGGACGAATTAAATTCTATGATAGGCGGTGGAACATATGCCATAAAGCCAAGGGCTGGACAATATTTTGTGCTGGATAAGAGCGTGGGAAATCTGGTGAACTCCGTCATCTTTCCGTGTCCGTCCAGGGAAGGAAAAGGAGTTCTGGTAGTGCCAACAGTACATGGAAATACGCTGCTGGGTCCCACTTCTACACAGATACAGGACAGAGAAGGCAACGAAACCACGAAAGAAGGGCTTGATTTTGTGCGGAAACAAGCGGATCGAATTGTGGAAAACATCCCGTTTGAACAAGTGATTCGTTCTTTTTCCGGCGTAAGAGCTTCCGCAGACAGAGAGGACTTTATTATCGAAGAGGCGAAAGATTGTCCCGGATTTATAAATATTGCCGGAATCGATTCCCCCGGTCTGACCGCTGCCCCGGCCATTGCTGTGGAAGCAGAGCAGATGGTAAAAGGAATATTGAAGGATTTGCCTCCAAACAAAGGCTTTAATCCAAATAGGAGAAGAGTGATTCGTTTTGAAGAGCTGTCTGTAGAAGAAAAAGAGAATCTTATCCGCGAAAACCCACAATACGGCAATATTATCTGCAGGTGCGAGAAAATAACAGAAGGAGAGATTGTCGATGCGATTCACAGACCGGGAGGTGCTGCTACGGTAAAAGGAATAAAAAAGAGAGTGCGGCCGGGAATGGGGAGGTGTCAGGGAGGATTTTGTGAACCAAAGGTTGTGGAGATTCTGGCCAGAGAATCAGGTAAGAGGATGGATGATATCTTATACGATGAACTTGGATCGAATATTCTGATTGGCAGGACAAAGGAGTGAAAATATGTTACAATATGATGTGATTGTAATCGGCGGAGGGCCTGCTGGTCTGGCGGCAGGCATAGAGGCGTGGAAAGAAGGCGCCAAAAAGGTTTTACTGTTAGAACGGGACCGTGAGCTGGGCGGAATTTTGCAGCAGTGCATACATAATGGTTTTGGCCTGCATCATTTCGGAGAACAGCTGACAGGACCACAGTATGCACAGCGCTTTATCGACGAGTTTAAGAAACTGGGCATTGCGTATAAATTAAATACCATGGTTTTGGAAGTCACAGAGAACAAAGAAGTCCATGCGGTCAGCAAAGAAGGGGGCTACCAGATATATCATACAAAAGCAGTTATATTGGCGATGGGCTGTAGGGAAAGACCAAGAGGTGCAATTGATATTCCGGGGACCCGGCCGGCTGGCATTATGACCGCGGGTACTGCACAGAGATATATTAACATGGAAGGCTATATGCCGGGCAGGAAGGCGATTATTCTGGGATCCGGGGATATCGGGATGATTATGGCGAGGCGCCTGACACTGGAAGGTGCCAAGGTGGAAGCAGTAGTAGAAATCATGCCGTTTTCCAGCGGACTAAACCGAAATATCGTCCAATGTCTGCAGGATTTTGATATTCCGCTCCTGCTAAACCATACGATAACAGAAATCAAGGGAAAAACCCGTGTGGAAGGAGTTGTAGTTTCCGAAGTGGATCAAGACAGACAGCCCATACATGAGACGGAAGTCAGCTATGACTGCGATACCGTGCTTTTGTCCGTAGGCTTGATTCCTGAGAATGAATTGTCCCGGGATTTAGGTGCCGGCATGGATGTACATACAAAGGGGCCTGTAGTTAATCAGGCTATGGAAACCACAATAGATGGCGTTTTTGCCTGCGGTAATGTTCTTCACGTTCATGATCTGGTGGATTTTGTGACGGAGGAAAGCCAGAGAGCAGGAAAAAATGCAGCCAGGTATGTGCGGGATGATACGAGAAAGACCGGTAAAGAAGTCCATACAAGAGCCGGCTCGGGAATTGGCTATATCATTCCTCAAAGCATCGACTGTGAACAGATAGACGAGGATATAAAGTTGTTCATGAGACCACGAGCAGTGTTCAAACATGTGAAGATGGTTGTCACAGGAGATGGAGAGGTCTTGAAGTCTGTAAAAAAACAGCGTATGACGCCGGGAGAGATGGAGAACATCACAGTTGAGAAGTCTTTACTGTCGGGGAAAGAATATAAACTTTTAAGCGTGGATGTATTTGAGGAGGAGTGATATGGAAAAGAAGGAATTGATCTGCATTGTTTGTCCGAAAGGGTGCCATTTGGAGATTACAGGTAATTCAGACGGCCTCCATGTCACTGGTAATGGATGTAAGCGAGGTGTTATCTATGCAAAGAAGGAGCTGACAAATCCTACTAGGATTTTGACGACTACGGTAAAGGTGAAACATGGTCTGTCGGACAGACTGCCCGTCGTAACGGATGGAGAGATCCCGAAAGAGTCTTTGATGGAAGCTATGCGTATTATAAACAAACTGGAGATTCAGGCACCTGTTAAAAGCAATCAGGTGTTGATTAGAAATTTGCTGGAATCGGGAGTAAATCTGGTAGCATCCCGGGACATGGCTGAACTTTAACTGTCACCTGTAAATTGGAAAATCTCTCAGCTGGCCCTGCTTTAAGTTGGAGGTAAGAAAAGTGGAAGCAATTAATCAGAAAGTTTTACCCGCTATTTCAAATATGAAGGACTTTGAAAAGTTTTTGCAGAGTCCTTATGAATTCTGTATTGTTATGGATTTCTATGTCGGAGAGCTTGCGGTGATTTCAGATATGGCACAGAAGCGCAGGAAGAAACTGATTGTCCATGTGGATCTTATTAAGGGATTAAGCAACGATGAATATGCAGTTGTATACCTGTGCCAGAATCTGAGACTGGAGGGGATAATTTCCACTCACACCAATGCAATTCAGATGGCAAAAAAAAAGAAAAAAATTGCCATACAAAGGATATTTCTTATTGATCAGCAGTCTCTGGATAAAAGCTACCGTCTTGTCGAAAATTCCATGCCGGATTACGTCGAGATATTGCCTGGGCTGATGCCTGGAATCATAACGGAAATAAGAAACCATATTGATATTCCTATCATAACCGGAGGCTTGATTGCAACCCCGGGAGATATTCGCGCAGCTATAGAGGCTGGTGCCGTCTCTGTGACTACTTCCAGCAAAGAGTTATGGAAAGCGAATGACTATTTAGATAAAAACATATAAGAGGAGGAATCAAATTGTCAATTGCGGATTTTATGCTTCAGTCGGAGTACATCTTGCGAATTTTTGTGGCTTCGGTTTGTGGATGTGTGATTGGATATGAAAGAACGAACAGAAATAAGGAAGCGGGAATCAGAACCCATGCAATCGTTGCAGTTGGTGCAGCATTAATTATGATTGTTTCCAAATATGGATTCTCGGACAGTGCAGACTTTGATGCTTCCCGTGTAGCGGCTCAGATTGTAAGCGGGATAGGTTTTCTAGGAGCCGGGATTATCTTTCTGAGAAATCGTATGGTCAGTGGTCTGACTACAGCAGCGGGCATCTGGACCACAGGCGGAATCGGAATGGCCATCGGTTCCGGGCTATATTACATAGGAATTGCCACAGCGGTTCTTGTTGTTTTTATACAGGTTCTGATGCACAAGAGTATCTTTAACAGAGAGATGGAAAAGGATATTGTCAAGCTGAGAATTAAAGAAGGAGGAAATGTCCGGAAAGTAGAGAAAATTCTTCAGACATACGAAGATTATCATACGGATATAATCGGACTGGACTATAAAAAGACAGAACCGCCCGAGACAGAACTTACTGTTGAACTAATCTTAAGAAAAGATCAAAGCCTCATGGAATTTGTTACTCTCTTATCCGAAAACCCCGAAGTGGTTGTTGTGAAAAGTATGAGAGGATAAGAATCTTAAAATGCCCTGCTGCTCCTGTTGGAGCGGCGGGGCATTTTAAAGATGCAATATAAGGTCAGGATCTTCCGGATAAATACACCTGATATTCATAGCGATCGGCAACGATTTTCAAGATTGCATATTCAAAGGGGCCGTGATCTGTGTATGTGGTTCTCGTACTATATAGTAAAGGTGTATTGATGGGCACGCGTAAGGATTTAGCATGGAAGTCATTACATACGATCCATATGTTAATGAAGAATATTGTAACGAACACCATATAAAATCATTAAGCATACAAGAGTTGTATAAAAAATCGGATGCAATCAGTCTGCATCTGCCCTTGAATGATGAAACACGACATATAGACGGGGAAGCAATTGAGTATATGAAGGAGGGAGTCATGAGGAGCGATTTCATCGCTAAAGAACGGGAGTGTAAAATAAAGTGTGTAAGTTGAACAAACAACTTATGCGAATCTAAGTGGTGGAAACCAACAGAAAGTGGTTTTAGCGAAATGGCTGATCTGTGATCCGGAAATCTTGATCGCGGATGTAAACTGGGGTAACAGTTTTAGCTGTGTATCCAGTGTATAAAGTGAAAAAGAATGGAATATAGGTGCTGTATACACAGGTAATACGAAAATATGTGTACACAGTAAAAAAATATGGATATCTGATATGAGAGAATAAGATCTTGTATCAGCTTTTTTATTTTCATAGAGTGTCATTGAATGAGAGATAAAAGGGGAGTGTTACGTAAACGCTCCATAGTGGGTGTCTTCTAAAAATCACACCACCTATCAGAGCGGTGTGGGGTGACGGTTACTTTCTGCAATTCGCCGGAAGCTTTTCCGACCATTCGATTGTAGCTGCTAATGAATCAATTCCGAACCTCAAGTCTGTAAACCCGGTTATGATGCAGACATTTTTAAAGCAGATGGCATCATTAAGCATCGGCAAGCACCTGGAGCACCATTTTCAATAATTCCGGTGTTGTATTCTCCGTAACACGAAGACTAACATGATTTACTTTCACTTCCAGACTGGACGATACGGAAGCAACATTTGCCATCAGTTCAGAGGGAACTGGAACGACACTTTGAGAGGCTGGTCCTTCCGGAAGGTTCTCGAGACATGCCATGCGAACCTGCTTTAAGCGATAGTAATAATTAGCAACTGTAATCTGGTGCTGACTGCACCATTCCTTAACAGTAAGATTGCTTGGGCGGTTATTGCATCCGCAAATCTGATCCGCCCATTCGTGAAGTCGATATTGACGTGCGACTAAAGATGTAGTAGATCCCAATAGACTATACCTCCCTTTGGATGTTGAAAAAGTTAAGGCTCAACTTTTTCAACTTGGTGAGCCTATTATCTCAAATCTACAGTATAAAATCTGCGCACTTACTATGGAGCGTTTACGTTTGAAGATGCAAACAATAAAGTGTATAATCCACTATACTTTACTTTGCAAAATCATGTGCCAAAGGGTGCTCCTTTGGAATCCCAAACAACTCCGTTTAATTGTATAGACTCATAACCTGATGTTTCATATTGATGTGAGAACCATTTTCTGACCGATGATGATGCAAACGAATGTGATAAAAAATTTAACGCATACACTGAGGTAAATGTTATAATGTGAAATTTTTAGTTAATAGAGCTGATTATATAAAGTTTTAAGTCTTTTGATGAGTATAAAAGATATAAGATGCTACCATTACCAGCATCTTTAACTTGTACGAAGTCTATAGTGTCATAAGCAGGAAACCACCCATCTGGAATATCTAAAGACGACATATGAGTATTTATGTTATCTTGCATTTTTTTGGATAATACATTTTTATTCAATTTTTTAATTATACGGTTTTCTGGTGAATACTGATAAATTGCATACCAGTCCTTTAAATCGCTATATGTATAGAGCTCGTTACCAGACGGAATCCAAATTCCCCAATTTAATTTAATAATTACTCTATTTTGAAAAGAACTCGAAAAAAAAATAAATTATGAATAAGAGTAGAAAAAATGTAATAGAAAGTAGAAAATATCTAAAGTTTCTGTTTTTAGCTTGCTTGGATTTTCTGTATTTTCTGCTTTTCATAACAATGTACTCCTTTCGACTTCAATGAAATTAAGCAAAGAATATATCCAAATTATAGCATATAGTGAACCATATAAAAAGTCTTTTTCTTGTATGATGAAAGGAATATAATAAATTCGAAGCAATTATTATAGTTTATAGGAGGATTTAAAATGAGAGGGCAAATGTTAAAAAGAATTGGGCTAATCTGTACGATAACATGTTTACTCGGAACATCGACAAGCGCTGTATCAGCAAAAGCTAGTAACTCAACGTTAGATCTTTATCCGTAAACTGAAGAAACTTTGAAAATTTTACTTGAAGAGCATCCAGAATTTCAAAATCATATTGATGGTGTAATGGATAGCTTAAGTCAATCTGGATTTGCTTCAAACAGTAGTGAAGTAAACAGAATACTTTTGGATGCAATTCAACAGTTGGAAGCTACTGAGAGAAAGGTGTTAACAGAACCAAAGAATAACATGGAGGACACTGCTGACACTGCCGACTTAAACTCACTTAGAAGTATGGAAGATACGGTATTTCAGATTTTTAAAGAAATTTATTCGGCGGGGTTAAATCTCCCCGCCGTCAAGCTATCACAATCTTTGTATTGATCCAAGAAGCTCCTTTTGTTTGAACGGCATAATACTTCTGGATCCCCATGAGGATATTTCTTGATGGTGGTTTTATTCAGATTGAATTTCCTACAAATTTCCGATTCATTTTTACACACCTTTGCCATTTTCTGAATCTGGTAAATGAGTTTTAAACGTTTCTTCTCTGCATCCGTTAGGTTATCCACAATGGATACGATTTTTTTTACAAGGCTCATTATCTTCAGTTGCTTTATCTGAGTGAGAATTGCTAGACGTTTCATCCATGATTGCAGTGGTTGCAGGAATTTCTCTGCCCAGTATTTTATTGACAGCATCCATCAGATTCTTATGCAGATGGAAACGGTCTGCAATCTGCATACAGTCGGGAAGGATTTCCTCAACAGCCTTTGCATATGCACTAGCTCGATCACGAGTTACAGTTTTTACTTGTTTGTTATTTTCCAGCCATTCTTTTAATGTGGTACCATCACGGCCATCCAGAATTGCAACCGTTTTATGGGTTTCTGCATCTACAATTATTGTACCGTATGTATGACGTTTCTTAAAAGCAAAATCATCAACACCAATAACTGAACCACATTTGGTAGTCGGTTGACGATCGTATCGTTTAATTAGTGTTCGTATAACGGTATCCCCACTGATTTTAACACTCATTGACTGAAGAATTCTTGCACAGCTTTCACAACTGGTTTCAAGAGCCAGGGTGCAGACTAAATCTACCAGGCGATTAGTCATGTAACAGTAATCGTTCAAAAAGTAACTACAAGATTCTGTAAAGCTTACAGAATTACAATCAGGGTTATTGCATTTGAATTCATAAAGGGTAAGATCCAATACAACTCGTTTTCCCAGTATTGGGAGGTCTTGAACTTTTTTATGATGCGTTGCATATAGTTCTCCCGATACCGAATTACAGGAAGGACATTTGCATTCCTTTGTTTTGGATTTGATATGAATTGTAATAACACTGTCATCTTGCTCTATGGACATAATATTTAAATTTTCCGGATAAAATGACTGTAAACTAATAGAATTGGCAATACTCTGCATTTGGATCACCTCACGGATACTTGCTATTAGTATAATACAATCTACAGTTATATGCATACGTTTATACGAAAATGTGCGGAAGAACCAGTTTTATTATACACTAAACATCTATCTTACTTCATGTATGGCATTTCTGCTTATTGTATCCGCAGAATCAAAAACAAATACATTTAATGTTTCAATTATAAAGCTGCAGATCCAGTGTAAATGAAAGTGTCAGGGCTGGATACGATTCTGGACAAGGCACTTTGTTACCGACAACTTTGCTTTAAACCATCCTCTAGATAAAAGGATAGTCATCCTACAGAGTCTAGTTCCGGCGGAGCTTATTTAAGTTGCACTTAGTTCCCGAAATGTCGTGCGGTTTCTCAGAAAGTAGACAGACTAGATGATACGTGTCTGGCATGTAAAAATATTACGCTAATTTGCTTTTATATAATAAGAATATATACATATTAAACAAAAAAGAACTATGAGAATTGGTTCAACTATTAATTGACAGGAAAAGGATTTTAGCTTATTATATTTATAAGCTATACACAAAAAATATTTATAGAAAATATAAATAATGAATGGAATATGGTAAATGAAGAGTTTGACAAAAAGTGAAGAAGATTTAATGGGGATATTTTGGGAAGAAAAAAAGCCGTTGACCAGTGTTGAAATTTTGGACATAGCATCCGATCGTTCTTGGAATGGGAATTATCTACACATGATGTTGCGGTCCCTTCAAAAAAAAGGACTATTAGAGGCATGTGGAACGGTACGGTATGGAACACAGTATGCAAGAAAGTTTCTTCCATTATTAACAAAAGAAGAGTATGCTGCCAAGATTATTGTGTCAACTGGGATTAAAAGCAGTTCTATTGCGCAGGTTACGGTTGCTTTGGCGAAAGAAATCGGAGATAAAGAGGAATTGATTGAGCAACTTGAAGAGATTATACAGGAATTAAGTAAGAACGGAGAAAAGGAATCATAGATGCAGATTACATTTTTTTCTTTTATTGTTTCAATTTTCTGTAGCAGTGTTTTGATTATTATTGCCTATATATTTCGTAGACAGGAAGCTTTCATCCGGTCGTTTGGTGTTTCAACAATATTGATTCTATATCTTACAGCGCTTACTCGACTACTTGTACCTTTTGAGTTTCCATTTACTTATGAAGTGGAAGTAGAAGGAGTGGTTAGCCATATTGTCAAAACAATCTACTTGGATCAAATAGAGCCTGTCTCATTATCCATTGCAAAAATTTTATGTATTATATGGGTTGATGTTATGGTGTTGCGGATTGTATCCTTTATATATCGATATTGTAAAGTAAAAAAAGAAGTGAAGATGTATAAAAAATGTGAGGATGATGATCAATATAGTAGGGTATTTAATAAGATTCAAAAAGATAGAAAGGTGATTAAGGTCGATATCCGGTGTAGTGATAGCATTCATATACCTGTAGGAATTGGTGTTTTTAAACGAGCCATTATTTTGCCTGATGAAGACTACAGTGATTTAGAATTAGAATACATATTGTTGCATGAATACACACATTTTTTAAATAGGGATCCATTAGTGAAAATGTTAGTTTATCTGTTCTGTTGCATATATTGGTGGAATCCCATTGTGTATCTGTTAAAAAAAGATTTGGATAAAATATTGGAAATAAAATGCGATTTATGTGTAACTGAAATGATGAAGAAGACCGACAAGGCAGCATATCTGACAACCATTCTTAATGTATTGAAAAAGAGTGGCAATAAAAGCATTCAGATGAAGGATGTTACGACAGCACTGTTTCAACGAAATAGTAATTTAGAGTTGGTGGAGCGGTTTGCGATGGTAGTAGAAAGCAGTCATCAAAATGCTGAGAGCAAAACAAGTTTTTCAGGAAGGGTGCTTCTTTTGAGCATTCTAGTGATGGGACTTTCTTACTTATTCGTTGTGCAACCTTTGTATCATCCTCCGGCAGATCAAATGAAACCGACGATGAAACTTATGAACTTAATTCTGAGAATTCGTATTTGATTGAGAACTCTGACGGTAGTTATGTACTAGTTTATAAGGATGGTACAAGAATAAGTGTTACACAACAAGGAGCGAAATTGATGATAGAGCAGGGATTTAATGTATGTAAATTAAAATAAAAAAATTGTAAAATTGTTATTAATGGTAATGACGCTTTCAGCAATTCCATAGTGGATATTATTTTTATTATGAGAACCGTGCTCAAAAAAATACGTGGATAGCCGGAAGATATAACCCATAACAAGATAGTAGTTTCAGGCAGAAGCTTCATGCTTCTGCCTGAAATATGGATTCGAGGTATTTATGAAAAGAGCTGTTTTATCTTTATTTATTATAATGCTAATATTAGTAAACGCAGGATGTACCAGAGAGAATAGAACATTGGATAAGGCGTTTAAAAGGGAAACACATATTACAGATAAGGCGAAAAACCTAAAGGTCGATGCAGAGGTACATATTCCAAAATCAATGCTACATTACTAAATCACATGAAGATGAATTAGGGGAGCCGGGTATGATTTCTTACGATAGAAGGAATACCCGGTAACCTGTATAAACTTAATAGGAAGGGATCATAGATATGAATTGCAAAATAAATAAAGCCCTTAAATTATCTGGGTTAACATTTGCCTTATTATTGTTTGCAACCGCTTGCAAAGACGAGCAGTTAGTTTCCCAGACAGATGATAAAGAATCAGGTTCAGCAGCTTCGACTAATTCCAGAGAAGGAGAAGCAATTAAAATTGAGACAGAGAATCTCATAGTAGATATTCCTTTCAAGGAGCCATATAACTTAGAGCAAGAAAAAATACAAATAGTTCCCGGAGATATGGATATATCCTCCATAAAAACGATTGTATTCCGGGAAGATACGAGCGACAACGTAGTAGATACTCCTTACGAAAATGAAACGAGATTAATATCGGAATCAGGACTAACCTTGGTACAAAGCGAAACGATAGTTAGCGGGATGATGTCAGGCTTTGAAATATATAATGATGTTTTAGGATTTAAAGATGCGCAAAATATTGCTTTGAATACACCTGATGATATTGATTTAAACTTCATGTCAAAAGCGGATGTTCAAAAAAAAATCCAAAGCCTTATAGGGGATTTCGACATGGATGTAGAAGTGAGTGATATGAAAATAAAATCTTATTCAAAAGAGTTCTTTGAAGAAATGTCAGATGCTCTGAAAAAAAATTCCGATTACTCTGATTTTGTGAACAATGATACACTTTTGAGAGAATGGAAATCCGATGACGAAGTTTACTATATTGAAGTTGATTTTCAGAAAAATGGGATTCCCATTGAGTCAGAAGTATACACTTTGTCTGATGAGTCTTCGGTTGAAGGGATGCAGATGCAAATATATATGACAAAGGACGGTATACAGTCCTTTGTGGCATATAGTCTACCCATGTCAGTTAAAAAAATTGAAAATATTGAGATTTGTAGTGTGCGGAGTGCGTTAAACGCCGTATTAGAAAAATATGAAAATATTATGACAAATTCGGAACTTAAAATTGTAAATGTAAACATGGTTTATAACATCCTTCCAGACAGCATTACAGGTTTTCTTTATTTAACTCCGGTTATTCGATTTGACACAGAAAGAAGGATAGAAATGGTTTCTGAGGAAAACCCGAATCCTGTGACAGAAACGGTTTATGGGACAATCCATGTTAATGCAGAAACAGGAAGGATAATTGAATGAGGAAAAAAACTTCTTTTGCGTTCTTTAAGATGCTATTAAAAAGAGCATTTGGATTCAATTTTCTGAGTTCTTTATTGTTAATATGTCTTGTGTTTTTTTTAGATACAGAGCCTAGTGCGCGGAATGTATTGATGGGAAAATATGCTCCAGAACAATACCAGGGTATTTCGTTTTATTTTGAAGGTGTGCTTTTATATGGTGTGAATTACAAATTATTTCTTGTATTTATGACGTTGGGCTTTACCATTGTTTTTCCAATTGACTGGAAACATAAAATAATTCCGAACATAGTACAGAGGCTGGGGCTAAAACAATATTCCATGATCCAGGTTGGTTTGTCAGCACTGAGTGGTGGCCTGTCTGTTTCCGGTGGTTTTCTTCTTTATTTACTTATAATGAGAAGCAAATTCCCGTTGATTCCGGAGGGTGAGGACATATATAATATGTATGAATTTTTGCGGGATATGCCGTATTATCAAGGGATTTCGCAAAAGGACGCTCAAATATTTGTGCTTTGTATGCTTATTATTTTCTTTTTATCCGGAGCAACCTGGTCGGCTTTTGCAGCAGGTCTCTCTGCTTACCTGAATAATACTTACATAGTACTGGTATTTCCGTACTTGCTTTCAAGAACCTATATTGAGGCAGCAAAGTTCTTTAGGATTCCAGCCGAATTTCGTTTGGATAGGTGGTTTTCAGGATTGGTTCAACCTTTCCCCATACCAATATGTTTAGCGATTCTAGCGATTATATGCCTTCTGATATTCATGATCAGTAAAAAGTTTTTTGCAAAAAGTTTAAGATGGAGATTGGAAAATGGATAGGATAAAAACAATCGTTCAAGTATGTAAGTATCAATTATCTTTGTAACGGAATGATGTAAAAACAAGTGTATTTTTTTTACTGCTATTTTTCTATATCGGGGGAATGATGTCACCTGTCAGAGAATTTTCCAAAGCGATGAATCAGGGTATTTCTTTATGGATGTTTCCTGTATTAATGAATGATATGATTGTATCATTTATTACCTTTAGTCTTTGGTGCATTATGGTTTGCGAGGCGCCTTTTAAGAATGAGGGGTATTTGTATCTCGTTGGAAGAGCCGGAAAAGAAAATTGGGTTCTGGGTGAGATACTATTTTTAGTTCTTTTTTCAGGTGTTTTTACTTTTGGACTGGTGCTTTCAACGTTTATTTTCTCATTGCCAAGACTAGATTTCACACTAAACTGGGGGAAGGTAATTGGAACCTTGGCGTATACAGATGCTTCAACGGAATTTTCTATTCCCTTTTCTTTTCCAATCTCTATGATGAGCAATGCTGCACCGCTTAAAACAATGCTTTTAAGTATACTCCTCGTATGGTGGGTAGCGTTCCTGTTATCCGCATTTATATTTACAATTAATCTTGTGTTTAAGACGAAACTTGGAGTGGCATTTTCCTGCTTCCTTGTGTTTTTTGATTTAACAATCTATAACATAATGGATTTACAAATAGGACGATATTCACTTACCGCTATGTCCAGGCTTTCAAACTTGACTGGGCGTGCGCCGGACTTTTCTGTTCGGTGGGCTTTGTATTTTCTGATGATTCTTACCATTGGACTTGTGTTTATGTCTATTATTTGTACAAAGCATAGAAAGGGAATTGAATAGATGAAATATGTTGTTGAAGTATCTAACGTTGACAAATCTTATGGAAAAACAAAAGTCCTGAATAATATAAACTTAAAATTATTATCAGGTAAAATCTATGGAATCATAGGCAGAAATGGATCCGGAAAAAGTGTATTGATGAAATGTATTTGTGGCTTTGTACATCCGGATGTGGGTGAAATACATGTATATGGAAGAAAAGTGGGAAAAGACGTAGAGTTTGCGCAAGATGTGGGTTTTATCATAGAAAGTCCAGGGTTCCTGCCTCAGTATAGTGCCTACAAGAACTTAGCATATTTCTATAGCATAAAAAACAAGATAGATAAAGACACTATAGAAAAATACATTCGTCTAGTAGGACTTGACCCCCATGATAAAAAGAAAGTGGGGAAATTTTCGATGGGAATGAAGCAGCGTTTGGGAATTGCGCAGGCAATCATGGAATCTCCAAGTCTGATTATTGTGGATGAACCATTTAATGGATTAGACATTTCAGGAGTACAAGAAATGAGGAATTTATTCTTAGAGATGAAGAAGGAAGGTAAAACGATTATTTTAGTAAGCCATAATCGTGATGATATTAATATATTGTGTGATGAAGTCTATGAGATGGATCAAGGTGTTTTGAAACAGATGTATTAAAAAGATGTTGCTTGTTTATGATATGGCAGGCATTCAACTATTACAGAACGTTCCATCACCTCCTCAGCATTTCCGCTGTATAGGTGATACTGAATATTTGGATATTCACCTTGCAGCTTTTGGGCTGTTTGGGGGATAAGGCGCATGGCATCTGTTTCGCCACCGCCAATGTAAATGTCACCGCTAATGACCTCATTGGCCCTACTGATTTCGATTTCTGTTTTGGCTACCAAATCCATGATTTCCTGCGCCCGCTTACGAAGCAATAATCCTTATGATTCACAATTCAGCAAAAGACCCCTATCGATATCGGCGTTCTAACGCATATCTACAGGGGTCAACTTAATTACAGCTCTTTCTTTACACTATTTGTCAATCCGAATGACTGCCTTCACAATATCCTCTTTATTATTTACACTGCTGTCCATAGCATTCTGAACATCATCCAGATCAAAAATATCTGTTACAATACCCTTTAAATTCACTCTGCCTTCTGCCACCGCCTGAATTGCCAGCGGATAGATGTGGCGATAGCGGAATACGGACTTAATATTCAACTCTTTATCGCATATCATACTGGTGGGAAGGTTCATGTCTCCGGAGGCACTGTAGCCCACCTGAACCAGGGTTCCATCCTTGACTAACATCTCAATGCCCTGTCTGGCGCAGATTTCGTTTCCGGAAGTTTCGATGACCAGGTCGCATCCCCGTCCACCGGTAATTTCCATAATTTCCTGTACAGGATTTTTGTCCCTGCCGTTAATGACACCTGTTGCTCCAAGCTCCATGGCTTTTTCCAGACGTTTCTGCATGATATCCACCACGTAGACTTCTGTAACCCCAAGAGCCTTCAGAGCCATCATAGAAACCAGGCCGATACAGCCGGATCCGGTAACTACAGCCACTTGTCCAAAATGTGCGCCGCCTTGTTTTGCAGCATGAAAGCCTACGGCTAAAGGTTCGATAAGAGCACCTTCCATGGTACTTAGATTGTCAGGAAGCTTAAAACAAAGGCCTGCTTCATGCGCCACATATTCCTGAAATACACCATCCACCGGAGGGGTTGCAAAGAAGATAACATCCGGACAAAGGTTATAGCGTCCTGTGCGGCAGAATTCACAGTGGCCGCAGGTCTTGCCAGGTTCAAGTGCTACACGGTCACCGACTTTCAAGTCTTTAATATCCTTTCCGACCTCTACTACGGTTCCACCTGACTCATGGCCCAGGACAAAGGGCGGCTTTACAACGTAGTCACCAATCCGCCCGTTTTCATAATAATGAAGATCCGAGCCACAGATTCCCACGTACTCCAGTTTTACCAATACTTCATTGTCTTTTGGCACCGGAACAGGGCGTTCCTCAAATCCCATTTTCCGGATACCATTCATTACAGCTACTTTCATTGTTTTTTTCATGAAATATATACCTCCTGAGTTATATAAATTTAAATTGAAACAACTTTATAAAAACGATTATAAAAGTATAATATTAATTATAAAATTTATTATACAATCTGTCAATCATAATTTAAAAATGATAGAATGTTAAAATATATACAAATCAGATATAAAATTTTAAAAAAAAATAGTTGACATGTACAAGACGGAGGGTTATTATAGAGACACTTAATAAATAACTTTTAAAAACATACTTTAAAAGTGGAGGAAAAGATGAATGGAGAGAAAATTTAACCAGAGTTTTTGGGGTGTGACAGGGAAAACTTTGTGTATTTTATTCAAAGGGGGTGTAATGGATGGAAGAAAATCAGATAATACTTGAGTTACGGCATATATCCAAGTATTTTCCAGGTGTAAAAGCACTTGATGATGTAAACTTCCAATTGAAGAAGGGGACAGTACATGTTCTGTGTGGAGAAAATGGAGCCGGAAAGTCCACATTGATGAAGATAATAGACGGAGTTTATCAGGCGGATAAGGGTGATATTTTCATCAATGGTGAAAAGGTGCTCATCAGGGATCCTATGCATGCAAAGGCCAACGGAATTGCCATGATTTTCCAGGAGCTTTCCTATGTGCCGGACATGACACTGGAAGAAAATCTATGTCTGGGCAGCTGGCCGAAGAAAGGGGCACGTATTGACTGGAGGAATATACGCAGCCGCACCAACAAGCTTATGAAGCAGGAAGGTTTGCATTATGCACCGGATGTGAAACTCCGCAGTCTCAGTGTGTCCGATATTCAGATGATAGAAATTTTGAAGGCTGTCTCATACGATGCAGGAATTATTATTATGGACGAGCCAACCTCGGCAATTACCGATAAAGAAGTACAGGTTCTTTTTAAAAAGATTGCAGAACTGAAAGCACGGGGAGCCAGTATTATCTATATTTCCCATAAGATGGACGAAATTTTTAAAATCGCGGATGAGATTACGGTGTTTCGTGACGGCAAATCCATCATTACCGAAGATGCTAAAAATCTTACGGTAGATCAGGTAGTCGAGTATATGGTGGGGAGGAAGATTGAAAATCAATATCCGAAAGAAACCCTTCCGATCGGAGACGAAATTCTCCGTGTGGAGAAACTGACACAGCCCGGAGTCTTTGAACATGTCAACTTTCATGTAAATGCAGGGGAAATTGTGGGTTTTGCCGGATTGATGGGAGCCGGACGTACGGAAATTATGCGGGCGCTGTTTGGTCTGGACCCATATTCTTCCGGGACAATTAAAATTCATGGAAAAGAAGTACATATTAAAAATGTCAGACAAAGTATCAGGAATGGACTGGCGATGCTGACAGAAGAAAGGCGCCGGACGGGGATTGTTCCAATCTTGAGTGTAAAATATAATACGACGCTGGCATCTCTGGATAAAGTAATATATAAGGGCTTTCTCCATACAGGCACAGAAGATGCAATTGTAAAAGAGGCGTGCGAAAGCATGAACGTTAAGATGCCGAATCTGGATGCTGCGATTGCGAATCTGAGTGGCGGAAACCAGCAGAAAGTGGTGCTGGCGAAGTGGCTGATTTGTGACCCGGAAATCTTGATTGCGGATGAACCAACCCGTGGGATTGATGTAGGTGCAAAGCGCGAGATATATGAACTAATGAATAAATTCGCATCCAAGGGGAAAGGGATTATCATGATTTCTTCGGAACTGCCGGAGCTGATTGGCGTCTGTGACCGGATTTATGTTGTGAGTGAAGGGCATATTGCCGGAATGTTGTCCAGAACAGAATTTTCGCAGGAGTCAATTATGCAGCTGGCCGTTTCCAACGTTCAGAAAGAAGAGGAGGCATAAGTTATCATGAATACAGGAAAAACCACAGATGTTAAAAAGCTTTTTTCTAAATATAGTATTATATTAATTTTAATTCTAATCATGGTAGTCTGCACGTTTGCCAACAGAAGTTTTTTAAGTGCCAGTAACCTGATTAATGTCTGTCGCCAGCAATCTGTTACGATTATTATTGCTTTTGGTGAGATGGCGTTAATCATATGCGGGCAGTTGGATCTGTCATGTGGAGCTGTCATTGCTCTTGCGGGCTGCCTGTCTGTTTCAACGTATAAAGCCAGCGGGAATATGCTGCTTGCCTTTGCTGTTGCAATCGGTGTCGCAGTGTTCGTTAATCTGCTGAATGGAATAATGGTTACAAAATTTAAGGCACCCGCATTTATTGCCACACTTGCAACACAAACCATGGCCCGGGGTGCGGCTCTGTATATTACAAGCGGACAGAATATCTACGAAATCGGTAAATATACAGTTGTGGGTCAGGGGTCACTGGGACCTGTTCCGATTCCGGTTATCTTTATGATTTGTATTTTTGCCCTGATGGCTTACTTTATGCGGAATACGCGTTGGGGGCGTTCTACATATGCAGTGGGAGGTAATGCTGAGGCAGCCAATGCGTCCGGAATCAATACGAAGCTGGTAATTATGAAAGCTTATCTGCTTAACGGAGTTCTTGTGGGCATTGCAGCGGTACTTTTCATGTCACGCGTAAATGGTGGTCTTCCGGCAGGTGCTGCAGGGTATGAAATGGATGGCCTGACTGCAACTATCGTTGGAGGGACAAGCTTTACAGGAGGAATCGGTACCCCATGGGGGACCGTAGTCGGTGCTTTCGTGGTTGGCTTCCTGGGGAATATCATGAATCTGATGTCGATTGATTCATATATTCAGCAGATTGTGCGAGGGGCAATTATAGCTTTCGCAGTAATCTGGGATATTTATTCAAAATCTCGTCAGACCTATAAAAAGGGAAAGTAAATATAGTAATTCGCTTTGCAGCTTCGCAGAGCAGATTATAAAAATGAATGTAAATGGGAGGAAGCATTATGAGGAAAAAGGCTTTAGCATTATTGTGTGCAGTTGTGTTGGGAGGTTCACTTGCAGCCTGCGGTTCGTCGGGCGGTTCAAACGCCGCTGCAAATTCTGTTTCATCAGGTTCCGCTAAGAGCGGGACTAAGGAAACATCAGGTTCTTCGGAAACCAAGACTGGTGGATTTAAGGTTGCATATATTGCACGTAACCAGTCAGATCCTTTTGCGGCAGAACTGGTAAATCAATTTACATTGCAGGCAAAGGAGTATGCGGATACTTTTACGCTGGACACCTTTGATTCTCAGGCCGACAGCGAGAAAGAAAACTCGATTATTGAAGATTGTATCACAAAAAAATACGATTGTATCATCATCCAGCCGAACGATGGAGAGTTGCAGAGACCGTATTGTCAGAAGATTCTGGATGCAGGCATTTTCTGTATTACTACGAATGCGGCAATCCGAGATCTTAAGGGAGGTTCCTGGGTGGATGGTGACCCATATGCGCAGGGAGAGGCGATTGCCAAACTTGCCGCAGAAAATGTTCCCAAGAACGGTGTTGTCGGCATATTGAACTGTATGCCTGGAAACTTTCATACCACACAGCGTTATGAGGCAATCAAGGCAGAGTTTATTGAGAAGAGAAAAGACTGCAACATCATTGGAGACTTCATGGAAGAAGAATCCACAGAGGCTGCCGCTATGGCAACCATGGAAGACTGGGCAACATCCTATGGTCGTATTGACTGTATGCTTACCACTGCGGATTTGCTGGGAAATGGTGCTTATGAAGCTGTGAAGGATAATTCCACTTATGATGGCATGCAGATCTATTCGGTAGACTGCCTGGCGAAAACTGTTCTTGAAATTAAGGATGGGGTCTATACAGCAGCGGTATACCAGAACCCTCCGGCACTGGCAGCGGCAAATCTGGCAGCAGCAAACAAGCTTCTGACAGGTGAGGAGACGGTTGTTGAAACATCGGTTGATTCCTTACTTTGCACTTCTGATAATGTGGATCAGTTCATTCAGATGTATATCGATCAGGGACAGATTACAGAAGACGAGGCAGCACAGCATAGTTATACAGCAGGAAGCGCTAAATCCATACTTGATGAGCAGTAAGAAACAGATATAAAAAAGCGCTTTGGAAAATGCATAGTATATTTTTCAAAGCGCCTTTTAAAATTAAGGAGGAGAATGTGATGTATTTAGAAGATGTGTTTGGATTGAAAGGGAAAGTTGCCATTGTAACCGGGGGACGAAGAGGCATCGGTCAGGTAGTGGCTTGCGGACTCGCAAAAGCCGGGGCTGAGGTGGTTATTTTCAGCAGGACATTGTCCCGGGAAACGGTAAAGATGATTATAGAAGAAGGGGGAAAGGCTTATGATATTGCAGTTGATGTGACGGATGAAAAGGGTGTGGATGATGCCGTAGCAGAGGTGATGAAACGTTCCGGACATATCGATGTAGTGTTTAATAATGCCGGAATCTGCATCCATGAGGATACGCTGACAGCTACTGTTGAAGCGTGGAGAAAAGTCATTGATGTAAATCTTACGGGAGAGTATATTATGGCACGTGCGGTGGGGAAGGTAATGATTGAAAATAAAATTCATGGAAGCATTATTAACATGGCATCCATGTCCGGAACAATTGTAAATATTCCTCAGTGGCAGGCGTCTTACAATGCTTCCAAGGCGGGGGTGATTCATATGACGAAATCCCTGGCAATAGAGTGGGCAGATTACGGGATTCGTGTAAACAGCTTAAGTCCCGGTTACATAGCTACACCAATGTCGGAGGATACACCACGGGAATTGAAAGATGCATGGATGCCTCTGATTCCTCAGCACCGTATGGGTAAGCCGGAAGAATTAATTCCAGCGATTCTTTATCTGGCATGTGACGCATCCGGATATACAACAGGATCCGATGTGATTGTTGATGGAGGATATGTCTCATTTTGATGTAGGAAGATGCTGCCGGCAGTACCCTGAAAATCATCAAATCCGATATTACTTGAAAAATATCCGGATATGTTATAAATTGATAGTAATATGCAGAAAATGCACCGGAAGGAGAATAGTGATTTGCTCGATAAAGCAACCAATATAGAACTGAAACGAATAAACAAAAACAATATTTACCGTACGGTAATTGCTCAGAAAAAAATATCAAAACAGGAGATTGCTTATCGGTTGAATCTCAGCCTTCCTACAGTTGCGCAAAATCTGAATGAATTGATGGAGATTGGACTGGTGGAACAACAGGGAACCTTTCAGTCCACAGGAGGCAGGAAAGCAAAGATTATTTCCAGTAATCCGACGGCCAGAGCAGCTCTGGGACTGGATATTACCCAAAATCATGTGAATCTGGTCATGGTTGATCTGGAGGCAAGTGTTTTAAGCTCTGTACGGAGACGGATACCCTTCCGGGCAGATGAGAGATATTTTCAGACCTTAAAATGCATGATTCATGACATGGTGAAGAGCGCAGGCGTGCTTCCTAATCATATTCTGGGAGTGGGAATCTCTCTGCCTGCCATTCTGGGAGAGGATGACAGGACTTTGAAATATGCGCCGCTTCTGGAGGAGCCTCTGGACTTGTATCAGGATCTGAGCACATATATCGATTATCCATATCGCTTTATTAATGATGCCAACGCAGGAGGGTTTGCTGAATTGTACTCAGGAAAGACGGGGAAAAACGCACTTTATCTTTTACTTAGCAACACAGTAGGCGGAGCCATAATTATGGACGGAAAGCTGTACTGTGGGGAAGGCCGCCGCGGAGGAGAGTTCGGACATATGACACTGGTTCCGGATGGGCGTCCCTGCTATTGCGGTAAAATTGGCTGTGTTGATGCATATTGTTCTGCACTGCTTTTGTCGAATACGACAGGAGGGGACTTGGAAAAATTCTTTGAGAGGCTGGAAGCGGGTGATGAAAAGTGCAGGGCGGTGTGGGAAGAATATCTGCATTACCTTGTAATTGTGATTAACAATCTACAGGTGAGCTTTGACTGCGATGTTGTTCTGGGCGGATATGTAGGATGGCATCTGGATCCCTATCTGGAAGAAATTAAAAAAAGGGTTATTGCACGCTGTAATTTTCAGACAGATGGCTCCTATCTTCATGTCAGCCATCTGAATGCAGAAGCATCAGCACTGGGAGCGGCACTTTTTTATATTGATGAGTTTATAAAACAAGTATAGAATTTTTAGAATGGAGGGCTTGCCCATGCTGGTAAATCTAAAAGAAGTTATGGAATGCGGAATAAAGGGAGGCTATGCGGTCGGGGCCTTTAACGTAACGAACCTGGAAACACTCATTGCTGTTACAGATGCGGCCCGGGAGACGGGCAAAGGGGTCATCCTTCAGTATGCGGAAGTGCACCAGCCATACATTACGCTGGACGTCATTGGTCCAATTATGATTGAATTTGCGAAGAAAGCTTCTGTTCCCATATGTGTACATCTGGATCACGGTTCCTGTATAGAAAGCTGTATGCAGGCAATGCGTCTGGGGTTCACGTCGGTTATGATAGATGCCTCTTCCTCCGATTATGAGAAGAATGCTGCCACAACAAGGGAGGTTGTGAGATGGGCGCATTCTGTGAACGTGACTGTGGAGGCGGAGCTCGGACATATCTTTTCCTCAGACGGGAAAACTTCCCAAAGTGAAGAGAGCGGCAGGAGAAAATCGGATTTTATCAATGTGGAGGATGCATATACAGATCCGGAAATGGCAAAGGATTTTGTGAAAACTACGGGAGTGGATGCTCTTGCCATAGCGTTTGGTACAACGCATGGAATCTATACCAGGAAACCGGTTCTGGATTTAAATCGTATCCGGGCAATCAGGGAGTGTGTGGATATCCCTCTTGTCATGCATGGGGGATCAGGGTTAAGTAAAGAAGAATTCCAGACAGCCATCAGGAACGGAATCCGTAAAATCAATTACTACACCTATGTTTCTCTGGCGGGAGCAAAGGCGGTGAAAAAGGTACTTGACAAGGCAGATCCGGAAGACAATATATTCTTTCATGATATTCCTTTGCTTGGTATACAGGCCATGAAAGAGGATATCAAAAGAGCAATCCGGATTTTTAGCCTGGAAGTATAATCTGGGAGGTATGTTGTATGGGCGGAAAAGGGATTACGGTGGCGGGAACTTTGATTTGTGATAATTATTACATGGTGGATACATATCCCAAGCAAGGGCATCTGACGAATATCCGAGGGGTGGAAAGAGGCGTGGGAGGGATCGGAAACCTCATTATGGATCTGGCAAAATTAGATGAAAATCTTTCATTAAAGGTAAGTGCCGTAGTTGGCACAGGGAGTAATGGACGATTTGTCTTGAATACGCTTAAGACGCTTCCGAATATCAATATTGATAATGTAACCACGGAAGGCAGCACTTCCATGACAATTGCGATGGAGGCAAATGATAACAAACAGAGGACTTTCTTTTATCTGCCAGCCGCCAGTGATATATATGATGAGAGCTATATAGACTGGGACAAAGTGGAAGCAGATATTTTTCATTTGGAATATCTTCTTCTTCTGAAGAAAGTCGATGAAGAAGACCCGGTATATGGAACGCATGGCGCGAAAATACTGCATGATGCGAAAAAAAGAGGGATGAAGACTTCTATTGATATTGTATCGGAAGAAAATTTTGAAAGGATGAGGAAAGTCGTCAGACCGGCTCTTAAATATACAGATTACTGTATTATAAATGAAGTAGAAGCAGAAGGAATTACGGGAATCAGCCTGACAGCAAATGAAACGTTGCTTGAGCAAAATGTTCCCCGGGCACTGGAGGAGTTAGAAAGGCTTGGAGTTTCGGAGTGGGCGGTAATCCATTCGCCTCCGTGTAGTTTTGGACTGGATGTCCGTACAAAGGAAATAAAGAGCGTATCAAGTCTGAAGCTGCCCGAAGGATATATTAAAAGTACCACAGGTGCCGGTGATGCATTTTGCAGCGGCGTACTCTACAGCGCCTATAAAGGATTCGGGCTGGAGCATGCCTTACAATTGGGAACCGGCTGTGCTGCATGTTCCCTGTCGGATATCGGCGGATGGGCAGGGCTTCGTCCGTATAAGGATGTCATGAAAGAGTATCTTCTTTATATAGCTCCATAATTATGCCATTTCCAGAAGTAAAGTGTGTCATTTTTTGATTTTGAGAGGTCATAAAGTAAATCTGTATGAAAAGTCAGACAAACTGGGAGGAATGTTTATTGCAGCTTCATCTATGAGCTTTAAAAAGGCAGACAGAAAACTTATTTCCTGGTATGAAAGACAGATGAAAGAGACAGGTGTTACGGTTCATATGAATTGTAATGTGACATTGGATATGGTGGCGATTGAAAAGCCGGATGTGGTTTATGTTGCAACGGGTTCTGTGCGGCAAATGAAAACATGCTTAGAATGGCTATTGAACAATATCAGATTGGTATTCATACAGATACAAAGATTGTTAAAATATCCGAAGAGAGTGTTACAATTGAGAGGGACGGCAAACAGTCAGTTCTTGCGGCTGATACCGTAATCAGCAGTATCGGATATATTTTCGAGAATTCACTTGCACAGCAATTAAAGGATTGTGGTGCGCAAGTCGAAACACTTGGGGATTGTGATCATGTATCCAACTTAATGGGAGCAATATGGAAGGCATTTGAATCAGCAAGTAAAATTTGAGACTGTATACAACAGCCCCTGCAGAAAGCAACTTCTGCAGGGGCTGTTGTAATGTAAAAAAATAAGTTGACAATTGGAAAATCAGGATGTATAATCAGTAGCATAATAATAACCTATAAAGCATATCGTATTAGTAGGAAATAAGAAAGGAAGCAATGCTATGGAAAACTTAAACGTAACAAGTGATAAAAATGGCATGATGTATTGTTGTTGCCAGGCTGTATGTACAAATACAGTTTATTTTTCATATGCATTGTGTACCGGGTAAATATGCAGTATATTTGCAGGCAGGTGTCATAAGCATATGGCATCTGCCTTCTTTATACCAAATTATGTAGTTTTTGCAGCTGAGGAACAAACAAATTAAAATTATGGAGGTAATGATTATGAGTAAGATTAAAGAAAGTGCATTGGAATTAGTTGGAGGAACACCAGTATTAAAACTCAACCGTTATACAAAGAAAGCGGGGGCTTCCGAGGCAACAATCCTTGCTAAACTGGAATACTTGAATCCGGCAGGTTCTGTCAAAGACAGAATAGCTCTTGCAATGATTGAAGATGCAGAGAAGAAGGGAATTCTTAAGGAAGGGGCAACCATTATTGAACCAACAAGTGGAAATACCGGGATTGGTCTTGCAGCAGTTGCGGCAGCAAAGGGATATAAAACAATACTTACTTTACCGGATACTATGAGTGTGGAAAGAAGAAATCTTTTAAAAGCATATGGTGCTGAACTGGTTCTTACAGAAGGTGCAAAGGGAATGAAGGGCGCAATTGCAAAAGCCGACGAGCTTGCACAGGAAATCCCCGGAGCAGTCATTTTAGGGCAGTTTGTAAATCCGGCGAATCCGGCAGTTCATAAAGCGACCACAGGTCCAGAGATTTGGGAGCAGACAGATGGGAAGGTGGATATCTTTGTTGCAGGGGTCGGTACCGGAGGAACAATTACCGGTGTTGGCGAATATCTGAAGGAGCAGAATCCTGATATAAAGATTGTAGCCGTTGAACCGGCCGGAAGCCCTGTGCTTTCCACAGGAACACCGGGTGCTCACAAGATACAGGGTATCGGGCCGGGATTTGTTCCGGAAGTACTTAATACAAAGATCTATGATGAAATCATCACAATTGAAAATGAGGATGCGTTCGCAGAAGGTAAGGCGTTTGCAGTCAGTGAAGGTATTCTGGTCGGCATTTCATCCGGTGCTGCACTAAAGGCTGCTGTGATCTTAGCAAACAGACCCGAAAATAAAGGGAAGACGATTGTCACATTGCTTCCGGATTCGGGAGACAGATATTTATCTACTCCGCTATTTGGCAATAATTAAGGATGAACTATCTGCCCGGAGGTGAATATGTATGAGGCAAACTGAAATCAATCATGTTTTGGATACTTTACATTTAAAAGAAATAGAAGGATTGATACGTGATCTGAAATATGGAAGTATAACAATTATTGTTCAGGATGGCAAGGTTATCCAGATTGATAAGACAGAAAAACACAGAATGAAGGCATGAAATAAAACATGAATAAAGCGTCAATAAAGCATAGAATACATAGGATGTAAGGGTCAAAAAACAATAAAATGCTGACTGGGAAACCGGAGGTTTTGTTAATGAATTTAACAGACCTTCGGTTTTTGTTTTTAATATTTAGCTGGAAATCTGACAAGGAGGTGCAAAATGAACAATACATATAAAAATCTGCAGAAGTCACATCCCTGCTTTGGCGGTCACAAGAATAATGTAGGGAGAATACATCTGCCGGTAAGCCCGGGGTGTAATATTGCCTGTCGGTTCTGCGACCGGGTGATTAATGATGTGGAAGACCGGCCGGGTGTTACCTCTAAGGTAATCACACCGGATGAAAGTATTGAAGTATTGGAACAGGCTTTGAAGATCTGCCCGGAGATTACAGTAGCAGGAATTGCAGGTCCGGGAGATACCCTTGCGTCCGGCTACGCCTTACAGACTTTTCGAAAAGTAAAAGAGAGATTTCCCCAATTAATCAAGTGTATGAGTACGAATGGATTACTTTTATATGAAAAGGCCGATGAGGTGATTGATATCGGGATTGATTCTCTTACAGTTACGGTGAATGCCGTAGATCCTGAAATCGAAGAAAAGCTTAATAAATATATTATTTACCATGGGAGAAAATACGAGGGAATAGAAGGGGCGGAGATACTGATTGAGAATCAACTGAAAGGAATTAAAAAGGTGTCTGATGCAGGAATTACCATAAAAGTAAATTCTGTTTTAGTCCCGGAAATCAATGGTGAGCATATCGAAGCCATTGCAAAAACTGTGAAGAAGGCAGGCGCAAGTATTGATAATATTATTCCACTGATTCCTCAGGCTGAACTTTCCTGCCAAAGGGCACCTGTCTGCTCAGAAATTGATGCGGCCCGAACAAAAGCTTCCAAATATATTGATGTGTTCAGACATTGTCAGCACTGCAGAGCAGATGCAGTTGGCGTACCCGGGAAGTCTGAATTTGGAGATCAGATTTATCAGCGCAGAATATCTGTAAAGGAAACATTTTCACATGGATAATACGGAATATAAATACCGGATAGCGGTAGCAACAACAGATGGAATCGTGGTAAATCAGCATTTTGGAAGAGCAGATGAGTTTCTGATCATAGGCCTGGATTGGCAAAATCAAATACACCGGATTGAAAAACGTCAGGTAAACCCAGTCTGTGATGGTGGCGAACACGATGAAAAAAGGCTTGAAACCACAGTCAACATGTTTACGGACTGCAAATATGTATTGGTGAGCAGAATTGGGGAGGGTGCTGCTTATGCGCTGGAAAAATCAGGTATTATCCCTATAGAGTTTCCGGGAATTATTGAAGAGTCAGTGCAAAGGATTCTCGTACAAGAGTTAGTTTTAAGCATTTATTTATAGAAAGGACTTGATGAGATGGGCGAATTGAGGCAGATTGCAATTTATGGAAAAGGTGGAATCGGAAAATCAACCACAACGCAGAACCTGACAGCAGGGCTGGCAGAATATGGGAAAAAAGTGATGGTAGTAGGATGTGATCCGAAAGCAGATTCTACAAGATTATTACTCGGAGGATTAGCACAGAAGACTGTTTTGGATACTATCAGAGATGAGGGAGATGATATTGAGCTTGACCGCATCTTAAGAGAAGGATTTGGCAGCACGAGATGCGTGGAGTCCGGTGGACCTGAACCGGGTGTGGGCTGTGCAGGAAGAGGTATTATCACCTCAATTAATATGCTGGAAAACCTTGGAGCATATACCGATGACCTGGACTATGTCTTTTATGATGTATTAGGAGACGTTGTCTGCGGAGGATTTGCAATGCCTATCAGAGAAGGTAAGGCAAAAGAGATATACATCGTTGCCAGCGGAGAGATGATGGCATTATATGCAGCCAATAATATTGCCAAAGGTATTAAGAGATATGCTAAAACAGGCGGTGTAAGAATTGGCGGAATCATTTGCAACAGCCGTAATGTGGACCGGGAATTAGATTTGCTTCGTGCTTTCGCAAAGGAACTCGGAACGCAGTTATTGTATTTTGTACCTAGAGATAACATTGTACAGAGAGCGGAAATCAATAAAAAGACAGTAATTGAGTATAAGCCGGATTCTGAACAGGCACAGGAGTACAGAAATCTTGCAGAAGCAGTAATTAACAATACCAACTTTACAATTCCGACGCCAATGACGCAAGAAAGACTCGAAGAAATTCTGTTTGAATATGGTCTTATGGATGTTGCAGATGATTATCACATCTAAGAGAAGGAGAACACTACTATGGTAAAGGTCACAGGACTTAGATATCTCTCAACAAATTTGTTTCGTGAAGATCAGGAGGTGTAAAAAATGGCACTTAATTTAGAAAATTCCAATGTTGCTACCAGAGAGAATCGAATCGGTTCAATTACAGGCTATATTGGGACATTAAGTGATTTGGCAAATCAGAGCAGCTGCGGCACATTAAAGGGATGCTCCAGATGCTTTTCACAATCCAGTACATGTTTATCCAGCTGTGCATTAGGGCAGCTTTCCGCAATTCGTGATGTGGCAATTATCCATCATGGACCAGCAGGATGTTCGGCAGCCAGTGCAGGTGCATATTATCTTGATAAGGTAATGGCAAAGAAGCGCGGAGTCACTACGAATACAGTATATATTGGAACTGACATGAATGAAAATGACACGATTTTCGGTTCGGCAGAAAGTCTTAGAAAAATCATACTTGAGGTAAATAAGAGGTATTCACCTAAGGCAATATTTGTAACAAGCTCCTGTGCTACGGGAATTATTGGTGAAGATATCGACAGTGTGGTAGATGATGTGAAAGATGAAGTGGAGGTACCAATTGTGGCGGTGCACTGTGAAGGATTCAAGTCCAGAATATGGGCAACCGGATTTGATATTTCTGACCATGCAGTGCTGAGCTCTATCGTACAGCCTCCCAGACAGAAGAGAAACACCATAAATTTCAAGAACTTCTATGAAAGTGCAAGACCTGAAATCATAGAAATTTTTAAAAACTTTGATCTGGAACCAATTTTTCTTTATTGTAACTCCACAATAGAAGAACTAAGCCATATATCGGAGTCGCTTGCAACCACATGTATCTGTGGAACGCTTGGAAATTATCTTGGAAATGGTCTGGAAGAAACATATGGGGTTCCGTATATCAGAACGATAAATCCTCTTGGTATTGCGGGTTTTGAAACCTGGCTCAGGGAGATAGGAAGAGTGACAGACAGGTCGGAAGCTGTGGAGAATTATATAGAAGAACAAAGAAAAATCTATATTCCGCAGATTGAAGAAATCAAGAAGGAATTAAAAGGTTTAAGGGCAGTACTTGGCATGGGGCCGGGGTATACATTCGAAGTATCCCGAGTTTTAGATGAACTTGGAGTAGAAGTAGTGTGGGCACTGGCCTGGCATTACGACAAAAAGTATGAAAATGGTGAGGTTCCCCCATCCATGAAATATCTTTTGGAAAATGATGTGGATTTTGAAGCCAGTGTTGCCGATCAGCAGAACTATGAGGTGATGAATATTCTGAAAAAATATCAGCCGGATTTATATCTTTCACGTCATCCCGGTTCTACGGTATGGGCGATTAAGAATGGGACTCCTGCTGTATATGTTGCAGACGAATATATGATCTTTGGATATAAGCACACTTTGGAATTCGCACAATCGATTCTGGACAGTATTCATAACAGAAGTTTTGAAAAGAATCTGGCAAGAAGAGTGAAACTTCCTTATACAGACTGGTGGTATCAACAGAATGTAGATAAATTTTTAGAGGAGGCTAAAAAATAATGGCAAAGCTATTAGATAAACAAAGATATAAATGTGCGATGGGTGCAATGCAGACGGTACAGGCAATCTCCAGAGCCATTCCGGTATTGCATTCCGGGCCCGGGTGTGCACAGAAGCTTTCCGATTCCATTGGAAGTTCAGGATATTTTTCACCAAATATCTTCCCCTGTACCAGTATTAATGAAAAAGATGTAGTATTCGGCGGAGTGAAAAAACTGGAAACCACGATTGAAAATTCATTAAAGGTGATTGATGCAGATTTCTATGTGGTTCTTACAGGATGTATACCGGAAATCGTGGGTGATGATACAGGTGAGGTGGTAAGCCATTTTGAAGATGCCGGCAAACCGGTAATCTATGCATCGACGGCAGGATTTAAAGGTAACAACTATATAGGACATCAACAGATTATCGATGCAATCACAGACCAATATCTTGAAAAGTCTGAAGAACGGGAAAAAGGACTGGTGAATATTTGGGCTGATGTTCCCTATCAGGATTTATTCTGGCTTGGCAATATCAGGGAGCTGGAAAAACTAGTAAAAGAATTAGGATTGACTCCGAACACAATATTCGGATACCAGCGTGGAATTGACAATATTAACAAAATCCCAAAAGCGGAATTCAATCTGCTGGTTTCTCCCTGGGTATCCGTTGAAAATATGAAGAAAATGGAGAAAAAGCTTGGTATTCCATACCTTCATTATCCCACACTTCCGATTGGTGCATTTGAGACCACGAAGTTCTTAAGAGAAGTCGGTAAATTTGCAGGTGTTGATGAAGAAAAGGTAGAAAATATTATCAATAAGCATGAAAATTATTATTATTATCTGATTGAAAGGTATGCCGATCTGTTTCTGGAAACAAGGGTTATGGCAAAACAATTTTCGGTAGTGGCAGATGCCCAGTATACACTTGGTATCACGAAGTTTTTAGTAAATGATTTAGGACTTGTGCCAGCGAAGCAATTTGTTACAGATGATACCCCGAAGGCTTTCCAGGAACAGATTAAAGAAGAATTTGAAAGATTGAATTATGGATTGAAGGCAGAGGTAAGGTTTGAGACAGATGGCTACAAAATACAAAATGAGATTAGGGAACATGACTATCATGGCTACCCACTCATTCTCGGAAGCTATTATGAGAAGGAAATTGCAGAGGAAATGTCTGGACATTACTTAAATATCTCGTGGCCTGTACAGGATAAAGTGGTGCTGGATGATTTCTATGTGGGTTATACCGGCGGAATCCGGCTGATAGAGGATATTTATTCGGTGGCAGTACAGAGATGGAATTAGGATGTAAACCACACAAGGGAGGTGACGTATGTCTTATAAGATAGCAATCGCTTCTTCTGATGAAAAGCAGATTGATGAAACATTTGGTTTGGCAAAACGTTTTCTTATCTATCAGGTATCTGGTGGTCATTATGTAAAACTGGAGGAAAGAATCGTAAAACAGGATATTCATCCATCGGACTGTGAAACTGGTTCCGGTGGAGGGTGTGCAGGGGGTGCGGGTACATCTGCCAGGGTAGAGCTTTTGACAGACTGCAGGTGCGTTGTCTGTAAAAAGGCGGGTTTCAACATTCAGAAGCAACTTGAGAGAAAAGCAATCGCGGTTTTCGATGTTAACTGTTCGGTAGAGGAGGCCTTAGTAAAAATATCCCATTATTTTAGCAGGATAGATAGTCATCAGTCTCTTAGAGGATAACAAAATATAATTGACCAGAAAGTAGAAAATCCGCAGAGAAGAAGGAGGAGTAATTATTATGAAAAAAATATGGAGAAAGTCTGGAATAGCGCTTATAGCATTCAGTTTATTTTTTATCACACTTTTGACGGGCTGTGGCAAAAGTGAAACAAATAAATCAGGAAAATCAGGAAAGGAAGCAACGAAGATTATAGTTGGAACCGGCAATGGATATAGCCCATACTGCTATCTCGATGAAAAAGGAAATCTGGCCGGGTATGAATATGAAGT
Organism: Novisyntrophococcus fermenticellae; assembly: GCF_018866245.1. GTDB lineage: Bacteria > Bacillota > Clostridia > Lachnospirales > Lachnospiraceae > Novisyntrophococcus > Novisyntrophococcus fermenticellae. Next base: position 1,142,700 of record NZ_CP076458.1, read on the forward strand.
ATTAAAAGCGGTCGACGAATTACTTCCACAGTATGAGTTTGAATTTCAAACTTCAGATTTTACAAACGTGCTGATTTCTCTTGATGCAGGAAAAATAGATATTGCCGCACATCAATATGAGTATAATGATGAAAGAGCGTCAAAATATCTATTTGGAGAAGAACCATATACAACATTTGTAACATATATCGTTGCCCCGAAAGAAAACGCTTCTATTCAGTCATTGGATGATCTTCAAGGGAAGACAATATATGCCGGTGGAAAAGGCTCGAATACCACATATATTCTCGAAAATTACAATAAAGAGCATGCTGATAACCCGATAACGATCATAAATTCTGAGGCAATTACCTCGGAGGAATTCGTACAGGGATTATTGAGTGGAAAATGGGATGCGGCTGTTGCAACGAAACGTGATGTTGAAAAGCATAACAAAACATACGGTTCGGATGTATTGGTCACAGCAGGTGAGCCCATACAGTCCTCGTCTACCTACTATATTTTTGATAAAAAAAATAAAGAACTGAAAGAGGCTGTGGATGGAGCTATCCGTGAGCTTAAGAAGAGTGGCAGATTAGCAGAAATCTCAATTGACGTAATTGGCGGAGATTACACGGAAAGCGAGTAATGATATGGGTGATTTATTTCAATGGAGCAGACTATTTCAAAATTTTAGAATAATCATTCCATTTATCACAGTTACTTTCAGGATAGTAGTATATGCTACCGTATTCGGTCTTATAATTGCACTGGCTCTGGCACTGGTAAGGATAAAAAAGATACCAGTATTATATCAAATTTCAAACCTGTATATTTCATTTATGCGCGGAACGCCGATGCTGCTTCAATTGCTGCTGGTGTATTATGGGCTTCCGATTATTCTGGAGCCTGTCGTGCACATTGACGTCACAAGAGTATGGGATAGTATAATCTTTGCATACGTTACCTTTTCATTTAATCAGGGGGCTTTTTTATCATCTATTATCTATAGTGCTGTCAAGGCTGTAAGTATAGGGCAATTTGAGGCAGGCTATAGTGTGGGTCTGACCTGGTGGCAGACATTTAGAAGAATTATTGTACCACAGGCAGTGAGAATAGCATTACCACCATTTGGTTCTGATCTGGTAGGATTATTTCAGAATGCATCCCTGGTGTTTTCAATTGGTGTAATCGATGTTATGGGAAGGGCAAAGACAATTGGAACCTCCAGTGGGCATGTGTTTGAGGCATATTTAGATGTGGCAGTCATATTTATTCTCTGCAGTCTTATCATCAGGGGAATTTCCTCATGTTGCAATAAAAAGCTTGATTATAGTGCAGGAAAAGAGGTGAGGGAATGAATATTCGTCTGGATGCAATCGGAGAAAGTCTGGTCTATGCAATCAAATACCTGCCGGAGACATTAAAATTAATATTTATTCCATTAACAATTGGCCTGTTTATTGGAACAGTGACAGCATTGATTCGTGTCTATCGTACACCAGTCTTAAGTCAGTTTTTGGCACTGTTTATAACGATTTATCAAGGGATACCGATAGTGGTAGCATTGTTTTTGTATAACATTTTGTACTTAATGAAGTTCAATGATATTTTGGAGGCACTCCACATAACCAAAACAATAGCGGATATAGACAGCATATGGATCGGCATATTTGCTCTTACGATGTCAGCTGTCTGTACGATTTCAGAAGTAATGAGAGGCGCCCTCTTATCAATAGACAAAGGTCAGAATGAAGCTGGATTTTCCGCAGGTTTGACAAAGGTTCAGATAGTCAGGAGAATCATTCTGCCTCAGGTAGTTCCCGTCGCCATACCGCCATTAGTTAACAGTATTGTCGGTCTGATTAAAGGCTCGTCTATTGTATATGTGATTGGAATCGCTGAAGTTCTATCAGGTGCACTCATCCCCAGTGCGAGAAGGTATACCTTTTTTGAAGGCTACCTTGCAGCCGCACTGGTGTATTGGGGATTAACAATTATAATTGAAAAACTTGGGACGCTGATTGAGGAACATTTAGGAAAATTCAGGAGGTCGTTATGATACAGGTAAAGCATATAAAAAAGTCCTTTGGCAAATTAAATGTTTTGAAAGATGTTTCCTTAGATGTAGGGGATGGTCAGGTAGTTGTATTATTGGGACCCAGTGGTTCCGGAAAAACCACACTGCTTAGATGTATCAATTTTCTGGAGCATGCGGATAGCGGAGAATTAACAATCGGGAATACGGTTGTAGAAGTAGATAAGGCCAGGAAAAAACAGATTCATGACATTCGAAAAAAAGTAGGATTTGTGTTTCAAAACTATAATTTATTTGCCAATAAAACTGCGCTTGAAAATGTTATGGAAGGATTGGTTTTAGCTCAGAAAACACCTAGAAAAGAGGCTGAAAAAATAGCGAAGGAAACACTTGACTGGGTTGGACTTTCAGAAAAATACAGTTATTATCCATCGCAGTTGTCCGGCGGCCAGCAGCAAAGAGTCGGTATTGCAAGGGCCGTCGCACTAAAACCGGAGGTTATTTTATTTGATGAACCAACATCGGCATTGGATCCGGAGCTCGTAGGAGAAATTTTGGATGTCATTAAGAGAGTCGCGCAAAAAGGGATCACAATGATAGTTGTAACACATGAAATGGCATTTGCTCAGGATGTTGCAGATAAAGTCGTATTTATGGATCGTGGAGTCATTGTGGAGGAAGGAGTTCCCTCAGAATTTTTTACGAAGCCCAAAGAAGAACGTACAAGACAGTTCTTATCAAGGTTTATTTCATTTGAACCAATTTATTACATATGAATCGCATGACCTTTTGAAGCTGGTATCAGATAATCAGCTTAAACTTAAGTGGGCATATTTCTTAGGGGATATGCCCACTGTTTTTCTAAATGCTTTCACATAGAGATTGACATTAATACAATATTTTATGATTGGATATACTAGCCATTGCAAGTGCAATTTGGTATAATCTCAATATAACTGGAAAAATAAGCAGGAAAGGACCTGAACAGATGCAGAAAATGTTAGAGAGAATACCGGATATTCTATCCCTAAGGGGAGCCGAGCTTGCGAATGCATATAAAGAAGTATATCCGGAACTGGCGCCTTTAGTAAAACAGTGTTTTTTAAATACAATCGATACCACTGTAAAAAGACTGGAGGATGACAGCTTCTTTGTAATTACCGGTGATATTCCGGCTATGTGGCTGCGGGACTCTGCAGCACAGGTAAAACCCTATATTAAATATGCCGGCAGGGATCAGGAACTGCATAAAATTATCAAAGGAATTATTCAAAAGCAGGCGGAACTGGTTTGTATTGATCCCTATGCCAATGCATTTAATGAGAGTGCCAACGGTGCAGGTCATAAAGATAATACAAAGTTAAATGATTCTGTATGGGAAAGAAAATATGAAGTGGATTCTTTATGTGCGCCGATCTATCTGTCCTGGCAGTTTTGGAAAGAAACGAGAGAGAAAGATATTTTTGAGGAGAAATATCTGGAGATGCTTCGTAATATTTTAAAAGTATTTACCGCAGAACAGCACCATGAAACATCCGATTACTTTTTTCAAAGAACGGATTGTGTGGAAACTGATACGCTTCCCGTGGAAGGAAAAGGAAATCCAGTAGCCTATACGGGGATGACATGGTCGGGATTCCGGCCCTCGGATGACCGATGTGTCTATGGCTATCTGATCCCTGCGAACATGATGGCTGCAACAGCTCTTAGCTATGCAGAGGAAATCTGCAGAACGATTTATAAAGATGAAGAACTGGCCGGGAGATGCCAAAAGCTTTCAGATGAGATCAGAGAAGGAATTGAAAAATATGGTGTTGTTCATCATGAAAAGTACGGCGATATCTATGCTTATGAAACAGACGGTATGGGGCATTATATTCTAATGGATGACGCAAATTCACCCAGCCTTCTGTCTATTCCCTATCTGGGCTATAAAGATGCTTCGGATGAGCTTTACCGGAATACACGCAGATTCATCCTGTCGGAAGACAATCCTTATTTTTACTCCGGAAGATACGCAAAGGGCGTTGGGAGTCCACATACGCCAAAAGGATTTATCTGGCATATCGGATTAACAATGCAGGCATTAACATCCACGGACAGGGATGAGATATTGGAATGCCTGAAGATGATAGCGGACACCCATGCCGGTCGAAACTATATGCATGAGTCCTTTGACCCGGAGAATCCGGAGAACTTTACCAGAGACTGGTTTGCATGGGCGAATTCCATATTTGCAGAGCTGCTGGATCAGCTGTTGATTCGGGGGTTTTGGCACTGATTATGAAGCAAGAAAAGGAGAAAAAATGCAGACGACCATAAAATTAAACAATGGAATTAAGATCCCCCAGGTTGGTCTGGGAGTATTCCGCGCTTCAACGGATGAGGCCGGGCAGGCAGTTACATGGGCACTTGAGGCAGGCTATCATCATATAGATACCGCAAAAATCTATGAAAATGAAGCCGGTGTTGGAAAGGCGGTTGCTGAAAGCGGTTTTCAGCGGGAAGATTTATTCATTACGACAAAGCTCTGGAACGAGGATATCAGACAAAGGCGGACAAAAGAAGCATTTGCGGAAAGCCTTGCTGCTCTTCGTACAGATTATATTGACTTATATCTGATCCATTGGCCGGCAGAAGGATTTCAGGAGGCCTGGAAGGAGATGGAAGAATTATACCATCAGGGAAAAATCGGTGCGATTGGTGTAAGCAATTTTCATCCCCATCACCTGGAGGAATTATTTAAGATACAGACAGTAAAGCCGGCGGTGAATCAAATAGAGTCTCATCCTTATATGACAAATCAGGAGTTGATCGACTATTGCCAGGGACAGAATATTCAGGCAGAGGTGTGGAGTCCGCTTGGCGGAAAGGATGCGGCCCCGCTTTCAGATCCGACAATCTGCAGCCTTGCCGCGAAATACAACAAAACACCGGCACAGATAATCATTCGCTGGGATATTCAGCGCGGGGTTATCGTATTGCCGAAGTCGATTCACAAAGATCGTATTGTATCTAACTTTGATGTGTTTGATTTTGAGATTTCACCGGAAGACATGCGGGAAATCAGTGCATTGAATAAAAATCAGCGTGTGGGTTCTGATCCGGATAACTTTGACTTTTAGGGGACATATAATATGCGAAGCAATATGACGACCCTGTGTTATATCGAACAGGAAGGCAGATATTTGATGATGCACAGGGTAAAAAAGGAACAGGATGTCAACAAGAACAAGTGGATTGGTGTGGGCGGACATTTTGAAGAAGATGAGTCGCCGGAGGAGTGTCTTTTGCGTGAAGTAAAGGAAGAAACCGGACTGAAGTTGACCTCATGGGAATTAAGAGGGGTTATCACATTTGGAACGGATAAGTGGCAGACTGAATATATGTTTCTATATACAGCCGATGGATTTGAAGGTGAAATCACAGACTGTAATGAGGGCGATCTGGAATGGGTGCCATGTTCAGAGGTATATAGTCTCCCGATATGGGAAGGGGACAAGATATTCTTTAAACTGTTACAGGAGAGAAAGGAATTCTTTTCCCTGAAACTACGCTATGTAGGCGATGAATTGGTGGAGGCAGTACTGGATGGGAAAGAAAAAATTAAATGATATATGTGCAGCCCAAACCGTTCGGATTTTGCATATGGCTCCCTGCTTTATTTCAAAGCAGGGAGCCATATGCCGCTTCTTATAATTATTTCCTTATTGCTTTTTTATGAATTTATATAGGATATCGATATTATTCGTCAGCAGACTGATACATAATACAATTACAAGCAGGAGAATTACACAGATTATGTGTGTTCTCTTGTTCATAGCCAAGATGGCTGCATACTCCCTCAATAAGGCATTATACCAGAAATAGAATTTTGTCTTTGCACCTATCCCCTGTGCTTTCAGATGCACCTTTTTAGCATAAATTCCTGCCCGGAACACATGATAATTTGTGGTAGAAAATAAGATGCGGGTGTGAAGCATGTCTTTTTCTTTACTTTCTATCAGTTCCTTTGAAAAGAGCTTTGAAATACTTATCTATTATAATACAGGATGCATTGCGATTTTTCAATTATAAGTATAACAAAAAGAGGGACAGAAGCACTTCCGGCTTAAACTTTTAATAAACCGGTTCCTCAAGTTATTTTAAGGCCGTATTCCAAATTAAAATTGTATCGAATGTTCGTTGTGTGACGCAGTTACAGAATTTCCCTGAAAAACTGGTACAATTAAAACATCAGACGAAACAGGGAAGGAGCTTGGGTAATGGCGAAAAAGACTGTGATTATTGGTGGTGTGGCAGGAGGGGCTACTACTGCGGCAAGACTTCGCAGAAGAGATGAGTCCATGCAGATTGTTATGTTGGAAAGAGGAGATTATATTTCCTACGCAAACTGTGGGCTTCCTTATTACATCGGGGATGTAATCAAGAGCAGAGACGCACTCTTATTACAGACACCACAGGCGATGAAGGATAAATTCAATATTGATGTTCGAGTATCCAGTGAGGTAATAAAAATCTTACCGGAAGAGAAAAAGATTAAGGTTAAAAATATAAAAACCGGAGAAATATATGAGGAAACTTATGATAATTTGGTTTTAGCAACAGGTTCTTCTCCAATTAAGCCACCGATTCCGGGAATTGATGCAGATAATATTTTTACACTGTGGAACATACCGGATACAGATCACATTAAAGCATATATTGCTGAGAAAAAGGTAAGACGTGCGGCGATTATTGGTGGAGGCTTTATCGGGCTGGAAATGGCAGAGAACCTTCACGGCCTGGGGATCGAAGTAACGGTGATTGAAATGCAAAATCAGGTCATGGCACCGTTTGATCCGGAGATGGCGAACCTGATTCATGAAAACATGAAGAACAATCAGGTTAATCTGATTCTGGGGGATGGGGTGAAAGCCTTTCATCATCAAGGGAATGCCACAAAAGTTGAACTCACCAGCAAAACGGTTGTAGAGACAGATATGGTTCTTTTATCCATCGGAGTACATGCGAACAGTGAACTGGCGAAGCAGGCGGGAATCGCTTTGAATCAACGGGGCGGAGTGATTGTTGATGAGTATCTGCAGACATCCATGCCCGGTATTTATGCAGTTGGAGATGTTATTGAAACCGTACACTATGTAAGCAAAGATAAAGCCATGATACCTCTTGCCGGGCCGGCTAATAAGCAGGCACGTATTCTTGCAGATAATCTTGCCGGAGATAAGAAGACTTACAAGGGGAGCATGGGCACAGCGGTGGCAAAAATATTTGATCTGAATGCTGCCAGCGTAGGACTAAACGAAAAACAATTAAAGTCTATGGGAAAAGTGAAGCACCAGGATTATTACGTGGCTCTGATCAATCAGAAATCCCATGCGGGGTATTATCCGGGAGCAGCCTCACTGACACTTAAGATGCTGTTTGATAAAGATGGAAAAATTCTGGGTGGTCAGATGATCGGTCAGGATGGTGTGGATAAGAGAATTGACACACTGGCGGCGGTCATGGGGCTGGGTGGAACGATTTATGAACTGGCGGAACTTGAACTTGCGTATGCACCGCCGTTCTCTTCTGCAAAAGACCCGGTAAATATGCTGGGATTTGTGGCTGAGAATATTTTGTGCGGTCTGGAAAGCTTTATCGAATGGGATGAATTGGATGCGCTGCTGGCAGATGAGCGTAAAAAACAGGAATATACGATACTGGATGTAACAGAGGATATAGAACGGATGGTCTTTGCGATTCCGGGCTCCCGCCATATTCCATTGGGCCAACTTCGCGGGAGGCTGGATGAACTGGACAGAAATAAACGGATCATTCCATACTGCGCTGTTGGAATACGTTCTTATAATGCAGAGCGTATCTTAAGGCAGAATGGCTTTAATAAGGTGGCCGTATTAGCGGGTGGATCATCGTTTTATAAATCCATGCATTATGACGAGGGAAGGACCGTTCTTAAGGCAGCACAAAAGGAAGAGTCGGAGGAAGAACCGGATTACATACCTGACAGAGAAATAAAAGTGTTAGATTGCTGCGGTTTACAGTGTCCCGGGCCGATTATAAAGGTATACGAGACAATCAGCCAGATGCAGGAAGGTGAAATCCTGAAAGTATCTGCTACAGATATGGGATTTACCGCAGATATTGACTGCTGGTGCCGCCAGACTGGAAACACACGGATGAAGACAGAGCGTCATGACAAAGAATATATTGTTTTTATCAGAAAAGGCGCCCAAAGCGGTCATGCAGAAAAAGGTACGAAGGTTATGGACACCCAACAGGGAAAGACGCTCATTGTGTTCAGCGGTGATCTGGATAAAGTGCTTGCCTCTTTTATCATTGCAAATGGAGCCGCATCTATGGGAAAACCAGTTACTATGTTCTTTACATTTTGGGGGCTGAATGCATTAAGGAGATCCGATGCTCCTTCTGTGAAGAAGCCATTTATGGATAAGATGTTCGGTTTCATGACGCCAAAAGGGAGTAAGAAACTAAAGCTGTCCAGGCTGAACATGGGTGGAATGGGGACGGCCATGATGAAAAAAGTCATGAAGGATAAGAATGTGGATTCGCTGGAAGCACTGATGCAGCAGGCGATGAAGAGCGGAATTCGTCTGGTTGCCTGCACCATGTCCATGGATATTATGGGAATTACAAAGGAGGAATTGCTTGAGGGCGTGGAGTATGCAGGCGTAGCAACTTATCTTGGAGCTGCTGAGGAATCAAATGTTAACCTGTTTATCTGAAAAAATAACAACAAAGCCAGGAATTGATGCTGCATTGATTCCTGGCTTTTGTTGCTTTTAAGATAAAAATGGAGTAAAATAAATGAAAAATTCCATGTAATTGGAATGTCTGGAGAAAAAAGTTTGAAACTGATACATTCAAAACCCATATTTGTACAACTGGTCGTCTTTTCGCTCCTGATCAGCCTGATACCGATACTGATTATCGGTACTTTTTTGTTTAGAAAACTGGAAACCATGGTAGTGAATGAGATGGTGAACTACCATGCGCAGATTACTTCTCAGTATACGAAAAATATAGAGGAAAAACTGGAACAATATCAGAAAAGTCTGAGGTTCATCTCCAATAATACAATGATATTAAACACTCTGGCAGATAGAAGCCAAAATCCGTATGCCAGAGGGGAAACCATCAGTGAAGAGGTAACAAAATCTCTGCTGCTGGAAAAAAACAGCGAGATTAGAAACTGTATGGTTTATTCCATGGTTAAAGAGAATCCCGTATATGGAAACCGGGCTTCTATGATAGAGGAGGCCGGGAGAGAAGTATGGTATCCAAAGGAACAATCCTTAAAGGAGGGCTGGTTTTCCTACTTTGTTTTAGGGAATGAAGAGCCTCTTTTGTCAATTGTAAAAAAAGTAGAGAGTCTGGATACGGATAATCTTACCAGAACTCAGCTTGGAATTGTAAAACTGGATGTTTATATGGCGAGATTATTTGCTCCGGCTCCTTTGAATGATGAGAGCGAAGCAACCTATGATGTGATTGTATACAGCGGCGATTCGGAGATACTATACTCCACAGCCGGAGATACCGAACCGGTTCTTCGGGCATATCTGAAGCACCATGATAAAGAGAATTCAAAGGGTGGATCCCTGCAGGCAGTCAACACCTACGTGGTGGAACAAAAAGACCTGGACAACTATGGGATGAAACTCCTGTTCCTCTTCGACAACAAGGAAGTGCTGGAACGAAGAGCCGAAATTCAGTGGATGGTTCTCCCTCTGGTAGGGGCACTGATTCTGATTATCATCGGTTGTTCCTATATTTACAGCAGGGGGTTTTCTTTGCGCATTGCTCTTTTGCTCCGGAAGTTTCGGACAGCTGAGACAGGAAACCTGACTATTCAGGCTCCGATTGAAGGGAAAGATGAGGTTGCAGAGCTGGACCGGCAATTTACGCATATGCTGCTGAAACTGGATGAGCTGATTAAGAAGAATTATATCCAGCAGCTGGAGAATAAGGAGGCACAGCTTCGTAATCTGCAGCTGCAGATTAATCCCCATTTTCTGTATAATACGCTGGAAACAATCAGCTCTATAGCGGCGGTGAAGCAGGTATTTGTGGTTTGTGATATGTGTCAGAAACTGGGGGAGATTTTCAGGTATAGTCTCGGAAAGGATTACGGTGAGCGTGTAACGCTGGAACAGGAATTGACTCATATCAAAAATTATGTCTTTATTCAGAAAATCAGGTATGGGAACCGTTTTGAGGTTTTTTATAATATCGAGGTGGATGATCAGAAGTATTATCTTCCCAGGTTTATCCTGCAGCCGATTGTGGAAAATGCAATTGTTCATGGTCTGGGTGAACTGACCAGTACAGGAACTCTGGAACTTATCGCTTATGAAAAAGAGGGGATGCTCTGTATCTGCATTGAGGATGATGGGATAGGTATGGATGCGCAGAGTGTAGAAGCGTTAAAAGCTTATATTGACAGTACACAAGCGGATAAAAAGAAGAATAAAAGCATAGGAATCAGGAACGTAAATCAGAGGATTAAATTATCCTGCGGCGAGAAATATGGAATTTTCATAGAAAGCCATCCGTATCAGGGCAGCCGGTTTACGCTTCGGCTGCCTGTAATTAAGGGAGGTGAAACAGATGAGACATAACCTGCTGATTGTGGATGATGAAGAATTAATCCGCCAGGGATTGCGGGCACGGTTGGAGTATCTGGAAATCAATACCGATGAGATATTTGAAGCGGAAAATGGAAGAAAGGCTTTAGAGTCTGTAAAAAACCATTCGATTGACATTGTAATTACGGATATAAGAATGCCGGACATGGACGGACTTACACTGATTCAGGAGATAAAGAAGCTCCAGAAAAACATGCAGTTCGTGGTCTTAAGCGGCTATGCGGAATTTTCTTATGCAGAAACCGCAATTCGGCTGGGGGTAAAGGCATATTTGTTGAAACCTCTGTCCAATGAAGAACTGAAAAAGGCATTTGAAAAGCTGTATCAGGATATGGAGCGGGACTCACAGATCAGAAGTGCCATGTGGATGCAGGGGAGGATGAACCGGGAAAAGCAGGAATACCATCAGGAAAAGGCAATCAATACGCTGCTCTTTGATACTTCGGATGGAACTATGGATTCTAAAGGCTTAAGTGAAGTCTGTGGAATAGATACGGATAACTCTTACAGGGGCATGTTTATGATGCTGGCTGTGATCCATATCAACGGTGAAACCTATGATAATATCAAATTCCACCGGGTGGATTATGATTTAATACGGTTTTCTGTTCGAAATGTTTTCCTGGAACTGGAATCTTCCTGTGAAAAGCGCATTGTGAACAGTCTTTCAGATAATAATCAATTATATGCCGTCTTTTTTATGGAGGATAAAAGGAGTCTCAGGAATGAAGTGGAGCATATTTTTCTTGCGATGCGGTCCGTTCTCGAAAAGAGGATGAGCATCCATCTTACGTTAGGGGTGAGCAGACCCACCCTTCTGCTCGGAAGAAAATCAGCTTCAGAAGCACTTGGTGCGTTGAAACAGAGAATCATCTATGGAAATTCTAATGTGTATTTTTATGAAGATATCGGGATTTTCAGTGAGCAGAGTTTTCCTGTTTCCCAGGTGTGGCTGCTGGATTCCTACCTGGAGCGAAATGAACTTCAAAAAATAAAAAAACTTTTGCAGGAGATTTTTTCGGCAGAATTGATGCGCAAGTATGGTACGCCTTATCTGAGAATCATGTGGGTGCGTATTTTAAATGTGATTCTTCAGCATTACGATAAAAAAGAAAGAAAAGCTTCCAGTATGGAAAAACTGCTGATGAGTTTTGATCTGCCAGATCAGATTCAGTCGGCTTCCGAAATCCAACAGCGTATTATCGATATTATTATGGAGTGCGTCCGTGCAGAAACTGTGAATGACATGGATTCCAGAAGTAAGATCCAGATGGCGGTTCGGTACATTCAGGAGCATTATAGCGAGAATATCGCAATCAATGATTTGGCAATGCGGTTCGGCATGAGTCCCAATTACTTTTCATCTATATTTAAGGCGGAAACTTCACGGTCTGCTGTGAACTATATTACGGAGCTTAAAGTAAAAAAGGCAAAGGAGATGCTGGTGAATTCTGAGCTTAGCGTAGTGGATATTGCAAATAGAATCGGTTATGAAGACAGTCAGTATTTCTTCCGGGTATTTAAGAAACATACAGGTATGACTCCCTTAAGCTACCGGGAACGAAATACTGGTCTCCATGGATTGAAATGATGCCTTACAGGTGAATAACCGGACTGACGCACATAAGGTTTTTCAGTACAGTTCCTTTTTTATAAAGCTTTGGAATAATTATGGCATCCTTTTCAAATTCAGTCACTAAAATCCGGTCATCAGGACGGCAAGTTAAGGTGGCTGAACCGGATTTCAGCGTGATACTGTATTCATCCGGCCGGGCAGGCAGGTAGCCCGATTTTCTTGTCTGATAAATAGAAAAAGAAATCATGCCGTCTTCAATATGAGTTTCCAGTAAGGGACCTTTGCATACCCAGGTTTTTTGCGTGTGGATGGCATCTGTCAGCTCCCGGCACACATCCCCTGCTTCTTCCCCCTGAATATAGGTGGCATAATGTCCGGCAAAGGGATTATTATCATGTAAATCCATGCCGCAGGTGGCAGACAGCTTCTCGCCGGAAAGTACCAGAGATTCCCAGAGAGACAGAGCCTTTTCATTTACAGAAAGCGGTTCCGGATTGTTGAAAATCTCAATAAAGTCACAACAGGAATAGTCGGTAACATGCATTACGAACTGGCATCCCTGTGCAAAAGGCCAGCCAAAGGAAAAGGGGTGAGCGATGCCAACCAGTGCACCTTTGGCACGGGCAGCCTGGAAAAGCAATTCCGGTTTGTGCTTGTTGATGTTTTCCCATGGAACATATTCTCTTAAGTTCAGGCAGAGGATGTGTCCATAGTAGGTTGTATATTCCATGCCTGGAATAAAAGATACAGGCAGGCATGACTCTTCCAGGATGGCCTGGATTTTTTTATGCCCGGATATCGTATTGTGATCGGTGAGAGCAAAAGCATCTACCTGATCTGCGGCCATGAACTCTGTCAGTTCACGGCAGGTGCAGGAAGCATCTGATTCATTGGTATGATTATGTAGTTCCAGTCTTTTATACATGATGAGTTCCTCCTTTTATCGTACCCGTACGGTCAGGGTGTAGTCCGTGTTATCAAGAAGCACTGAAAAAGCCAGGATCGTGACCTTTAGAACTCCTTCGATGAAGGGCTGCGCAATACAGCCTTCCGTAGCTGCTTCGGAAGTAAAGTGCATATGCCGGGTAGTCAGCTGCCGGTGTATACATCCGATAAATTCATCATTTAACATTGCCATTGTATGAATCTCTGTTTTCATCTGGCCGTAGATGGCATCCTCAAGCTCTTCCCGGGAAGCAAAGGTCAGGTCATATTCTTTTTTACAGTAATCAATCAGCTCCTGCTCCAGTTCAGGTGTTATATCTTTGGGAGCAAATGTTCTGGGTCCAAAAGAAAATTCAATATCCAGTTCTTCGTAGGTCTCATCCAGGCAAACGGTATAGGAAATCTGGCCGACAAAATCTTTTGACAGTTTTCCCTGTACCTGGTAGACGGTTTTCATTTCATCCATAGTTATATCTCCACTTTCACGTTTTCTGTTTCAAGAATAAGCAATCCTTTTTCAGATGTCAAGTGTCGGGGGGCAATCGTAGAAATTTCCAGCTTTTTTGAAAGTTATGTACATTATGATAGATATATTTTTCTGATATACTTTGTCTTAAGCTTATGTGAGGAGGATTTATATGGAAAAGAGAACCCTGTATAAAGAGGGAAGCTATAAAAAGGGTAACCTGCATACGCACTCTACCTGGTCTGATGGGCTTAATACTCCCAAGGAGGTCGCAGAGCATTACCGCAGCAGAGGATATGATTTTCTGGCAATTACAGATCACTGGGTGTATGGGATACATTCCAGTCTTTGCAAAGATGATTTTCTGGTGTTTCCGGGGACAGAACTGGATATAGAGCTCCCGGGCAGAAAAGACCACCATCTGGTTGGGCTGGGACTGCCGGAAACAAACAAAATCCCGGAAGGCTATATTTTTTTGGAGGAGCGTGCGCAAAATGTCTTAACTACACCGGAGCGAATAATAGAGTATTTCGGACAGAAGGGAAATGTCACCTTATATGCGCATCCATACTGGTCAAAAGTAGACTCTACAGATATCAAGTATCTGCAAGGACTGATTGGGATGGAAATCTATAATCACGGATCAGAATTCGAATCAAATAACGGCAATTCAGAAACCTACTTTGACCATTTTCTCTTTGTGAGGAACAGGATAAACTGTTTTGCCACAGATGATGCACACAATCTGGAAGCGCATAGCCTGGGTGGATTTGTCATGGTAAAAACCAGGGAGTTTACGCACAGGGGTATCCTGCAGGCATTAAAGGACGGCAGCTTTTTTGCTTCCAGTGGTCCACTGATTGAGGATTTTTATGTGGAGGATCAACAGGCGGTATTAAGATGTGCTCCTTGTCAGGATATTTACTTTCAGACACCTCACCGAGGTGGTCACCTGCACAGTGATGAGGAGGGATTGACAGAAGGAACCTTTGCACTGGAGGGCGATGAGGAATATGTGCGTGTGACATGTAAAGATTCCTATGGAAAAAAGGCATGGAGCCAGCCAATCTGGCTCTGGATATAGGAGGACGAATAACATGCTTAAGCTTGTTACATTCAATATAAGATGTGATTTCAATCAGGATAAGGGCAATAGTTTTCAATACCGTAAACCATTGATTCTAAAGAAAATACAAAAAGAGAAACCCGATTTAATCTGTTTTCAGGAGGTGCTGCCCCATGTGGCTCTGTGGCTGAAGGATGTGTTAGACGATTATTACGTTATGGGATGCGGGAGAAGCGAAACGCTTGAGGATGAACAGGTAGCCATTGCATATAAAAAGAATCGGATAAATCTCATTTCCATGGAAACCTTCTGGCTTTCTCCAAAGCCCTTTATACCGGCAAGCAGATATGAAGAACAGTCCACCTGCCCCCGGGTATGCACGGAAGCACTGTTTGAGGATCTGGAGGAAAAGAAAGTATTTAGACTTTTAAATCTTCATCTGGATCATCAGGGGGTACAGGCAAGAGTTCTGGGATTAAGACAGGTGCTTAAAAAGGCAGAGGAAGCAAGACTGTTTCGCGAAGCGCCTGTGATTCTGGCTGGTGACTTTAATGCCGAACCGGATGGGCAAGAGTTTCTTGAAATGAAACAGCAGCCGGAATATGTGAATATCACGGAAGGAATCGGTGTAACCTATCATGGCTTTGAACCGGAGGACGAATCGGAGTGTATTGATTACATCTATATCAGAAACAGAAAAGACGGACTCAGATGCCGCTCTTTAGAGAAATGGGAAGAAAGAGAAGACGGCGTATGGCTGTCGGATCATTATCCCATCAGCGCATTGCTGGAATGGATTTGAAAATTATGAAAAAGAGGAGGATCTTTTATGCAAGCAGCAGGTGTTGGGAAGCAGAAAAAATATAAGCCGGCAAAACAACCCTTAAGAAAAAGGCTGATTCGTTACTGGCCGCTGTATGTAATGCTTCTGCCTTGTATCATTTACTACATATTAATCTGCTATGTACCCATGGCAGGCTCCGTACTTGCCTTTAAGGATTATTCGTTTAAGAAAGGAATCTGGGGAAGCCCGTGGGTGGGACTTCGGTATTTTAAGACGTTTTTTTCCAGCTATGATGCTCCGAGACTGGTTAAGAATACGTTAAGCGTAGGGGTAATTAAATGTATTCTGGAATTTCCGTTTGCCATTATACTGGCGCTGATGCTCAATGAGCTCCGCAGTATGAAGTTCAAGAAAGTTTCACAGACAGTTACGTATCTGCCGCATTTTCTGTCTTCGGTTATTATTGTTACAATGCTGCAGAGAATTCTTGCTCCGAACACAGGTGTCCTGAATCAGGCGATTTCGGCACTGGGGGGCGACGGAGGTACCTTTTTTCTGATGGATGCAAAATATTTTTTCCGTATTTTGTTTTCCATGGACTTATGGAGAAATATCGGATGGGACTCGATTATCTATCTGGCAGCAATCAGTTCTGTCGACACCTCTCTGTATGAAGCAGCGGATATGGATGGCTGCGGGAAACTGAAAAAGATGTGGCATATTACATTGCCCGGCATACGGGGAACCATAGGACTTTTGTTCATTATGGGGGTGGGGGATTGCTTTCCTCTGGTGTAGAGCAGATCTGGCTCTTACGTACACCTGGCAATATGTCACTGGCAGATACGCTGGATGTCTATGTGCTCCGTACAGGTATTCAGGGAGGACAGTTTGGTTATGCTACTGCCATTGGGTTGATACAGGGACTTGTAGGGCTGGTATTGGTTGTAGTATGCAATAAAATCAGTAAGAAGGTTACTGAGGTCGGACTTTGGTAACATTTTTATAATGAAAATTCTTAAGGAGGTATTACACATGAAGAAGGAAACTTTAAAACGATGTCTGGCAGTGTCCATGGCCGGGGCCATGACGCTTGCAGCACTGGCAGGCTGCGGGGGGCAGGACACTGGCAGTAATGCAAAAAAAGAGGAGGGAAGCAGTGCAGATAACGCTGATAAGCCCGATACCTGGATTGCAGACCGTACCATTACGGTACAGGCTTATGTAAATGATATCGGAGACACGCTTCCGGATGATTTTAATAATACGGAAACGATGAAAAAGATTACAGAGCTGACGGGTATTAAGCTGGATGTCCGCTATACGCCCGGAGACAGTGATTCAAAAGTTCTGGCTTCCCAGCTTGCATCAGGAACCATCCCGGATGTGATTGTCAGCTATCTGGATGATTCCACAAGACCTGAATTTCCTCTGCTGTACAAGGCCGCCAAAGATGGGATGTTTGCGGATGTATCTGATTATATGAAGAACAGTAAGGTGTATTCCAAATATTATGAGGATGATTATCTTCCACAGGATACGCATGATAACATCGTGTTCAGAGATGACCTGGACGGTGTCTATATGTGGCAGATGGATATAGACGAAATTGACCGTTCGCTGGAATATAATCCGGAGGAAGAATACGTAGGCGGTATGTACATCCAGTCGGCTATTGCGGATAAGCTTGGCATTGACCCGAGAACAATTAATACACAGGAGGACTTCTACAATCTTCTGGTTAAGATTAAAGAGGGTGGTTTTAAGGATGATAACGGAAATGATGTATATCCATTGGGACCAAAATATTGGGGCGGTTCAGCTGATCCCCTGAAATTCATTACGGCCGGATATAATTGGGGTGTCAGTGATAACTACAATCTGGATACGGACGGAAAAGTAAAACATATAGCTGAAACAGACTATGTTTATGATCAGATTAACTTCGTAAGAAAGCTGCTTGACGAAGGTCTGATGAATCCGGAGTTCTTTACCATGGATGCCACCCGTGCGGAAGAGGTTTCCAAAAACCACAATTCAGCAATTATGGCAGACGTCCATAATTACGAAGAAATTGTATATGGAAATGATGACTGGGTACCGCTTGGGCCGCTGAATGATATTCAGGGAGACAACAAGGAAGTGGTACACGGTAAATCTCACCGCGGCTGTATGGCAATTTCTGCAGACGCTGAGAATCCGGAAGAGATATTCGAATTCTTTGACTGGCTGTCCTCAAAAGAAGGACAGATCATCGCACAGTATGGTGCCGAGGGAGTCTCCTATGATATGGTAGACGGTTATCCGCGGCTGAAAGATGAAGTTGTAAAAAAATTAAATGAAGGCGATACGGATTATCTGATTAACACGGTTGGTTCCGGCTTCGGAGGTTCAGGAAATTACTTCTTTGAATTTGTACTGACGAATAAAAACAATATCGACAACTTCGGTGAGTCACGTCCCGGAGCATCCGCAGGTGATTCGACTTTCGCAAGGAGCGTGCAGATTGCCAAGGATTATCCGGTGGAGAAGAAACTGATTCCGGGTCTTGACGCTACGGCATATCTGTCAGCAGATGAACTGGCGGATGTAAAGATGCAGATGGAACTTCTGGATTGGAAGGAAACCTTCATACAGGCATGTTTTGCCAAGTCAGATGACGAAGTAAAATCAATTGTTGAGTCCTTCCGCGCACAGTTGAAAGCAGCAGGTGTGGAGAGATTTGAGGATTACGTAAAGAATGTATATGACGAGAATCCGGAATCTGTAACGTTCTATAAGTAAGGTATCATTCCTGCCCGCTCTTTGCGGGCGGGCAGGAATAAAGATAAGGAAAGGATTGGGTAAAGAATGAAAAAACATATAAAGACAAACCCAATGGATCGATTTATTCAGACTTTGATTTATATTATAATTATAGCGCTTTGTCTGATCATTCTGCTCCCGTGTTTGAATGTAGTGGCTCTTTCTTTTAATGATGGAAGGGATGCTGCCCGGGGCGGCGTCTGGTTCTGGCCAAGGGAATTTACATTAAACAATTTTAAAGAGGTATTCAAAGACGGCAGCATCATGAATGCATATGGCATCACGCTGGCAAGAACGGGAATCGGAACTTTTTTAAGCCTTATGGTTACAACGATGGCAGGTTTTGTATTGAAGCAGTATGATCTTCCCGGACGTAAGCTTATCACGATGTTGATTACCTTTACAATGCTGTTTGGCGGTGGTATGATTCCTACATATATTCAGTATAAGAATCTGCATCTGCTGAACTCCTTTTGGGTTTATGTAATTCCCGGACTGGTAAGCGTAACATACCTCATGATGGTGAGAAGCTTCTTTGAGGGGATACCGGATAGTCTGGAAGAATCGGCAAAGCTTGATGGATGCGGATATTTTCAGGTCTATACAAAAATCATGCTTCCTTTAAGTAAACCGGTAATTGCTGTTGTGGGACTGTATACTGCGGTAAATCACTGGAACGACTGGTTTGCAGGAGCATTTTACATGAATGATACGAAGTTGTGGCCGGTCCAGACCGTACTGCAGCAAATGCTGACAAAGGCCATGAACTCTCAGCAGGAGGTTACTTCTGTGGCACAGGCGCTGGCCCATAATACGGCATCCGTAACTTCAGATTCATTGAAAATGGCAGCAGTTGTGGTAACAACAGTACCGATTCTCTGTGTATATCCTTTTATACAGAAGTATTTTGCCCAGGGGGCCATGATTGGTGCGGTAAAGGGATAGAATGTTTAAAGGAGAAAGCATGAACGAAAAAAAATGGGATGTATACGTTTACGGTGACATAAATATTGACATTGTAATACCGGGTGTGGAAAAGTTTCCCGGGCCGGGACAAGAGATGGAGGTCCCGGTCATGGAAACTTTTGTAGGGGGAGGTGCCGCTCTGTTTACGCTCGGCGCAGGTAAACTGGGACTGCACCCGGTGTTCCAGGGAGAAGTGGGAGATGACTGTTATGGGGATTTCATCCGGAAGGAATTTTTGAGAAGCCATGTGGACGATTCTCTTTTACAGACAAGTAAAACACAAAAGACAGGCATTTCTTTAAGTTTTACAGATGAAAAAGACAGATCTTTTTTAACCTATCGGGGAACCAATGAAAGCCTCCATATCGATGCGGTGGACATAGAGAAGGTGAAAGACGCTTCGCATATTCATGTGACAGGTTATGCAGGCTCCTCCAACCATGATTCCTATTTAAGCTTCCTTAAGAGCATGAAAGAGGAGACACAGACGTCCGTTTCCTTTGATCTGGGATGGGATTCCACAGGGGAATGGAAGCAGGAGATCTACCAGTTGTTTCCTTATATAGATATATTGTTTATGAATGAAACAGAGGCACAGCATTATGCAAGGAAAGAAGATGTCAGAGAGGCTGCATTGGATTTTGCGGCATATTGTGGTCTGGCAGTGATTAAGATGGGAAAGAAAGGTTCCATTGCCATAAAAGGCAGGGAAATTTATGAGGCGGACGCCTACACGGTGAATGCCATAGATACTACCGGAGCCGGAGACTCATTTAATGCGGGATTTGTATATGGATTTTTAAAAGGCAAATCTCCGGAAGATTCTCTGCGAATCGGGAATGCCTGCGGTGCATTATCCGTAACCGCACTGGGAGGAAACACAGGGTTTCCTACAGAGGACAGGCTTATGAGGTTTATACAGGAAAGTGAAGCTGTGGTTATAAAATAAAGGAGGATTTCAGGATGAAGATTGCAGTGATCGGAGGAGCAGGCGTACGTACCGTTATTTTTATAAATGGTCTTTTAAAGCGATATAAAAAGTTGCATATCGATGAAGTTGTTCTCTACGATATTCAGAAAGAAAAGCAGAAAATTATAGAAAAGCTCTGCAGGCATGTGGTGAGCAGGGAAAAGGAAGAACTTAAAGTATGGGCAGCGGCCGATCCGGTAGAAGCCGTCAAGGGTGCAGACTATATCGTAACGACCCTTCGTGTGGGCGGGGATTCTTCCAGAGTAACAGATGAGACAATTGCCCTTGATTTGGGGGTTATCGGGCAGGAAACCACAGGAGCAGGGGGATTCTCCATGGCTGTTCGTACCATACCGGTGCTGCTTAATTATTGTGAGATGATAAAAGAACACGCACCTGAGGCGTGGATTTTTAATTTTACAAATCCTTCGGGTCTGGTAACCCAGGCATTACGCAGTGCCGGATATGATAGAATAATCGGAATCTGTGATGCGCCAAGCAGCACCAAATTTCGCATGGCAAAAGAACTGGGTGTGACGGAAGACGAGCTTTATGTGGAATTTTTTGGTTTGAATCATCTCTCGTGGATTCGGAGTGTAAAAAAGAAGGGAGAAGAAATTCTGCCCGAGCTGCTGTCTGATGACGTATTTTTAAAGCATATTCAGGAATTTTCCATGTTTGATCCCGAGCTGCTGCGCGCCATTGGATTCCTTCCCAATGAGTATCTCTATTATTACTACCACAGGGAACAGGCACTTGAGAATATAAAAAAATCCGGAGTGACCAGAGGAAAGACAATTGAAGCTGTCAATGCAAAGATGATGAAGGAACTGCAAGCTATGGATATGGATGCGGATCCGGAAGGAGCACTGCAGATTTTCCTTTATTATATGCAGATTCGGGAAAACTCTTACATGAGTATAGAATCTGGTCTTGAGAAGCGGCCTTTGCTTGAGAAGGGAGCGTTGGAGGTTCCTGATGGTATGGGGTATGCGGGTGTTATGTTGGATTGTATCGAGGGAATGCAAAGTGAAGAAGGGAAATATCTTGTGCTTTCCGTTGAAAATAATGGAAGTATACCGGGTCTTGAGGATCAGGATGTGATTGAAACCACCTGCATGGTATCGAAAGACGGTATTTGCCCTGTCAGGATTGAAGAGGTTCCGGAAGACTGTTATCTGCTGATCCGCCTGATAAAGATGTACGAGAAACTTACAGTGGAAGCTGTGAAAACACGTTCGCGGCAAACAGCCATCAAAGCATTGATGCTGCATCCGCTGGTGAATTCTTATTCACTGGCAAAGCAGCTGGTAGACAGGTATGATGAGGCTTATGGAGGGTAAGATAAGATGCCATTTGATTTTCATAATCGAGACAGAATTAAAAATATCATTGAGGAATTGGAAGGGCTGCGATATAAAGACAGAAGGGACTTGGAAGGACTTTTGTTCTGGGACGATGACGGCAGTACCGGGAATCGGATTTTACAGGGAACAGGCCGGCCGGTGGAAAAAGGATTTTGTTGGAAGGGCTGGGACCGTTATAACTGGCTGACCGTTACTCTGGAGATTCCTCCACAATGGAAGAATAAAGAAGTACTTGGACTGTTTGATTTCGGAGCCAGAATCGGAACAGGAAATAACAGAGATTTTGAGAGTCTTTTATATCTCAATGGAAAACCTTATCAGGCAGTGGACGGGAATCACCATGAGGTTTTTTTAGAGCCGGAGGTAAATGGATATACGCAGGAACTGAAATTTCGTCTTTGGTCGGGACTTAGCGGGGGCGGAATTCCGGAGGAAAACAGGATGGAAATCCGCCAGGTACAGATCGGGATACTGGATCACCCCACAGATGATTTGTATTATCTGGCAAAAGCAGCCATTGAGACTTATGACCTGCTGCCGGTGGGAAATGAATATAAGGAATGGATTCTAAACGTTCTGGTTCGTACCTTTACAAAAGTCAATTATACAGAGCCCGGAAATGAAGCGTTTTACGAGACTGTAAAAGAGGCATTTACTTTTCTGTATTCCGAAATGGACGGAAGGGGAAAACCGGATGTGAACGTAAGTCTGATCGGACACACACACATCGATGTGGCGTGGCTGTGGCGCCTGCGCCATACAAGAGAAAAGGCGGCACGCTCATTTTCTACGGTGAACCGGCTTATGGAGAAGTATCCGGAATACCTGTTTCTTCAGACACAGGCGCAGTTGTACGAATATATCAAAGAAGATTCCCCTGATATATACGCCCATATTCAAAAGCGTGTAAAAGAGGGAAGATGGGAACCTTCCGGTGCCATGTGGGTGGAGTGCGACTGTAATCTGGCTTCCGGAGAGTCCATCATCCGTCAGATTCTTATCGGTAAAAACTTCTTCCGGCAGGAGTTTGAATATGAAAGCGAATACTTGTGGCTGCCGGATGTGTTTGGATATTCCTGGGCGCTGCCACAAATCTTGAAAAAATCCGGTATAAATACCTTCATGACCACAAAAATCAGCTGGAACGATACGAATCGTCTGCCTTATGACACCTTCCGCTGGAAGGGAATGGACGGAACCGAAGTGACGGCTCACTTTATCACAACGACGGACCCCGGCGAGGATTACTATACCTATAACGGGAATACCAGCCCGGATGCAATCAAAGGTGTATGGGAGCAATATAAGAATAAGGATACAAACAGGGATCTGCTGATTTCCTTTGGATTCGGTGATGGTGGCGGAGGTCCTACCAGAACGCAGATAAAGCAGGCAGAGGCCGCCGACAGGATTCCGGGGCTGCCGCATGTAAAGATGGAAATGCCTACGGAATATTTTCGCCGTTTAAACCGGACCTTGGAAGAGAATCCTATGGATGGACATATTCCCGTGTGGGACGGGGAACTATATCTGGAGTTTCACAGGGGAACCTATACCTCACAGGCTTATAATAAAAAGATGAACCGAAGGATGGAATATCTGCTTCGTGATACAGAGATGCTTTCTGTACTGGCCGGGACGGCTGCAGGGGTGCCTTATGACTATGACAGCCTTTTAAAAGCATGGAAAATCGTGCTGTGTCATCAGTTCCACGACATTCTGCCCGGTTCTGCGATCAAGGAGGTGTATGAGGACAGCCATGAGGAATACGCAAGGGCGCTGCAATTGATCAAAGGAACCATGAAAGAGGTAAATCGGGCAATTTATACAGCAGAAGCAGACTGCTATACAGTGTTCAATAACGCAAACTGGATAAGGAGCGGGGCGGCCGTCATTCCTATGAGTGATGCGGAACTTGACAGGTATAGGGGATGTCCGGTGACAGATGAAGGCGGACAGAGTGTAAAAGCAGTCTGGGAAGAAAACGGACTGCATATATGGGCGCAGGAGATAAAGCCCTTTTCATTTGCCACGTTCCGGATTGTGACAGGTGAAACATCTGTGCAGGCAGATGGTATATTCTCCTCTTCTGATGTGGGAGCATCGCAGATTGAAACACCATTTTATACGATTTCCTGGAATGAAAAGGGGCAGCTGAACCGTATCTATGACAAGAAAGCAGAACGGGAGGTTCTCCCTTCAGAGAAATGTGCCAATGTGCTTCAGATTTTTGAGGATAAGCCCAGATGTTTTGATGCCTGGGAACTGGAGCCGACTATTGACTTAAAAAAAGAGACAGTGGAGAATTGCATTAGGGTGAATACCAGAAAGCACAGTCTGGGCTGGGAGGTTGCGTTTCTCTGGACGTATCATAAATCCCGGATTTGGCAGACGATGTGCCTGTATGAGTCAAGTCCGCGGATCGATTTCAGGACAACTGTAGACTGGCAGGAGCGTCAGAAGCTGTTAAAAACCAGTTTTCCGGTGGATGTACGTGCGGTAGACGCCCGATTCGATATTCAAAATGGAAATATTCGCCGTCCGATTACCAGAAATACTACCTGGGAGGCTGCCAAATTCGAGGTGGCAGCTCACAAATGGGTGGACATCTGGGAAACCGGTTACGGGATGGCAGTGCTGAATGACTGCAAATATGGTCATGATGTGAAAGAAGACACCATCCGTCTTACACTTCTGAAATCTGCAGTAGATCCCGATTATACAGCGGATCTTGGAACGCATGAATTTACGTATGCAATTTTACCTCATGATAAGGAATGGTATGAAGCAGGTATTGAACAGCAGGCGTTTGATTTGAACAATCCGCTGACAGGACAGCCGGGAAGAAGCCGTCTGGGAGCTGAAAGCTGGATTTCATTTGACCAGGAAAATCTGGTTGTGGATACACTGAAACGGGAAGAAAACGGAGCACGCATCATACTTCGCTTCCATGAGTTTGAGGGCAGAAGGTGTGTTGTGAAAATCAGCAGCAGACTGCCGATAAAACAGTGGTGTGCATGTAATCTGATGGAAGAAGAGACGGAATTTGTTCAGGAAGAGATTCAGGTGCCGCTTAAACCCTATGAGATAAAAACATTGATGCTGGATATTTTTGATAAAGAATGAGAAGGGGAGAGGCTGATGAATTTTATATTTGATGAAAAGATTTCAAGGGAAGTACTGGAGAATTATCTGTCCCGCTGTGTAACTGCAGCGGGATTATTTGAAAGCCAAACCCTTGCAGATGATCTGCGTGCCATAAAAGATATGGGCGTAAAGTTTCTGGGAAGGGCATCAGGCATCTGGTATATGCCAATGGAGGACGAGGAACATTTTCGTCTTTCCGAAGAGCTGGCAGAAAAAGTTCATGCAGTTGATCCGGAGATTATTCTTCAGGCCTGTGTATTTGAGTGGATCGTGGAACGGATGGAAGAGATTAAGATACCGGCCTACGTATTCGAGGCCTTTGACATGGAGCCGGAAGACAGGAACTTTTGTCTGCAGGATGCATTATTTACCGATGAGTCCTCCGGATTTATAAGCCCCAGAGAGGATCCATGTAAAAATGGTGGAATTCCGGATCTGTCCCGCCGGGAAGCGCAGATGTGGTTCTATTACCGCGCGACCAGATACATTGATTGCGGCTATGAAGCTCTGCATATGGGGCAGGTGCATCTATACACGGCTCATGATCCGGGTATGGAAAAGACAGCATGGCTTTTTGACCTGATCCGTGCATATGCCAGGGTGCATGGGAGACGGCACAAGGTGCTTCTGGATGCGCATACCCATGGTGTAAATATCCGGGGCAAATTATTGTTTGATTATCATGCAATGCCATTTACCAGGGTTCCCCTGCTTGAGATCCCGGGAGAAGAATTAGTTCTGGTGAGAGAAGGTTATAGCGAAGGGGGAGAAAATCCCAATGGATGGTCGGCAGATGCCATGCCTTATCTGATGGAGTATGATAACTGGGGCGGTTTAGTGGTGGATGACCGCGATTCCTTTACAAGGGAAGAACTGGCATGGAAAGATTGGTGGGGATATGATCAGATTGCCTGGTTCGCCAATCAGCCGGAGGAGAGCAGAAACCATTTTCTGGAATATACATATAAGTGGACAGAGATTAACAATCCCAACGCATACTTTGAGCTGCCATTTCGCCGGATGCTGGGAGATGGGGCAGTTACCGTAAAAAGAGCTGATAATAAAGAAATGGATTGTCAGGGTTTCTATCAGATGAACCGGAAAAGTCTGGATTGTCCGATGGGATTTAATCAGGAGGAGACGGCAAAGAGATTGTGGGTAAGCGGACATCAATTGAGAAAAAAGGCAGCAAATCCGGAGATGCTCATTCGTTATGGAGCCGAAGAGGTCTACGATGAAAATACCGGTATGAAGCTTCCGGAAAAAATCGTTGTATATGGAAGCTTTCAGCCCCATGTCGGAGCAGTGAAGAATGATTCCAACAGTGAAGTGACCCGGATGTATTATACGGGAGACAACACCTACACGCTTTCTGTAATATTACCCTTTGCGGGAACCTATGATTATTCGGTGGCTACTTATGGAACCTTGTCGGCTACTTATCAGGATGACAGGTATCCCAGAAGTGGATCCTGCAATAAAGCATATTTCACTACAGAAAAAGATAATACTGTGGTACAATTCAAATATCGGTTTATTACAAACGAAGTAATGGTAGAGAAGTTTGTGTGAACGAATATACTGTAATTGCAGAAAGTGAGGAGAAAGATACGTGAAGAAAAAGCTTGCAGCCGGCAGTCTGGTGATCGTAACGATTATATGGGGCGGAGGTTTCGTAGCAACAGATATGACACTGAAAAGCATGTTTCCCTTTCAGATTATGGCCGTCAGGTTTTTCCTGGCAGCCGTACTTATGGCGCTTGTCAGCATCAATTCTTTAAAAGACATGAGATGGAAAGAAATCCGGGCAGGCATCCCTATGGGGCTTGCATTGTTTGCAGGATTCGCCCTTCAGACAGTCGGGATGCAGTATACCACGCCTTCTAAAAGCGCATTTCTGACGGCATTAAATGTGGTAATTGTACCATTTATCACTTTTATCTTTTTAAAAAAGAAAGTAGGTATCAAGGGAATGATAGGTGCAGTTATGTCTGTGATGGGAGTCGCTTTACTGTCTTTAAATGGAGATCTGTCACTGGGATTTGGAGATACACTGACCCTCTTATGCGCAGCCGCATTTGCTTTCCAGATATTCTTCACAGGAAAGGCAGTAAAGCTGTATCGGGCAACGGTTTTGAATTTTGTACAGATGGCTGTGGCATTTATTCTTTCCGTTATCTTTCTCTTTATCTTTGGGGAGACGGATTTCCATGTGACGTCACAGGGATGGCTTGGTGTGCTGTACCTGGGGGTAATCAGTACAACCCTTTGCTTTTTCCTGCAAACTGCAAGCCAGAAGTATGTGGAGGAGACTAAGGCGGCAATTATCCTGTCCATGGAATCGGTTTTCGGAACTTTATTTTCTGTCCTTATTCTGCACGAGATCATTACCCCGCGTATGGTCACGGGATGTATGATAATATTGGCGGCCGTAATTATTTCAAATTCTTCGGAAGCACCGGAAGCGGAGCCGGAGAGGCAATATGAAACATAAGACCATAGTCAGGTTTTTACAGGAATCAGAATTTTTAATTGAAACCAGCAGGGTTTGTATTTGAGCGTCATGGTACCATCATATTTTTTTACGGCGATTTGAATGCTTTTCAGACCATAGCCATGATAAAGCTTATTATTTTTCGTTGTTTCAGGAAATTTGTCTTTTGTTACAGGTGGGTTTTCGGTATAATTTTCAAATTGTATTATAAGGAACTGTTTTTTTTGAAACATGTTTAAAGTAATTAAACGCTTTTCCGGATTTTCAAATTGTCTGACACATTCAATCGCATTATCCAGAGCATTGCCAAATATTGAGCATATATCTTTCACGTGCATAAAGTTAATCAGCTTTCCGTCTGCCAGACAGTTAAAAGTGATATTATGCTGTACACAGTAGGTGGTTTTTGTTGTCAAAACCACATCTAATACATGATTTCCAGTGTCAGCGAAAGCTTCCTGAACTTGAAGTGCGTGTTCCATCTCATATAGGTACTGCTCTCTCTTTTCCGGATTCTCTTCCGAGCGGATTGCAAGGAGATAATGCTTTAAATCATGTGTTTCTCTTCTTAGAATCTGAAGGTTCTCTTGTGCCATCTTATAGTGGTCATATTGACGTTGTAAAAGATTGTTCAGGTTCTGATTCTCAGTCCGCATACGGAATTCCTCGCGTTTGTCCTGATGAGCAAAGAGCATGACCAGCCCTCCGAAATCGACCAGTGTACGTATGTATAGAAGAGAACTGGTGGCACTGGAAAAGGGGGTGTCAGGCATGACAAAGCTGATATTACTGATAGCAAAAGCCCCGATGGCAATGGAGGCTGCCCCGATTAATTCCCTTCGGTTAACATCCAAAGGTTCGTCTGCCGGAATATGAGAACGCTCCAGCAGGAAATAAATGGTGTAAATGAAGAGATAGGTCAGAAGCATTACCATGACAGATACTAAAATGCTGTTCTTTTGGAACATGTCGGCCCACCAGACATAAAG
This sequence comes from Novisyntrophococcus fermenticellae, assembly GCF_018866245.1. Lineage (GTDB taxonomy): Bacteria > Bacillota > Clostridia > Lachnospirales > Lachnospiraceae > Novisyntrophococcus > Novisyntrophococcus fermenticellae. The sequence goes on from NZ_CP076458.1 coordinate 1,170,964, forward strand.
CTGCCACTGAAGGGAAGCGGCAAACTCAGCTAAAACAAAAGCTCTGATACAGCAAAAGGCAGCATCCTGAAAGCTCGTATGGCAAATAAAGTAAATTGAAAAATACATGATTGCAATCGCACCAATCATACCTGGAATCCATAAATACAGGGGTAAAAGTCCTGCAATATACTGGTATAAAAGCAAGACACCAAGAGTGCCGGTTAACGAGAATCCCAATTTATATTGGTGTAACTTTTTTGGCAGTAATAAGATATAGATCATGCATGCCGCCCATTCGGCTATGGCAGTAAAAATTCTCGGGGTATCCATTAAATCTGAAGAGTTCATCAAGTTCTTCTCCCATATAATGATTTGTGGGTCAAAAGGTGTTTTGGCCCTGGTATAGTTGATCATAAAGACCTTTCTGCTTCACTGGTCTGAATTCCGCGATAACCGCAATGCCGCCTATAACGTCAAGATATTTTATCCATAGGCACATAGGATAAAAATTTGTCAATCGTAGGATTGTGGTTCTCCTTGTGCCATGCAGCCACAACTTCGAATATGTCCGAATCCTTATCCAGAGGTATGGTCACCACGTTCCGAAGGTTCCTGCTGGATGCAAGGGCATAAGAGGGGAGTATAGCAATCCCCATGTTAGCAGCTACCATAAGTGCAGTCGTGTTGAAACTTGTGGAGTTCTGCACGATATTCGGAGTAAATCCCGAGCGGATAAAGTGAGCCATCGTACTTTCATACTGACCGAAGCTGTCCTCAGGATCACCGATGGAGGTAAAAATAAATGACTCCTTCCTTAAGTCAGACAGCTTAAGCGTGTTACAATAGGTCAGAGGATGTGTGGCGGGCAGCATGACAATCAGATTATATCTGTTAATCACCTGATAGGAAATATCTTTTTCTTCCAGTTTACTGTAGGAGAAACGGACATTTACAGCGATATCCAGCACATGGTTCAGCAGTGAAGTGTATAGGGTGCCCGCACCTCCCTCTTTAATTATAAGGGAAATGTTAGGATATCCCGCACGGAAGGAGCGGAGGACATTCGGAAATTCAGGATTATCATATCCTTCTACAATTCCGAGGTTTAAGTTTCCTGTAATGCCCGTATCAGCTTTTTTGGCCTTGGCAACTGCATCCGCCGTCCGGTTTAAAATTGCTTTTGCCTCAGTCAGAAAGACACTTCCGGCAGGGGTCAGTTCTACACGGCGCTTTGTCCGCTTTAACAGCTTCACATCCATCTGCGTTTCAAGCGCCTTTATTTGCTGTGTGACAGCCGTTTGCGATATAAAGAACTTTTCAGCAGTTTTTGTGAAACTTAAGGTTTCTGCTACAGAAACAAAGTATTCCAATTGTCTTAAATTCATCAAAATCCCCTCCCTCTTTCAGGATACCTACGGGTTGCTACGCACTTTGTAGTGTCATATATAATTTAAACTTATTATACCCAGTAAAAAGGAATTTGAAAAGCAGTTTTTTCCTGACTATGCACTATATCTAAAATAACATCTTATATAAGCGGTTAGATATGACTAATATATAAAAATATCTTATGATAACCTCTGGATTTGATATTGGATTTTGACAAAGAATATCGTTATTATAGTATGTAGATAAAAGATTAATATAAAAGTCTTTTAAGAGAGGTAGAGGATATGGAAGTCTTGATGGAAAGGATAGAGTATCAAAAATATAATAACTTCTTATTTATCGGTGAAGCAGGATGTGGAAAAAGTGAGATTGCTGTCAATGTTGCAAAACAGCTTGCTGCAGCTGCTGATAAGAAGGTACATTTCTTTGATCTGGATATGACCAAACCTCTGTTCCGCTCCAGAGATTTGTGTGAGGAGATGTCCGGCTGGGGGCTGGAAATCCATTATGAAGAGCAATTTATGGACGCTCCCACACTGACGGGTGGCGTAAGGCGTTTTTTGAATGATAAAAAGGCCTATACGGTTCTGGATGTTGGCGGAGATTATATCGGGGCCAGATCCATTGGCGGCTTTGCACCTATGATAAACCGGGAAGATACCTGTGTTTACTATGTGATAAATCCGTATCGTCCCTGGTCTTTTGATTTGGAACACATTGACCGGGTCTTAAGTGAAATATTGGGCGTATCCCATATAGATATCGAAAAGCTCCACATCATCAGTAACCCGAATACCGGATATCATACCGGGAAAAGAGAAGTTATGGAGGGAAACAGAAAGTTGGAGGAGATGCTTGCTCCATATAAGGAACTGGATTTTCTCTGCGTCAGGGAAGAACTTTATGAAGAAGTGAAGAGAAATTCCGGGATTCCGGTTATGCCTCTGCATCTGTACCTTACCTATCCATGGGCTGTGGAGTCTGTATAAAAGGAGGAAAAGAATATGTCTGAAGTTAAAGTAGTGGCAGAACGCTGCAAGAGTTGTGGTTACTGTGTTAAATTTTGTCCCAAAAATGTTTTGGAAATCGGCACAAAAGTGAATTCAAAGGGTTATGAATATGTAACCCCGGCTCGTATGGAGGCATGTATTGCCTGTTGTATCTGTGGAAAGATGTGTCCGGAAGGTGCTATTGAAATTTATAAGTAATCAGGAGGTTGTGAGTTATGTCTAGAGTATTTATGAAAGGCTGTGAGGCGATTGCGGAAGCAGCGGTAAGGGCCGGGTGTCGTTTCTTTGCCGGATATCCGATTACGCCCCAGAATGAGATTCCGGAGTATTTTGCGAGAAGAATGCCGGAAGTGGGCGGTAGTTTCGTACAAGGTGAATCAGAAGTCGCATCTGTAAATATGGTTTATGGCGCTGCCAGTGCAGGGGTCAGGTCGATGACGTCTTCCTCCAGCCCAGGCATTGCCCTGAAGAGTGAGGGGATTTCTTACTGTGCATCTGCCAGAATCCCTATGGTGTACGCAAACATTTCACGGGGAGGTCCGGGCGTCGGATCTATCCAGCCGGCTCAGATGGATTACTATCAGGCGACAAAGGCTTCCGGAAATGGCGGATTTCAGATGCTGGTATTCGCCCCGGCTTCAGTGCAGGAAGCAGTTGATATGACTTATAAGGCATTTGATTATGCTGACCGGGACCGGAATCCGGTATTAATACTCGCAGATGGTGTCATAGGAACCATGATGGAGCCCGTTACGCTTCCTGAGATGAAAACAGATGAAGAAATCGCTGAAATAAAAGAAGCAAAGAAAGCATGGGCATGTATCGGACATCCGCTTGACTATGCAAACCGTTCCTGGATTGAGCCGGGTCACTGGAAGACTGCCGATATGCAAAGAGCGAATGAAGAAGCCTCCAGACTTTACGAGAGCTGGGGAAAAGAAGCACAGGCTGAAGAATACAGGACAGAGGATGCCGAAGTCGTGATTGCTGCCTACGGAATATCAGCACGTATTGCAAAATCAGCCGTAAATCAGCTCCGTAAAGAAGGCATAAAAGCAGGCCTTATCCGTGCGATAACGGTTCACCCGTTTCCAAGTCATGCATTTGAACATATCGATTATGGAAAGGTTAAGGCAGTGCTTGATGTTGAGATGTCAATTCCTGCGCAGTTTGTAACTGATGTGGAAGCGGCAGTAAAGAATCGCTGTCCGGTAGAAACTTGCCTTTGTTCAGGCGGAAACATCATGAGCCGTGATGCGGTTATAGAATCCGTAAGAAAAATCTTGGCAAAATAGGAGGAAGAGATGAAACAAATTTATGCGAGAACAAAAACCATTCAGGAAGACAAAGTTTCAGGCTTTTGCCCCGGATGCATGCATGGTACCGTGATGAAACTGATCGGCGAAGTTCTGGATGAGATGAATCTGGTGGATAAAGCGGCCTGTGTTCTGGGTATTGGTTGCTGTGGACTTCAGATGGACTATATGGCATATGATAATACTACGGCACCTCATGGACGCGCCTGTGCAGTAGCAACAGGTATGAAGAAGGCGAATCCAGAAAGCCTGGTGTTTACTTATCAGGGAGATGGAGATTTTGCTTCAATCGGACTGGCAGAATCCATGTCAGCGGCAAACAGAGGAGAGAATATTACAGTTATCTTTATTAATAATGGTATCTATGGTATGACAGGTGGTCAGATGGCACCGACGACTCTGATTGGTATGAAATCCAGTACATCCCCGCAAGGCCGGGATGCAAAGGAACATGGATATCCGATGCATATGTGTGAGATTTTAAATCAGCTTACGGCGCCCGCTTATCTGGAACGGACCAGCTGCAATAACCCTGCGAATGTAATGAAGACAAAAAAAGCGATAAAGAAAGCATTTCAAAATCAGATTGACGGAAAGGGCTTTTCAATGGTAGAGATTGTTACCAGCTGCCCTACAAACTGGGGGATGGATGCACTCAAAGCGCTTGATTATATAGAAGAAAAGATGCTCCCGGAGTTTCCCCTGGGTGTGATCAGAGACCAATAAGGAGGCGGCAGTAATGGAAACAAATTTATGTGTAGCCGGTTTCGGCGGACAGGGTGTAATGACACTGGGGAAGTTCCTGGCTTCGGCAACCTGTGATTCAACGGATAAACATGTTACGTTCTTTCCCTCCTATGGGGCGGAGCAAAGAGGGGGCACGGCAAATTGCTTTGTCGTGATTTCAGATGAAGCAATCGGTGCACCTTTGGGTGATGTGATGGATGATCTGATCATCATGAACGGACCTTCTCTGCAAAAGTTTCTGCCCACCTTAAAAGAGGGAGGGACACTGTTTCTCAACAGCTCTATCGTTTCGGATGAGAACATTCGTGAGGATGTTAAGATTATAAAAGCACCTGTAACGGAACTGGCACTGGAGCTTGGTAATGCAAAGGTTTTAAATGTAATTATGCTGGGTGTATATGTAGGCTATACGAAGGTTATAGAGCCAGAAATTGTATGGTCAACAATCGAACATAAGCTTCAGAAAAAAGCCAGTCTCCTTCCGCTAAACAGACGGGCATTTGAAAAGGGATTGGAAATCGGAGAGTCACAGAGATAAGGAGCATGTCAGATGGTTTATAAAAATTTCGATGAATTGATTGAAAAGGTAAAAGGATATCCTTCCATGAAACGGATGGCAATTGCAGCCGCCGGTGAAAGACATACTCTGGAGGCTGCGTTCCATGCCAGAAAGGAAGGAATTGCAAAGCCTGTTCTGGTAGGGGATGAGGCAGAAATCCGCCGGATTATGAAGGAATTGGGCGAGGATGTTCCCGATGAAGATATTTATCCTGCTGCAGATAATAAAGAAGCGGCAGAACTTGCCGTTTCCCTGGTAAGAGAGGGAAAAGCCGATTTCCTGATGAAGGGATATCTGGATACAGGTGTTATTTTAAAAGCGGTTGTAAATAAGGAGCATGGACTGGGAAAAGGCGGCGTTATGTCTCATTTTACTATGTTTGATGTTCCGGGGTATCACAAGATTTTAGTTCCGGTAGACGGGGGGATGGTTACCTACCCTACATTGGAGCAGAAAAGGGCGATTATTGAAAATACAGTGGACACTCTGATTGCCATGGGTTATGATTGCCCCAAGGTAGGGGTATTGGCCTGCGTGGAAAAGGTTAATCCCAAGATGCCTGAGACAGTGGAGGCTGCAGAGCTGGCCCGCATGAACCGGGATGGAGAAATTAAGAACTGTATCGTGGAAGGTCCTATTTCTTATGACTGCGCCGTGGATGGAGAGATTGCCAGATTGAAAGGTTATGAGAGCCGGATTGCAGGTGATGTTGATGTCCTGATCGCTCCCAATATCCATGCAGGAAATATCATGGGCAAGATGCTGACCTGTACATGTAAAGCAAAGCTGGCAGGGTTTGTAGTCGCTGCAAAATGCCCGATTGTACTTACCTCCAGAGGTTCTTCCGCAGAAGAAAAATTCCTTTCTATCGCGGTCTCTGCGGCAGCGGCTAAATAAAAGAGAAGGAGAGACTTTCATGAGCTATAAGATTTTAGCTGTTAATCCGGGCTCTACCTCTACAAAGATTGCGGTTTACGAGGATGAGAAGGAGCTTTTTTCAGAAAGTATTGTACATTCTGATGAAGAGTTAAAGAAGTATCAAAAAGTTACCGATGAGTTCGACATGCGCAAGGAAACAATTTTGAATTCCATGAATAAGCATGGCGTAAAAGAAAAAGACTTATCTGCTGTTGTCGGAAGAGGCGGACAACTGGTAAATATCCATGCGGGCGGCTATCTGGTCACGCAGGATATGAAAGAAAAGCTCGTGGATGCATCTACCATTGAACATGCATCCAACCTGGGAGCTCTGATTGCGGATGCAATTGCTGCACCCCTGGGGATTCCCTCTTATATTTACGATGCAGTGGGCTCCGATGAAATGAAGGACATTGCCAAAATCACCGGTATGCCCGAGATAGTAAGAGAGAGCTTCTGTCATGTTTTAAATTCTAAGGCCATGGCCCGGAAGGTGGCTGCAAAAGCCGGTAAGAGCTACCAGGAGATGAATTTTATCGTGGCACATTTGGGTGGTGGAATCTCAGTAAGTGCCCATGAAAGAGGTCGTATTGTGGATGCCATTCCATCGGACGGAGGTCCATTTTCTCCGGAGAGGTCCGGAAGTATTCCCTTAAACTACATTGTAGACATGTGCTATAGTGGTAAATACTGTAAGAGGGAAATGACGAAAAAAATAACCGGAATGGGTGGTATTAAAGCTTATCTTGGAACTTCAAGCTGTCTTGAGGTCGAAAAGATGATAGAAGCGGGTAATACACAGGCAAAAGAGATATTTGAGGCTGAGGCCTATCAGATTGCCAAAGGAATCGGAGAGCTTTCGCCTGTACTCAAAGGGAAAATTGATGCGATTATTTTGACAGGTGGAGTGGCTCATTCTAAGATGCTGACTGACTGGATTACAGATTATGTAAGCTTTATTGCCCCGGTAGTGGTTATGCCGGGTGAAAATGAGTTGGAATCACTGGCAGCGGGAGCCTTACGTATTCTCAAAGGAGAAGAGCAGGCAGATCCTTATAAAAAGTAAAATGAAAGGAGCTTTATATGGCAGACAAATTTTATGCGAAAGGGGAAGGCAACAACGGGTACATTAAAAACCTTGAAGTTTGTTCTTTCAGTAATCTTGACGGAAACTGTGGCATGTTCCAGATGGCCCTTTACAAAACAGAGGCAGGAAAATACTATCTGTATGGCTGCTGCTTTGGGGGAACCCAAAACGGAGTTATGATCAGTGATGTGACAGATCCCTATGATCCTAAATTCATCAGACATTTTGAACTAGTGGATCCGAAGGAATATCCTACAACCACATCTCCAAAGCTGCAGATTGCCGATGATCTGATGATTGTGGCTATGAGCTGCGGAAGCGGCCCCGGTGCGCTCGTTGATCAGTCGGGAGAGGGTGAAATTAAGTGCGAAGCAGGAATCCGAATCTACAGTTTGAAGAATGATCCGGAAAATCCGGAGTTTTTAGGCTACTGGGATTGCGGGTTGAAACACGTGTTAGGTGTACACCGCTTTATGTACAACGGAGGACGTTATGTTCATCTTTCCAGTGACTGTGAAGGCTTTGAGGGGATGATTTATCGTATCATCGATATTATCGATCCTACGCATCCCGTAGAAGTAGGACGTTGGTGGAGACCTGATCAATATGCGGATGGCTATCCGGGAAGAGAATTTGACCCGGGTGCGCCGCATGTACCTTCCTTTATGGATAAGGGCTGGTTACATGGACCACCATTTGTTCGTGACGGAATTGCATATATGGGTTATGGCGGAGCCGGGCTTGTGATTGTGGATGTTCATGATGTAACACGTCCGAAATGCCTTGGTGAATTGAAACTGATGCCTGCTTTTTCCAGTGAACTCGCAGGTGCCAGAACTCATACGGCACTTCCCCTTCCCGGACGCGACCTTGTGGTGTGTCAGAATGAAGGAGAGCGCTTCCAGTTCTTTACACCGGACAAAATTAAAAGGGCACAGGCACTGAATAATCTGCATATGATTGACGTCAGTGATCCGAAGCAGCCGACATTGATTGCGGAATTCCCTTATCCGGAGGTTCCGGAAGATTTTCCTTATCAAAACTTTAATGTTGCAGGCCTTGGAGTGCCAGGTCCCTTCGGACCTCACAATATCCATGAGCCGATGGATAACAAGCCGTGGCTGGAGCAAAGAGGCGACCGTGTATACTGCTGCTATTTTTCAGCGGGGTTACGTGTCTATGATGTTTCCGATCCTTACTATATTAAGGAGCTGGCATACTTTATACCGCCCAATCCGAATAAAAAAACGGAAGAATCTTATTTTCCTGGTTTCCCGGGACCACGTCTGGCCTGCACAGAAGATGTTGTAGTGGACGACAGAGGCTATATCATGATTGATGCTCTGGATGATGGGTTCTATATTCTGAAGATGAAAGAGCAATAATAAAAATATTCAATTACCGTTCGGCCATAAAACTGGACGGTAATGAAATAAAATACACTATTAAAAAGAGAGAAGACAATGAAGATCTTAGGTATTTCTTTTGGAACGAAGAATGGAACAAATGATTCGCTCTGTATGGAGGCATTAATGGGAGCGAAAGAAAAAGGCGGTGATGTGGAATTTATTCAGATGTCTACATTAAACATCCGTCACTGCACCGGATGCTGTGCCTGCGCAAAGACTCTTTTAAGCGGTAAAGGTAATATGTGTACAATTAAGGATGATGATTTTGAATGGCTGCTTGATAAGATGCTGGACGCAGATGGAATCATTATCAGCGATCCTATTTTTGAAGAGGGAGCCTCCGGATTATTCCACACCATTACAGACCGTTTCGGACCCAGAACAGACAGAGGAAATAATGTGATCGGAACCAAAATTGCTCAGGAAACCGGAGGAAAGATTCCGGATCCCCGTCTTTTAAAAGACAAGGTTATCTCTTACATAGGTGTGGGTGGTTCTGACTGGGGAACCAGAGTACAGTGTGAGCATGCTATGCATGCGTTAACCCCTATGTGGAAAGTGATTGATAATGCATGGTTTCCATGGGCAAAGTCTGTCCTTATGGAGGATGATAAGCTTGCAGAGGTTCATCAAATCGGGTGCAACCTGGCAGAGGCAGCAAAGGATGTAGAGAAGGCTGAATACAAGGGTGAAGAAGGTGCCTGTCCTCACTGCCACAACAGGCTGTTCTATTTAGAGCCTGGTTCCACAAAGGCTATTTGCGGGCTGTGTGGAATTGTAGGAGAAATAACAGTAGAAGACGGAAAGACAAAGTTCAGCTTCCCGGAGGAGCAGCTAGAGCATGCGCATGATACTATGTCCGGAAAGTTCATCCACGGTAAAGATATTCAGAGAAACGAGGGGGCTTTTGCGGAAATTCGTAAGACAGATGAATTTAAGACCCGTAAGAAGAAATACACAGACTTTATCACACCAACTACAGTAAGATAAAATTACAGTCAGAACAGGTAAATTTATGCACATTAAGAAACAAACTTTCATCCTGGCTGCGGCTATTGCGGTATTTCCGCCCTTATGGGCGGTAGCCGCACCATATCTGGGGATTAAGACAGGAGCAGTGGCTTTAATCTGTGCAGGAGTCTATGCAGCGAATGGAAATAAAAGGGAAGATGCCTTAAAAATAACAGCAGGTTTCTGGTGCGGTGATTTTTGGGCGTGTCTTGCTCTTTGGATTCTGAAGAATTTAAAGCTGGGAGAAAACGTGGGATTATTTTTAAGCCTGGCAGTTTTAGGATTTGCAGCTGTACTCATCGCCTCTGTCTTAGACAGATATATCTATCTGCCTTCCTGGCTTTGTGGCTGGGCCATTGGCTTAAGCTTGATGACGCCTGAGACTTTAAGTATGGACAAAACCATACCTTTTCAAATTGGAGTGGCCATGGCTGTGGGAGTCTGGTATGTAGGTGCGGGGGTAGATTTTTTTTGCAAACTGGTTGAAAAAAAATTACATAAAAAGGAGAATAAAAATGGGAGTAGAATTTGATCCGATGCGGAGCTTTATCTACGTAGATGTAGTAAAAGAGGAGTACAGACATAAACTGGAGCACTGGCTTTATTTTCATCATATTCCGGAGAGCATTTCCCAGTTTGAGCCTTACTGCACGAAGTATGCATTTTATAATGCACTGCCGGTTCCTGAAGGCGGAGAAAGATTTGGAACAGCACGTATGCAGATTACAGAACACAGCTGGCTTGTAAACATTATGGATCCGGCTCTTAAGGTAAAGGCATTTCAGGAATATATGCCGATTGAAGCTTTAAAGTGGCAGGGAACCGTGCCGGAGACGGCCGGAGATGTGCTGTTGTCAGGGGATGATGCACGTGCAACAGGGGGAAATAACGGCTGCCCGCCATTCGTATTCGCTTTTTGCCCTATGTGGTGGGAAGAAGATATAAAAGGCACAGGACGTACGCTGGAAGAAGGCCCTAATTACCGCTGGAATTTTACACTGACTTATCCGGAAGGTGTTTCTAAAGAAGAAGGGGATAAGTGGCTGTTTGAAGAAGTGTTCCCTCACTTTGAATCGAATAACTGCTGCACCCGTATTTTGACCAGCAAGGTAAGACAGGAAATTAATAACTGTCCGATGCATAGGGTCGTAGAAATGTGGTTTACAGGTCCTACAGCCTGGCATCATCTGTCTGTGGAAACAGCAGATAAGATTAAAGCACCATCATGGGCAAAGGATGGGGATGTATTTCCATATTTAAAGTCTAATTTTGAAATAAGAGGAGCATTTGTCACAGATTATCCTACCTGTGATGCATATAGTCAATATAGAGGTTATATACCCAGAAGATAAGAAAGACATAGGAGAAATAATTGATGAAACAAAACCGATGGTTTCATGCAGTTATGGGGGTAATTGTCCTTTTATTTGCGGGACTTATCTATGCCTGGAGTGTACTCTCCAGGCCCATAGCTGCATATTTTACGGATTGGACCAGTGCACAGCTTTCCCTGACATTTACAATTTGTATTATGTTTTTCTGTCTGGGAGGTTTTTTGGCGGGAGTCCTGTCTGATAAAGTAAATGTAAAAATAAATATGCTTGCTTCGGCTTGCCTTTTTCTGGCCGGCTTTTTTATTGCTTCAAACACGGACTCACTGCCCGGTCTTTACATAGGGTATGGCATGTTAGCTGGAATGGCATCTGGTATTGCCTATAATTCAGTCATGGGCTCGGTGACGAAATATTTTCCGGATAAGCCGGGTCTTATATCCGGAATCTTACTTATGGGCTTTGGAATTGGAAGTTTTCTGATTGGAAAGGTCTATCAGGCATTTACAGGTGAAGGCGAAGCCTGGAGAGGATCCTTTCAGTTCATGGGAATTCTTCTCTTTGTAATTCTGCTGTTATCCGCTTTTCTGATAAAGAGACCGGGTGCAGAAGAGATTGCGCAATTTGCAGACCCGGATGAAAAAGAGGAGACGAAACAGGAGAAGCAGGAGGAAACCTTAGAACTGAATTTTTATCAGATGATAAAGAGAAGTTCCTTCTGGCTGTATTTTATCTGGGCAGTTCTGTTGTGTGCAGCCGGACTTGCTGTGATATCACAAGCGGGCGGCATGGCAGCGGAGGTGGCACCGAAGGCTTCGGCAGGAACACTATCCACAGCTGTAGGACTGATTTCCATCTTTAATGGTGTGGGGCGTGTTCTTTTCGGGAGTATGTATGATCGAATCGGACGTAAAAAAACAATGCTCACCAATGAAATACTGTTCTGTGGCGCACTTCTGCTTATGATTCTTTCAATAAGAATTGGTAGTTTTTCGATTTTGATTGTTGGGTATTCACTGATGGGGATGGCTTATGGAGGTGTTCCCACGACAAACTCCGCTTTTGTAGGCGCCTTTTACGGAAGGAAAAATTATAATGTGAATTTCTCAATTTTGAATATGAATCTTTTCTTTTCGTCTTTTGGAAGTACGATTGCAGGATTTCTTTATGATTCCAGCGGGTCATACTTAAGTACCCTGCTCTTTTTACTGGGTGCGGTTTTAGTGGGAATTATCCTTGCAAAATTGATAAAAAAACCTTAAGCAGCAAAAAAGTGATATTTTGAATTTTACGGCGATACAGTTTTGAAACAAATTAAGGCCACCGGCTTAGCCGGTGGCCTTGTTACAGTAATATAATCAGCGATTCTCATACATGTCTGCATAATAGTTCTGATATTCACCCGAAATAATTGTTTCCCACCATTCCTTATGATCCAGATACCATTGAATCGTTTTTTTGATTCCGTCGGCAAATTTTGTTTCCGGCAGCCAACCAAGCTCCCTGTGAATCTTGGCAGGATCGATGGCGTAGCGCATGTCATGACCTTTCCGGTCCGTTACATAAGTAATCAGGCTTTCCGGTTTATCAAGTTCTCTGCAGATGATCTTAACAATATCAATATTTGTCATCTCATTATGACCACCGATATTATAAACCTCACCGACACGTCCCTTGTGAATAATCAGATCAATCGCTTTGCAATGGTCTTCCACATAGAGCCAGTCACGGACATTCTCACCTTTTCCGTATACGGGAAGTGGTTTGTCATTCAGGGCATTGGCAATCATCAGAGGAATCAGTTTTTCCGGGAAGTGATAGGGACCGTAGTTGTTGGAGCAGCGGCTCACGGTGACAGGCAGACCGTAGGTACGGTGATAAGCCAGTACCAGCAGGTCTGCTCCGGCTTTTGAAGAGCTGTAGGGGCTGCTTGTGTGAATCGGTGTTTCCTCGGTGAAGAAGAGATCCGGCCGATCCAGTGGTAAGTCTCCATATACTTCATCAGTGGAAACCTGATGGTATCTCTGGATTCCATATTTTCTGCAGGCATCCATCAGGACAGCGGTGCCTTTGATATTTGTATCCAGGAAAACTTCAGGATTTTCGATGGAACGGTCTACGTGGCTTTCAGCAGCGAAATTTACCACGATATCAGGATGCTCCTCTTCAAAGAGTCTGTATACAGCTTCGCGGTCTGTAATGCTTTCTTTTACAAAACGGAAATTGGGGTTATCCATAACAGGTGCCAGCGTTGACAGGTTGCCGGCATAGGTCAGACAGTCCAGGCATACAATACGATACTCCGGATATTTCTTTAACATGTGAAAAATGAAGTTGCTTCCGATAAACCCGGCACCGCCGGTTACAATAATATTCATCAATCAAAATCTCCTTATAATTCAAAATAGGCACATTAGTGCAGTACATCCAGAAATTTGCCGTCCAGTACATCTTTCAAGTATTTGCCATATTGGTTTTTCTTTAAAACCTCATAGACCTTTAAAACCTCGTCTTTGGTAATCCAACCGTTTAAATATGCGATTTCCTCCAGACAGGCGATTTTTCTGTGCTGGTGATCTTCCATGGTCTTTACAAAGTTTGTTGCTTCGACCAGGCTTTCATGGGTTCCGGTATCCAGCCAGGTAAATCCCTGACCCAGCATTTCCACATTCAAATCCCCATTTTCCATATAGATGCGGTTCAGGTCTGTGATTTCCAGTTCTCCACGTGGACTTGGCTTTAAATTACGGGCATATTCAACGACACGATTATCATAAAAATACAAGCCTGTAACGCAGTAATTACTTTTAGGATTTGCAGGTTTTTCTTCAATCGACAGGGCTTTTCCGTCCTCTCCGAATTCCACGATACCGAATCGCTCAGGATCGTCTACATAGTAGCCGAAGACGGTAGCTCCATTACCTGATTCTGCCGTTGAAACTGCTGCTCTCAGGCGTTTATTGAGGCCGTGTCCGGCGAAGATGTTATCGCCCAATACCATCGCTACAGAGTCTTTCCCGATAAATTCCTCGCCGATGATAAAGGCCTGTGCCAGACCATCCGGACTTGGCTGTACTTCGTAGGAAAGATTTACGCCAAACGGATGCCCATCTCCCAGAAGTTCTCGAAAACGCGGCGTATCCTGTGGTGTGGATATAATCAGAATATCCCGGATGCCGGCATTCATGAGTACAGACATCGGATAGTAAATCATCGGCTTATCATAGATTGGAAGTAACTGTTTTGAGGTTACCATGGTGAGCGGATAGAGACGTGTACCCGATCCACCGGCTAATATAATCCCCTTCATATAATTCTCCTTTTTTGTAACTTATCCTTTGCAACTATAGACATTATAAAAGGTGACCCTAGGTCACCTTCAAGTGTTTTAAGAAAAAATTAAGAAACTTTACACAGAAATATGCCCGCATCCTTGGTTATATGAAATCCATACCTTGTTTTTTTCTTTACAAAGGATAGAAATTCCATATAACGATCCAGGATATACTGATTCTGGTTGCCGTGGCAGGAGAGAATATAGGAAATTAACGGTTCCGGTTCCGGGATGAGAAGAGAATCCTCATACGGTTTCCACGTTACCTGGGAGAAACAGGGTTTGAGGATAGCCATTCCATTTTCACGGCCAAAAATCTCGTATAATTTATCTGCTGAAAGGACAATCCGTTCATCAAATTCCTGTACCAGATCACTTACCTCCTTCATATGGTTACGGCCATAGGTACTGCATAGGAACATTCCGTCAGGTTTCAGTACACGCCTGACCTCTGTGCAGACCTGCTTTATATCTTCACAGTAGAATAGTACGTGATTGGCAATCACCAGATCAAAAGATTCATTTTTAAAAGGAATGTTGTGACAATCAAATACTTTAAATGTAAAATTCACATCGTTGGCGTTTAGTGCACGGCGGGTATCACGCAGCATTCCTTCCGATATATCCGAAAGTGTTATATGGAGGTCTTTTGGCAGGCGGGAGAGATTACTTGTCCAAAGGGTTCCATCTCCGCAGCCTATCTCGAGAATTCTCATTCCCGGATGAATCTGACACTGTTCATAGATCCACGGAAACCAACCTTGCGGATTCTGGGAAAAAAGGCTGTGCAGATTGATTCTGGCAGAAATATTGGAAGCATTCTGATACTGGTTTTTAAAACTTTTTTCCATGTTCGTCAGATGAATCAGATTTAACATCTGGTTCCAATCCACGGCATGTTCTGTCTGAATAGCAGCGGTGGTGTCCTGGATGGCTTTTTCTACTAGCTGCATCTGCTCAATGCGGTCCTGGACAAGTTTCAGCTGGATATTCAAAGAGTTGATCATAAAGTGATAATCGGAATCCGTAATGGTCATGTTTCGTATATCATCCAGAGAGAAACCAAGGTACTTCAATAGAAGAATTTGCTGAAGGCGTGCAAAATCCTCGTCAGAGTAAAAGCGTGCACCTGACTCCAAGACCAGCGATGGTTTTAAGATATTCTGTTTGTCATAATAACGGATGGTCCGCAGCGTTACATGTGCCATGCGGGCGAATTCACCGGATGAATAGTAACCTGGCTTTTTCATATGAATAGATACACTCCCGATACTTAAAGTATCTCTATTCTATCACAACTCCGTGAGTTTTGCCACTCCGGAGCAGTAAACATATTCAGGTAATCCGATTCTTATAAGGAACGACCATTGTATTTTTTTATAAAATCTTCCTGCTGAAGATCATCTGCCGCCCTGTCATATGCAGTAGTTACATGAATCACAGCAAAAAGCGGAAGTAAGATAATTGACAGCAGCAAAAATAAGCCAATCAGTAACATAGAAGTACCTCCTGATAAAAGTAACAGATGTTATAAGTATATTCTAATAGTTTGTCCGAAAAGTGGGTAAGTATAGATTTATTTGTGAAACGTTCTTTATAGAAGTAATATGTAGATAAGAAATGATATATGAATGTTTTTTGAAATATGTATAATTCAGGGACAGCGCACGAACAACTACGTGCGCTGTCCCGCCTCAACTACTGCTGATCCTTATTTAATTCCTGCATCTTCATAGCCCGGACCTTCAGCGGCAGTCCGAACAGTGTGATGAACCCGTCTGCATCGTGATGATCATAAAGCTCACCAGTCGTAAAGGAAGCCAGGGATTCATTGTAAAGACTGTATGGAGAAGTAGTTCCTGCTTTGATGATATTGCCCTTATACAGCTTGAATTTTACTTCTCCGGTTACATACTGCTGCGTTACATCTACAAATGCCTGGATGGCCTCACGCAGAGGTGTGAACCATTTTCCTTCATATACAATCTGTGCGAACTGACTGCCCAGTTTTTTCTTGGTTTCCATGGTATCACGATCCAGAATCAATTCTTCCAGCTGATCATGAGCCTCCATCAGGATAGTTCCCCCCGGAGTTTCGTATACGCCGCGGGATTTCATGCCTACGACCCGGTTTTCCACAATATCTACGATACCTATACCATGCTTACCGCCAAGTTCATTTAACTCAGTGATGATTTCGGATACTTTCATGGATTTCCCGTTCAATGTCTTCGGAACCCCGGCTTCAAATGTCATGGTAACATATTCGCCCTTCGCTGGTGCTTCCTCAGGAGTTACGCCGAGAACCAGCATATGTCCGAAGTTCGGCTCGTTAGCAGGGTCTTCCAGCTCCAGGCCTTCATGGCTGATATGCCACAGGTTACGGTCACGGCTGTAGCTGGAGTCTGCAGAAAACGGAAGGTCGATTCCGTGCTGCCTGCAGTATTCAATTTCATCTTCACGGGACTGCATAGTCCAGACGTCAGTCATTCGCCAGGGTGCGATAATCTTAAGATCAGGGGCCAGAGCTTTGATGCCAAGTTCAAAACGGATCTGATCATTCCCCTTTCCGGTAGCACCGTGACAGATTGCGGTAGCACCTTCTTTTCTTGCAATTTCAACCAGCCTTTTTGCAATTACCGGACGGGCCATAGAGGTTCCGAGCAGGTATTTATGTTCATATACAGCACTTGCCTTTACACAAGGCATGATGTAATCATCACAAAATTCATCGATGATATTCTCAATATATAATTTAGAAGCACCAGAGAGCTTTGCTCTTTCCTCCAGACCATCCAGTTCGTTGCCCTGACCGCAGTCGATGCAGCAGCAGATTACTTCATAATCAAAATTTTCTTTCAGCCAGGGAATAATTGCTGTGGTATCCAGACCTCCGGAATATGCTAAAATTACTTTTTCCTTCATAATAATGATATCCTCCTGTATTTGGTTTGCTTTTTTGCTTTATTCACTATAAGCAAATATACACCATTTCGAGGTAATATGCAAGAGGAATCTATAAATATTCAAAATAACTTGCATTACACCGTTAGATAATGTATAATTATTCGAACGGATACAGAGTTTTACATATACAGAAAGGAATTGACAAAACATGATTAAGGCGGGAATTATAGGCGCCACAGGGTATGCGGGCCAGGAAATTGTAAGGCTTTTGCTGGGGCATAAGGATGTCGAAATTGTATGGTATGGTTCCAGAAGCTATATTGATAAGAAGTATTATGAAGTATATCAGAATATGTTTCAGCTTGTGGATGCTGTCTGCATGGATGACAATATGGAGGAACTGGCTGATAAGGTAGATGTTATATTTACGGCAACGCCCCAAGGGCTTTGTGCATCTCTGGTAAATGAAAAAATTTTAAAAAAGGTAAAGATAATTGATCTCAGCGCAGACTTTAGAATCAAAGATGTTTCTATCTATGAGGCATGGTATCAAATAGATCATAAGTCTCCCGGGTTTATAGGAGAAGCTGTTTATGGTCTGTGTGAGATTAACCGGAGCAAAATCAGAAATGCCAGACTGATAGCGAATCCGGGCTGCTATCCTACATGCTCTATATTGTCCATCTATCCGCTTTTGAAGGAAGGGATTATTGAGGGCAATTCTGTGATTATTGATGCGAAGTCGGGAACCTCAGGTGCTGGGCGTGGTGTCAAACTGGGTAATTTGTATTGTGAAGTGAATGAAAATATCAAAGCCTACGGGGTCGGAACTCACAGACATACACCCGAAATCGAGGAACAGTTGTCTTATGCCGCAGGTTATCCGGTATGCATTAACTTTACACCGCATCTGGTTCCGATGAATCGCGGAATTCTGGTAACCGCATATGCATCCTTGAAAAAGAATGTAACTTATAATGAAATCAGAGCAATATATGACAGCTATTATGGGAAAGAGCGTTTTGTACGTGTATTGGAAAGGGAAGTATGTCCCGAAACCAGATGGGTGGAGGGCAGTAACTTTGTAGATGTGAATTTTAAGATTGATATCAGAACCAACCGGCTGATATTGATGGGGGCCATGGACAATCTGGTAAAAGGCGCAGCCGGTCAGGCTGTCCAGAATATGAACATTCTCTTTGGTCTTCCAGAGACAGAAGGACTTTTAATGGCTCCGGTATTTCCATAATACCTACGGATTGCTACGCACCTCGTGCTCCCGCAATCCTAAAAACATTCGAACTCGAGGAGGAAAAAAAGATGAATTTTTTTGATGGAGGAGTTACAGCTGCAAAAGGATTTCAGGCCGCTGGCGGCGCAGCCGGAATTAAAAAAAAGGGAAAAAAAGATATGGCACTGATATACAGTGAGGTTCCATGCATTGCAGCCGGTACATTTACCACGAACGTGGTGAAAGCCGCTCCGGTCATATGGGATCAGGAAATAGTATACCATAATCCGGAGGCGCAGGCAATTGTATGTAACAGCGGAGTGGCAAATGCCTGTACAGGAGAAGAAGGATTTTCATATTGTAAGGAGACGGCAAGGGTGGCTGCCGAAGCCCTTGGTATTTCGGAAAAAGGTGTTTTGGTTGCTTCAACAGGTGTAATTGGAAAACAAATTCCGATGGATAAAATTACAGCAGGGGTGAAGCTGTTGGTTCCCAGGCTCGAAGCTTCCCGGGAGGGAGCCGGTGAAGCCGCCCATGCGATTCTGACTACAGATACAAAATCCAAAGAAGCTGCTGTTTCTTTTGAAATCGGGGGTAAGAAGGTGACTGTGGGAGGCATGTGTAAAGGTTCCGGCATGATTCATCCCAATATGTGCACCATGCTTTCCTTTATAACTACGGATCTTGCAATCTCGAAAGAGTTGCTGCAGGAGGCGTTGTCTGCAGTTGTAAAAGATACCTACAATATGATTTCCGTGGATGGGGATACCTCGACGAATGATACGGTTTTACTTTTGGCAAATGGCCTGGCGGGTAATGAAAAAATCACGGAGAAGAATGCGTCATATGATCTGTTTTTACAGGCTCTGATGGAAGTTAATACGGTTTCGGCGAAGAAAATCGCCGGGGACGGAGAAGGTGCAACTGCTTTGTTTGAGGTTAAGGTTGTAGGGGCAAAGAGCAAGGAGGATGCAGTGAAACTGTCTAAATCCGTGGTCACATCCAGTCTGACAAAGGCAGCTATCTATGGGCATGATGCGAACTGGGGAAGAATTCTATGTGCTATGGGCTATTCAGGAGTAATCTTTGAGCCGGAAAAAGTAGATTTATTCTTTGAAAGTGTGAGTGGTAAAATTCAGATTATAGAGAATGGAGTGGCTGTTAATTACAGTGAAGAAGAGGCCACAAAGATTCTTTCGGCACCGGAGGTTACTGCGATTGCTGACGTGAAGATGGGGGAGGCTTACGCAACCGCATGGGGTTGTGACCTCACATATGAGTATGTAAAAATTAATGCCGACTATCGCTCCTGAAAGCGTGTCCGGAAAGTGTAAAGTATAGAGGAGAAAAGTGCGAACATGGTAAATCATAAGTATTTGGAAAAAGCGGAAGTGCTGATTGAAGCCTTACCTTATATCCAGCGGTTTAATCGGAAAATCATAGTTGTCAAATATGGAGGCAGCGCTATGGTGGATGAAGAATTAAAGAGAAATGTCATTCAGGATGTTGTGCTGCTGAAACTGGTTGGATTTAAGCCGATTATCGTACATGGCGGGGGAAAAGAAATCAGCCGCTGGGTGGAAAAGGTAGGTATGGAGCCTAAATTTATCGATGGACTTCGGGTGACGGATCAAGACACTATGGAAGTGGCCGAGATGGTACTGAACAAGGTAAATAAAGAACTGGTGAGCCTGATACAATCCCTGGGGGTAAAGGCAGTCGGAATCAGCGGAAAGGACGGGGGACTTCTAAAAGTGGATAAGAAACTGTCCAAAGGAAAGGATATCGGATATGTGGGCGAGGTGAAAGAAGTATGTCCGAAAGTGCTGGAAGACTTGCTGGAAAAGGATTTTCTGCCGGTAGTCTGCCCCATTGGAATGGATGATGAGTTTCTCTCTTATAATATCAATGCGGATGATGCTGCCTGTGCCATAGCAAAATCAGTTGGTGCAGAAAAACTGGCATTTCTCACAGATATTGAAGGGGTATATCGGAATCCGAAAGACCCGGAAAGTCTGATCAGCGAATTGCATGTGAAAGATGCGGCCGGATTGATTGACAATGGAAATGTAGGCGGAGGCATGATTCCAAAATTGCAGAATTGTATCGATGCCATAGAAAATGGTGTTTCCAGAGTACATATACTGGACGGACGGATTCCCCATTGCCTTCTGTTGGAATTCTTTACAAATAAAGGAATCGGAACTGCAATTCTGGGAGAAGAGGAGGAGCATTATTACCATGGAAATGAATAAATATATGGAGCAGACCGAAGCAAATGTACTGCATACATACAACCGTTTTCCGCTTGTGCTGGAAAAAGGAAAGGGTGTATATCTGTACGATACAAATGGAAAGGAATATCTGGACTTTGCGGCAGGGATTGCGGTATTTGCACTTGGATATGGAAATGAAACCTATAATCACGCACTGAAAGATCAGATTGACCAGTTAATTCATACCTCAAATCTATATTACAATATCCCTATGGCAGAAGCATCTGAAAAGCTGGTAAAGGTGTCCGGGATGGATAAAGTATTCTTTACGAACAGCGGGACGGAGGCTGTCGAGGGGGCTATCAAAGTGGCCCGAAAGTATGCCTGGCTAAAGGATAGAAGGACGGATCATGAAATCATTGCCATGAAGCATTCTTTCCATGGAAGAAGTATGGGGGCTCTTTCTGTAACAGGGAATACCCATTATCAGGAGCCCTTTAAGCCCTTAATCGGAGGCATTCGTTTTGCAGAGTTTAATAATCTGAAAAGTGTGGAAGCTGAAATAACGAACAAAACATGTGCAGTCATTCTGGAAACCGTACAGGGAGAAGGAGGTATCTATCCGGCTGATAAAGAATTTCTGGAAGGTGTCAGAGCACTGTGCGATGCGCATAACATGCTGCTCATCCTTGACGAAATCCAGTGCGGCATGGGGCGCACGGGACACATGTTTGCATGGCAGGAATATGGTGTTAAGCCAGATGTGATGACCTGTGCAAAGGCGCTTGGCTGTGGTGTTCCGGTGGGGGCTTTTGTGCTTAATAAGAAAACAGCGGAAAATTCTCTGATGCCGGGAGATCATGGGACGACTTATGGGGGAAATCCTCTTGTATGCCGTGCGGTGAGCACGGTGCTTGATATATTTGAAGAAGAGCATGTGGCCTTGCACGTACAGAAAACTACTCCTTATCTGGAAAAGAAGCTGGATGAAATTGTGAATGAATTTGACTGTGTGGAAGTACGCCGTGGAAAAGGATTTATGCAGGGGCTTGTAATCAAAGGAAAACCAGTTGGAGACGTAGTTAACAAAGCAATGGAAAACGGACTTCTGGTTATCAGTGCAGGCACTGATGTTCTGAGGCTTGTACCCCCACTGGTAATCACAGAGACAGATATTGATAACATGATTGAAAAGCTGAAAAAGTGCCTGTAAAGCTATAGACAGAAATGTGTAAGTGCCAGGAATAATTTCCCATCAGATGGACATCCTAAGAAAAACAGGGTTACAATTCGGATTGTGGCCGGAAGGAAGAGTACATTATGATGGGAATTTTGATTGCGCTGTTATCCGGAGCACTGATGAGCATCCAGGGGGTCTTCAATACGGATGTTACAAAGCAGACGAGCCTTTGGGTATCCACTGGATGGGTGCAGCTGTCTGCTTTTATTGTCTGTGTATTGGCATGGGTTATGACAGGCCGTGAAAGCGTCACGGCGCTTTTTAGTGTGGAGCATAAGTATAGCCTGCTGGGAGGAGTAATCGGTGCGTTTATCACAATCACCGTAATTAAGAGCATGGGTACACTGGGCCCCGCAAAATCAGTGATGCTGATTGTAATTGCACAACTGATTGTGGCGTATGTGATAGAATTACTGGGAATATTCGGTGTGGAGAAGCAGCCACTGGAATGGCGGAAGGTGGTTGGAATGCTGGTGGCTATCGGTGGTGTTATCTTGTTTAAGTGGGAATGAACTTTTCACTGTTTGACTTTTTTTGCTGTTCGACTTGTAATTGCTGGAGAAATTCGTTACAATATCAATAGTTATGCAGGCAAGGGACCCTTATTGCAAAATGCATAAGGAGCATGCATATGAATATCATAAAATATTTTTTGTCAGCATTAAGTATAACGCTGGGCATCGTGATGTCTGCCGGATGCGGAAAAAGTGAGGCAATATATGAAATGCAGGATGTTTCGGCAGCAGGTATCTCTGGTGAATCAGGTGAAAACAGTGAGGAGGAGGCCGGCCGGGAATCCCGGGAACCGCCTCCTGATGCTGAAGCGGACGCAGTGTCACCGGAAGATTACAAACCGCAGCTTCTCTATGTCTATGTTTGCGGAGCGATAGCAAATCCGGGTGTATATGACCTTCCAGAAGGGAGCCGTGTCTATGAATTGATCAGGGCAGCAGGAGGACTTTTGGAGGATGCAGATGACAGAACACTGAATCAGGCCGAAAAGCTCATCGATGGGATGCAGATTATCGTATATACGAAAGAAGAAGCGGCAGACATGCCGGATCCTTCTTCCGGGATGCCCCCTTCAGGCAAAAGCATAAGTGAGGCGGGGAACCAGAAGGTGAATCTGAATACGGCCGATGCGGACCGGCTTACCACATTATCGGGAATCGGGGAGGCGAGAGCAAAAGCAATTATTGCTTACCGGGAGCAAAATGGCGGATTTCAATGCATTGAGGATATCATGAAGATTGAAGGCATTAAGGAGAAACTCTTTGAGAAGATTAAAGAACAGATAGAAGTATAGATAGAGGTTGGAGGCTATTATGGCGAAGAGAGTACTGGTTGTTGATGATGAAAAGCTTATAGTAAAGGGCATCCGTTTCAGTCTGGAGCAGGAGGGCATGGAGGTATCCTGCGCATATGACGGGGAAGAAGCTCTGCATATGGCTAAGGAGAATGAATATGATATTATTTTGCTGGATATCATGCTTCCCAAGATGAATGGCCTGGAGGTATGCCAGCAGATCCGTGAGTTTTCCAGTGTGCCGATTGTCATGCTTACGGCAAAAGGGGAGGACATGGATAAAATTCTGGGCTTGGAGTATGGGGCTGATGACTATATTACGAAACCATTTAACATTCTGGAGGTGAAAGCCAGGATAAAGGCCATTATGCGCAGGGCCAGCAAATCGGAACCGAAAGAGGAAAAAGCCAAGGTTGTACAGGTGGGCGACCTGAAGCTGGACTGTGAAAGCCGAAGGGTGTTTATAGGGCAAAAGGAAGTCAATCTGACAGCTAAGGAGTTCGATGTTCTCGAACTTCTGGTGTATAATCCAAATAAAGTCTACAGTCGCGAGAATCTGTTGAATATCGTATGGGGATATGAGTATCCGGGCGATGTAAGAACCGTGGACGTACATATCCGCCGTCTTCGTGAGAAGATTGAGACGAATCCGAGTGATCCAAAGTATGTACACACGAAGTGGGGAGTTGGTTATTATTTCCAGGGTTAAATTTAAAGGTAAATGGAAGTTTATACGAAGTCTGCGATTCCGTATTACACTTATGCTGGTTATCATCGGCATCATTCCGAGTATTATCATCGAGAATGGAATCGTAAAGAATTATGAAGAGCGGACAGTGAAACTTCGGATGGCCACAATCAGAAATCAGTGTGATATCCTGCGTAACCAGCTTGTGAAGACAGGGTATATGGAAGATCCCACCAATGCGGTAATTAACGGCGAATTCGACATGCTGACGAATATTTACGGGGGACGTCTCCTGATTATTAATAAAGATTTCAAGGTTATCAAGGATACCTATGATCTGGACCGGGGGAAACTTATGGTTTCTCAGGAGGTCATCAATTGCTTTAATGGCAGGGAGACCAGTCAATATGATAAGAAGAATGACTATATCGCAATGACTGTTGGAATTCAGAATACAGAGACCAGGGAACTGCAGGGTGTAATGCTGGTCAGTGTTTCTACAATTGAGATCCGGGCCGGTAAAGATATTTTGGAGCAAAAGGGCTTCTTTCTGTTAATGCTTATCATGTTTGTGGTGTTAATACTGGGTTACATATTGTCAGGTTCTCTGATGAAGCCGTTTCAGAAGGTGACCCGGTCTATTGAAGATATAACTGACGGGTATCTGGATGAGAGTATTTCGGTTCCGGATTATCTTGAAACAGAGCTTATAACGGATGCATTTAATAAGATGCTGGCAAGAGTGCGTTCTCTGGACGAATCCCGCCAGGAATTTGTATCCAACGTTTCCCATGAGTTAAAGACGCCCCTGACATCCATGAAGGTTCTTGCGGATTCCCTGAATGGACAGGAAAATGTGCCGATTGAGCTATATCAGGAATTTATGCAGGACATTACAGAAGAGATAGACAGAGAGAATAAGATCATCACGGATTTGCTGTCTTTAGTTAAGCTTGATAAAAAGGCAGCTGACCTGAACATTGAATTGATGAATATCAATGATCTCCTGGAGCTGGTGGTAAAGCGCCTGAAGCCAATTGCTGCCCGTGCAGATGTGGAACTGATTGTGGATAGTTTCCGCCCGGTTAACGCGGAGATAGATGAGACAAAGCTGACGCTGGCTTTCTCCAATCTGGTAGAGAACGCTATAAAATATAATAATCCGGGCGGCTGGGTTCGTGTATCGCTGAATGCGGATCATAAATATTTTTATGTTACGGTAGCAGATTCCGGAATCGGAATTCCGGAAGAATCTTTAAGCCAGATTTTTGAGCGTTTTTACAGGGTTGATAAGTCTCATTCCCGGGAAATCGGGGGTACGGGACTTGGACTTGCCATCACCAGAAGAGCCATTGTGATGCATCGCGGCGCAATCAAGGTTTACAGTAAAGAAAACGAAGGAACCACATTTTCGGTCAGAATACCAATCACCTATACAGGGGGGCAGGTATGAAAAAATTAAAGATATGCCTGCTGCTGACACTGTCCTTTTGTCTGGCGGCAGCAGGATGCAGCAATAACAAAAGCAAAGAGGAAGACAAAAAACCTTATCATATGTATTATCTGGATGGAGAAGGCAATCAGGTAGTTGCAGAATCCTATTCTCCCAAAGCTTCCGATACTGCTTCAATGATTGAAGAGTTTATCGGAATGCAGTCGGAAAAAGTTGATTCTGATGAGCAGCATTTGCTGCCGGGTAGGGTTACGATTGAAAATTCCAATTTAAATAACGGAGTATTAAGTCTGAATATGAGCAGCGGCTACAAGGATATGAAAGCTACCCGGGAAATCTTAGCCAGAGTGGGGCTGGTCCGCACCTTCGGACAGATTCCCAAGGTGGCCAGGATACAGATACTGGTGGATGGGGAACCGATTAAGGACAGCCAGGGAAAAGAAGTGGGCATGATGACAGCCAGCAGTTTTGTAGAAAACTCCGGAAAAGAGATTAATACCTACCAAAATATTAATATGACACTTTATTTTTCAGATGAGACCGGGAAAAAACTGGTACCGGAGGAACGGAATGTCTATTACAGCAGTAATATACCTCTGGAACGTGTCGTGGTTGAACAGCTGATTAAAGGACCAAAATCCGGGGGTCACTATGCCACACTGCCTTCCGAAACGAATATCTTAAGTGCGACCATATCCGATGAAATCTGCTATGTAAATTTTGACCAGAGCTTTCAGGAGAATACATTGAATGTCAGTCAGGAGATTCCCATATATTCCATAGTCAATTCCCTGACTACTGTTTGTAAAGTAAAAGAAGTTCAGTTCTCTATCAACGGTGAAAGTAAGGTAAGCTTTAAAGACAAGGTGCGGCTGGATCAGCTATTTAAATGGAATCCACAGTATAATAAGGAGGACACGGATTCATGATAAAACGACCACTGTTGGTGGCCGCAGCGGGTTTCTGCTTAAGTTTGTGCATTTTCAAAGCCGCAGGTTTTCCGGTTACAGGAATACCTGCGGAACAAAAACAAGTGAGCGAATGCATAGATGCAGAAGAGACCGTGCATATTACCGGCCTTGTTTACCAAAGGTTGGAAAAAGAAAATTCGATACAATATTATTTAAAGAAACCAGTTTTGCTAAGAAACACAGATAGTAATATCAATTCTATAGCGCAAATTCCAGTTCATCAGAATATCATAATCATTTTATCAAAAGAAAATCAATCAAATATTATCCCAATCGGAAGCGAAATTCAGGTTCAGGGGGAGCTGAAAGAAATCCCGGCTCCGGGCAATCCCGGACAGTTTGACAGTGTTACATATTACAAATCCAAAAAAATTGCTTATTCTATGTGGGCAGGAGACGTTGAGTTGCTTAAGGCTGAGTATGGGTGGAAAGAGAAGGCTGAAAGGCTGAGGAACTGCTTAGCCGAATCATTAAGCCTTATGCTTCCCAAACGTCATGCAGGTGTTATGATTGCAATGCTCCTGGGGGATAAGAGCTACGGTGAAGCGGAAACCAGAGTAAATTATCAGATGGGAGGAGCGCTTCATATTCTTTCAATTTCCGGACTGCATCTGTCGCTGCTGGGAATGGGCTGCTACCGTCTTTTGTGCAGAATCCGCCTGCCGAATGGAGTAAGCATAGTGGCAGCCGGTGTACTGATGAGCATCTATTGCTGGTTCACCGGTAATAATGTAGCAACCCTAAGAGCACTTATTATGTTTTATGTAACCTTAGGAGCCAGGTTAAGTGGCAGGAGTTACGATCCCGTATCATCAATAAGTCTGTCCATGATATTACTGCTTGCGGAAAATCCCCAGTACCTCTTCTACAGTGGATTTCAATTATCCTACGTGGCCGTACTTGGCGCAGGAGTGATATATCCCGTATGGCGTGACTGGATGCGAGGAAAGCAGGCAGTCAGGACGTTCGGGCAAAAATTCAAAAGACTTCTAAAGGACGGAATCCTGTCCTGCACAGTTATCACGCTGACTACACTGCCTCTGACCTGTTATTATTTTTTCGAGATTCCATTGCTCGGGCTGCTTCCCAATCTCCTGATCATGGCAACTATGAATTTTGTTATGCTCCCCGGTATGCTGGGCATGTGTACAGGAGTTTTCAGCCTGAGACTGGGAAAGATGATCCTGCTTCCGGTCTGGGGAATTCTGGAAAGCTATGAAGTGCTGATGTGCATAATACGGAAAATCCCATGGGCTGTCTATATATGCGGGCAGCCAGGGCTTTGGCAGATTTTGATTTACTATTCGACCCTGTTGGGTATAACCTGTTCCGTAAAAATCCTTATGTGGAAACAAGAGCAGACACAAAATTCCAGAAAGATCCCGCTTTCCCACAAAAATAAGAGAAAGAAAATTTACCATCATGTATGCAATATGATATTGCTGACTGCCGCTGTAGGTATTCTGCTCTGGCGTATGCCTGTAGAGGTTTGCATTACAATCCTGGATGTAGGGCAGGGAGATAGTATTGTACTGCAGGGGGAGGGACATTGCTTTTTAGTTGATGGGGGCAGTACCAGTGAAAAAGAGGTGGGAGAATACCGGATACTTCCCTTTTTAAAGAGTCAGGGGATACAAAAACTGGACGGAATCATTGTCACACATCCTGACGAAGACCATATCAATGGTATTTTGGAATTGCTGGAAAAGGTAGAAAAGAAGGAGACCGCTCTTCGTGTCCGACAGTTATTTCTTCCACTGTGGATGAAAGGCGGAAAGGAGTGCATACAATTCGAAAAATTGGCAGAAGAACTGGGAATATCTGTACATTATCTGCAAAAGGGTGACAGAATCGAAAAAGGAGAACTGAAGATTGAGGTACTGCATCCGGACCGCGTGGATTACACCGATGAGAAAAACGCAGGCTCTATAACATTGGGAATTCATTATCGGAAGCTGAACGTTTTACTGACCGGCGATATCGAGGGCAGCGGAGAGAAGAAACTGCTACAGGAGGCAGAAAGGTATGATTTCCTGAAGGTCGCACATCATGGCTCAAAAAACTCCACATCCTCCGAATTTTTAGATAAAACAGCCCCCGGATCGCTGTGATTTCATGTGGCAGAAAAAATCCCTATGGGCACCCACATAAGGAACTTCTGGAACGACTGGAGGAACAGCAAGCGGCCGTATTTACCACAGTTGATTGTGGCGCTGTGACGATATATCAGAAAGACGGACATTGCTATCTAAGGCCATTTATCAGAGACACGGTCTTGCCGGATGTTAAAAGCCATTTGCTTTTTTAGATTGCTTTTGACAAACTGGGATGAAACGTGTATTATATTGACAAGGTACCTAAAAGTCTGAAAAGAGGAGCGTAAAGCATGTGTGAATCGAATCGCCATGAGGAAGATTTGCTTGGTCTGATGGGTCGATGTGGTCATTATCTATATCATCATCCGGAGAGGAAACGAGGTCAGGGAAAGATCTTACGAATACTTTCGCAAAAGGACCAGATGACCCAGAAGGAGCTGCAGGAAATTCTTGAGATACAACCGGGTTCCATGAGCGAAATTATATCAAAACTGGAGTGCAGGGGAATGCTCGAACGGATTCGGGACGAGCAGGATAAGCGAATGATTGTTCTTAAAATCACTGAAAGAGGAAAAGCAGAAGTGATGGAAAAACCCCGGCATGAAATGGAGCGTGAACTTTTTCATGCATTGAGTAAGGAAGAGCAGGACAATCTGAAACGCTTGCTGAAAAAACTGCTGGATCAATGGTATCAAAAAGAAGAATGATAGGCATTCTTATAAAGGGGCAAAAGAAAATTATGATTGGAACGGTTGTCAACACGGGTGCAATATTGATTGGAAGTGTCATAGGCAGTGTAGTCAGAAAGGGAATCAAGGAAGAATATCAGGGAGCATTGTATACAGCTATGGGACTTTCCGCCACTGTGCTTGGAGTGAACGCTGCGGTCAGTAATATACCGGATAGTAAGTATCCGGTTCTCTTTATAGTAAGTCTGGCAGCGGGGGGACTTCTGGGAACAATCTTAAATCTGGAAGGACGTTTTCAGAATCTGGTGGGAAGATTTTCAAAATCCAATCTCGGACAGGGATTATCCACAGGTATTCTGTTATACTGCATCGGAAGTCTGTCTATATTGGGACCGATACAAAGTGCGCTGAATCATGACAACACCTATTTGTTTACCAATGCCACACTGGATTTTGTAACATCTATGGTGCTTGCATCTACCTATGGAATTGGAATGGCTCTGGCTGCTGTTGTGCTTTTTCTGTGGCAGGGAGGGATCTACCTGTGTGCGGGTGCCCTTTCTGCTTTCATATCCCCTGAGCTGATGTGCGAGGTATCCATTGTGGGAGGAATTCTGATTTTCGCTTCGGGTCTGTCCATATTGGGAATCAAGAACTGTAAGACCTTAAATTTGCTGCCATCCCTATTGGTTCCTGTGATTTGGTTTTTGATAAAAGGGATATGCAAATAAAAAGACCAGCTGAAACAGCTGGCCTTTTTGGAGAAGGTATTTCTTCTTATGGGGTGTAGCAAAAACTATATAATGTATTGGGGGTAATTATGTTATACCTTATTTGGAGGGAAAAGTGTCAACAAAGTTTTAGGAATATAAAAAAGTATTTTGTGCAGTTTGAAAATTCTGCTGTTTTTA
Source organism: Novisyntrophococcus fermenticellae (assembly GCF_018866245.1). Classification (GTDB taxonomy): domain Bacteria; phylum Bacillota; class Clostridia; order Lachnospirales; family Lachnospiraceae; genus Novisyntrophococcus; species Novisyntrophococcus fermenticellae. The sequence continues at coordinate 1,200,765 of NZ_CP076458.1, forward strand.
TTGGTAAAAAGGTCGAAGGATGTCGCTTTTTACATCAAAAAGAGAATAAAAGATAATAAAAGGCAAAAGAAAGGAAAAGCATATGGAATTAAGTTATATGGAATTAAGGGTACAGATTTGTGATGTCTGCCATAAGATGTGGCAGAAGGGATGGGTTGCTGCTAACGATGGGAATGTTTCGGCCAAACTGCCGGATGGTACATTCCTCACAACACCTACAGGCATGAGCAAGAGTTTTATCACGCCGGAAAAGCTGGTGCATATTGATAAGGATGGCAGTATCATCGAGGCGGAGCCGGGCTTAAGACCATCTTCTGAAATTAAGCTGCATATGAGATGTTACCAGGAACGGAAAGATGTAGGTTCTGTTTTGCATGCACATCCGCCGGTGGCGACAGGCTATGCGGTAGCCAATAAACCATTGGATGAATACTCGATGATTGAGACGGTACTTACTCTGGGTTCCGTTCCTGTAACACCTTATGCGACACCATCCACCTATGAAGTTCCGGAGGCTATCGCGCCATATCTTGGGGAACATGATGCAGTTTTGCTTCAGAACCATGGGGCGCTGACTGTAGGCGCCGATGTTATAACGGCCTACTACCGGATGGAAACACTGGAACTGTTTGCACAGATCAGCCTGAATGCCCATCTTCTGGGAGGAGCTAAAGAGCTTTCAAGAGAAAATATCGAGCGGTTGATTTCCATGCGCGAAGGGTATGGGATGACAGGAAGACACCCGGGTTATAAGAAGTACGGAGATGAGAATTGATTCAGTTTATCTATGTTGATAATAAAATACCGCTAATTGCGTACGGTCTCTTAAATTAAGCTTATCCAGTATAGAGCTTAAGTAATTCCGCACGGTCCCTTCACTTAGATAGAGTGTTTCCGCAATTTCTTTATTACTATACCCCTCTGCAATTAAAGTAATAATATCCAATTCTCTTCCGTGAATGTCATATCTGGAATAATCAAAATTTGAATGATTCTGAAGAAGATTTGGTATCTTTTCCATAATCTCACTTCCAAAGACAGTCTGACCGTTATAGACTGCTTTGAGGGCAGGAAGCAGGCTTTGATAGTCTTGCTTCAGCAGATAGCCCTTAGCACCGAGCTTTAGTGCTTTTACTATGTATTCATCGTCAGAAAAAGTAGTGAGCAGCAATATTCTGGCTTCTGGAAATTCAGAAAGAATTCCGGCAGCGGCTTCCAGCCCATCCATCTTTTTCATGCGGATGTCCATAAGCAGGATATCCGGACGATGTATTCTAAAAAGCGTAACTGCCTCCTGTCCATCGATTCCCGTTGCAAGTATGTGACACTCTTCATTTGCTTCCAATATGATTTTTAAAGCCTGTGACACAAGACAATCATCGTCTATCAGGATAATATTCATGGGTTTGCCGTCTCCTGCCTGAATAAGTTTTTGGAATTGTTATAAATAGTTTAAAGCCATTTTCCCGGATAATCTGCAGATGTCCATGCATTGCTGAAACTCTGTCCTTCATATTTAAAATACCGATACCAGGTGATGCGTCCGTAGCTTCTTTCGTTCCGTTGTCATGGATGGAAATCTGATAGAGGCCCGGGTGTTCTCTCATAATGATGTATACCTGAGTAGCATTACTGTGCCGGACAACATTCGTCAAAGCCTCTTTTGTAATGCTAATAAAACTATATTTGATTTCTTTTGGAACCTCAAGTCCCATATCATATTCAAGTTCTACCGGCGCAAATGTAAACTCACTGATCAGACTTTTTATTACCTCATTTAAGTTTATGGATTCATCATGCAAATCATGTACACTGCTTCGGATACTATCCATAGCGGTATTCAATGACTGCTCAAAGGTCTCCAGAAGAGGAGAAAGTTCTTCCTGTCTATTTATGGCCCTTAGTGCACCAAGAGTGAGTATGGATCTGGTCAGCATATGCCCCACATTATCATGAATTTCCCTTGCTATGCGGTTACGCTCCCGCAAGGTGGCAGTATAAACCTCGTAATCCTGCTTCTCCAGAAGCGTTTTATTTCTATGATCAAGCAATAGATTAAGCTCTGTGGAATCGTCGCGGGTCTGCCTGAATTTCGCCTTTAATGCCTGGTATTCGGTGGTTTTCCTCTGAAGAACAAAAGAAAGAAGCAGTCCGAATAAAATAAGAAAAAAACCCTCGTTTGACTTTCCGTAAAAATGCCAGCAAAACCCGATGAGACTAACTACCATTGGAACATAAAATTCATACTGCAGCATGTGGTATAGAAAAACAGGAATAAAGATGTAAAGGGAAGGAAAAAACAGTGCCAGAAAAGTATAAAGAGCGGTGGCAGCGAAACTATATCGCTTTTCGCCGATACAATATATGGAAGAAGTAAAAATAACGGTGAGCAAAAAAGCCACAATAAAAGCAGTATCCACCGGAATAAACAATAGAAAGAGAAAACAATAGATGATTAAAACAGCATAATCTGTGGCGCGATGCATAAAGAACCCTCCTGCCCATCTTACATATAAGATTTATTATAAGGGCTGTCCGGGAATTAGTAAAGTGATATACAGATGACATTTGTCACAATATATTCTGACACTGCTCACTTAACTTCTGATGCAGATCCCGTTATAATTAAGAAAAATCGAAACATGATGATACCGAATGATTTCAGGATTGTGGGAGCTCTTTCGTGCGGAACAATTCGTGGGTATCATATAGTTATTCAAGGGAGACGATATGATAAAAATAGAAAATCTGGTAAAAAGATATGGAGATTTACTGGCACTGGATCATCTGAATCTGGAAATCGAGGAAGGGGAGATTTTCGGGCTTTTGGGGCCGAATGGTTCCGGGAAATCCACGGCCATCGGCTGTCTGCTTTCTTTGCTGAAATATGATAAAGGAAACGTCGAGATATTTGGCAGGAAGATGACGCCGGATAACTATGAGGTAAAGCGGCAGATCGGAGTAATTCTTCAGAATGTGGCAGTATTTGACGAACTGACTGTATATGAAAACATAGATTATTTCTGCGGCTTATACGTGAAGGAGCATAATAAGAGAAAGCAATATGTGCAGGAAGCGATTGCATTTGTGGGTTTGGAAAAATATGAGAAGATGCGTCCGAAAAAACTATCGGGAGGTCTCCTCCGAAGATTAAACATTGCTTGTGGAATCGCACATAAACCCAGGCTGATTATCATGGATGAACCAACAGTTGCGGTAGATCCCCAAAGCCGCAATAAAATTCTTGAGGGTATTCAGGAATTGAATAAACAGGGTTCTACGATTATTTATACCACACATTACATGGAGGAGGCAGAACAAATCTGCAGCAGAATTGCGATTATGGATCACGGAAGAAGTATTGCCATAGGAACGAAAGAGGAACTGAAGAAGATGATTAAGACCGGAGAAGCCATTACCATAGAGAACATTCAACTGGATCAATCTCAAGTGTCAGACATAAGAGAAATCCGACATGTATTTCAGGTTGAATATAAAGAAGATGTTTTGACTGTCCGCTGCAGTGAGGCAAGACACAACCTGGTACGGATTCTGAATTATATGCAGGAACATGAAATCTCCTTCGGGCAGGTTTCTTCCCAGTTACCGACACTGAATGATGTTTTTCTGGAGATTACAGGAAAACAGTTAAGAGATTAGGGGGGCATATGCTGCATTTATTAAAATATAGATTTAAATCCAGCTTAAGAAACAGACCCAGCATGTTCTGGGCTCTTTTATTTCCGATTATACTGGGAACTCTGTTTTATTTTACAATCGGAAAGATGGACGAAGACGATTTCTCTACGATTCCGGTGGCAGTGGTTGAAGGAGAAACGAGCCAGGAGGCCGACAACTTTCAACACTTTCTTCAGGAAATAGAAGAAAGTGATTCTCATATCATAGTGGTTAAATATATGAAAGAGGATGCGGCTGCGAAAGCGCTGGAAGAAAGAGAAGTAAAGGGGATCTTTTATACAGAGGATCAGATAAGTCTGACTGTTGCCGCAAAAGGGATAGAAGAGAGCATACTGGAATCACTTCTAAACAGCTATGTAGATTCTGCCAAAATGATGACACAGATAGGGCAGATACATCCGGAAGGCATGAATGCTGCGATTTCCAGTATGAGCAATTATCAGAATCTGGTGCAAAGCGTATCCCTAAAAGGAAGGAGCATTGATGGAAATGTTCAGTATTTTTATGCGCTTATTGCGATGGCATGTATGTACGGCTGTTTTCTTGGATTTGATGCGGCTCTCGGTCTGCAGGCCAACTTAACCCCACTGGCAGCAAGGCGGTGCATTACGCCTACACATAAATTAAAAATCATTGTTTCAGATATGGCGGGAGTACTTATCATTCATTTTGCGAATGTGAGTATCCTGGTTCTTTACTTAAGATTTATTTTGGGAATCGGATTTGCCGGGGAGATGGGTAAAATGCTCCTTGTATCCGGTATAGGCAGTATGATTGGTGTGTCTTTGGGAATCCTGGTCGGAAGTGCAGGAAGAATGACGGAAAATCTCAAAATCGGTATTATGCTGGGAGTTTCCATGACGTGCAGTTTTTTATCCGGTCTGATGATTGGAGGTATGAAGGATATTGTGGAAAAACATGCGCCCCTTGTGAATCGGTTGAATCCGGCGGCATTGATTACAGACGCATTCTATTGCATCAATGTATATGACAATCCGGAGCGGTTTTACAGAGATCTTGGTACGCTGGCAGTCCTTGGCGTATTAATGCTTGCAGGAGCATATTTGATCGTCAGGAAGGAGTGCTATGAGAGTATTTAAAGGCTATATAAAGATAACCGGCCAAAATTTCGGAACTATGCTGCTGTATTTTATCATATTTTTTGCCATGGCTGTTGTTATGCAAAAAGCATATGCAAGTGAAGAACCGGATAATTTTGCAGCTGTAAAGAATTCTGTTGCGATTGTGGATGAAGACAAAGGTAATCTGGCACGGCTTTTAAAGGAATATCTAGAAGATGTGCAGCATGTGAAAGAATATCCGCATGATGAAGAACTGCTTCAGGAAGAGATGTATTATGGAAATATCAAATATATTGTGTGGATTCCAAAAGATTTTGAACAGAAAATCATATCCGGCGAAGAAGCCGTAAAGGAAACGGCGAGACCAGGAACCTATTCCGGTGCTTATGTAGAACAACAGATTAACAGCTTTATGAATCGTTTAAGAACATATAAAGCTGCGGGATTTTCGGATGAAGAGATAGAAAAGGCAATTCAGGAGCGGGAAAAGAGCATAGTTAAGCTTGCAGATCCGGACGGAGATGGGGGAGCAGCATCCATGCATTCCTATCTGTTTCGATTCCTGCCCTATATTATGATTGCCGCCTTAAGCTATGTATTAAGCTTTATTCTCGCGGCGTTTCACAAAAAGGATGTGAAAAATAGAATGCGTGCATCGGCTATACCGGGAAGGAGACAGGCGTTGGAAGCCTTTCTGGCATTCGGCGTCGTTGGTTTGGGCTTCTGGTGCATGTGTATGCTGTTTACTGCAATCTTATATGGAAAAGAATTTACAGGAGATGCCTTGCTTTTCTACTATCTGATGAACAGTCTGGCCTTGCTGGTGGTAGCACTTTCCATTTCATTTTTAGTGGGAAATACAGTGACAGATAAAGCAGCGATTAATGGAGTCGTCAATGTGGTTTCTCTGGGAATGTCATTTCTATGCGGTGCATTCATACCATTAAGTATGTTAAGCGTTGAGGTAAAGAAGGTGGCAGCCTTTCTGCCTGTGTATTGGTATGAGAAGATTAACGATTTACTGTCTGTTTCCGGACGGCTGACAGATACGATGAAAATTACGATCTGGAAAGGCTTTGGAATTCAGCTGTTATTTGCGGCTGCCTGCCTGGGTGTGGGCCTTGCGGTTACAAAACTGAAAGGACAGGAATAGAAGTGGCTTTAAGAAATGCCTTAACCCAACATTTTCTGCGCTCCTTTCTTTTTTCTGGCTCTATTCTACTGAAACGATGTTCTAAAAATAAGTAATTCTTGACAAATGGCCGAATTTGGAGTAATCTGCTAATACAGTGCTTTTCAGTGGTCATGGAAAGCGAATAAAAGAAGGAGGTAGGATTTATGAACAGACCTGTTTATTTGAAATTAAAACCTGTAAAAGGAAACATCCACATAACCTGCCTCGTTTATCGTGTCTAGATAGATTACATTTTGCATGTAAATCTATGTAAAGAACAGCTGTTGCAAAATGCTGCGGCGGTCCTTTGCTCATACGTGGCAGTAATTGACGATAAGTCAATTGGCAAGTGCGTATGAGTATCAAGGCCGTATTGCGGAGTTTTGCGACAGCTTTTTTAGTTGCCGGGGATTTTCCTGTCAAAAGCACACACGGGTAAATGAGAAGTGGAGTTTTAAAACAACTTGTTAAAAGGGAGGAGATGTAACTGTGAATAAAAATCCAATCGGTAAGTACATAAGGCAGAGCTGGTATATGTATCTGATTGCTCTGCTGTCCATGTTTGCTGGTATTGCACTGGATCTATGTGCACCGTTTGTGACAAAGCATATTATTGATGATGTAATTGTAGGCGGCAGACATGAGCTGTTAACACGCTATTTGCTGGCCTTTTTGGGAATCGCAGCAGGAAAAGCAGTATTTCAATACACAAAAGAGTATCTGTTTGACATATCAAGTGTGGAGATTGCCGCTAAGATGAGAAAGAATCTGTTTATACACCTGCAGAAGCTTTCCATAAGATATTTTGATAAAACGAATACCGGTGAGATCCTCGCACGCTTAAAGGATGATGTGGAGCGTGTCTGGGATGCACTGGGGTTTGTGGGTATGCTTGTGATCGAAGGTGTAATCCATGTAATCAGCATTATCATCTGTATGGTACGTTTAAGCCCCTATCTGACCTTGGTACCTCTGGCAATTCTGCCCTTTATCGGGTATATTGCCATAAAGCTGGAGAAGCAGCTGGGAGATGTATATGATGCAATCAGTGAGCAAAATGCCGAGCTGAATACAGTTGCGCAGGAGAATCTGTCCGGTGTCCGTACGGTAAAAGCATTTGCCAGAGAAAACTTTGAAATCCGGAAATTCATGCAGCATAATAAGCGGTATTATGACCTTAATATGGAACAGGCAAGAATTTTAATCAAATATGATCCCAATATTACCTTTCTGACAAGAATGATGTTGGTTCTGGTTTTACTGCTGGGAGGCTTTCTGGTAATCACCGGTTCACTATCCATCGGAGGACTGGGAGCATTTATGGAATACGCCAACAATATTCTCTGGCCCTTTGAAAACCTGGGCTGGCTCAGTAACAGTCTGGCTTCGGCTATGGCATCCAACCGGAAAATCAATAAGATTCTGGAAGAAGTTCCGGAGATTGCTGAGCCGCTGCATCCGGTATCTGTGGAAAGTCTGCAGGGGAATCTGGAGTTTAAGGATGTATCTTTTTCCTTACATGGTAATAAGATCCTGGAAGATATCAGTTTCACGGTGGAGAAGGGAAAAACCCTGGGAGTCATGGGCATGACCGGTTCCGGAAAGACAACAATCGTAAATCTGATTGAGCGTTTTTACGATGTGGACCGGGGAGAAGTTCTTCTGGACGGTGTGGATATCAGACAACTTCCGTTGGAAGCGGTTCGAAAGTGCAGCTCCGTGGTAATGCAGGATGTATTCCTGTTCTCGGATACAATTGAAGAGAATGTAAGACTTGGAAGCCGGGAGGAGATGGATTCTGAAACCATAAGAGAGGCTGCAAGAGTGGCGAATGCCAGTGAATTTATCGAGCGCATGAGTGAACAATATCTGACAGTAGTGGGAGAGCGCGGCGTGGGTCTGTCCGGCGGGCAAAAGCAGCGCCTTAGTATTGCCAGAGCCTTGGCGAAACCGTCACCGATTTTAATTCTCGACGATTCCACCTCTGCACTTGATATGGAGACAGAATATCAGATTCAGCAGGAACTGACTTCACAGGAGGGACGGAGCAAGATAATCATTGCCCATCGTATCTCAGCGGTGAAAAGTGCGGATGAGATTCTTGTGCTGGATCAAGGGAGAATTGTAGAACGGGGTACCCATGAAGAGCTGATGAAGCATAAAGGTTTTTATTATTCTACTTATGAAGCCCAATATGGAGATTATCATAAAGCAATGGAAATTATGGGAAAGGAGGGGTTCATATGTCAGTAAATTCATCTATGGAAGATGAATATCAAAAAGAAGTCTTGAAAAAGAATACGATTCTTCGTCTGCTGCGGTATCTGTTTGTATATAAAAAACAAATTGTAATTGTACTGACGGTCATGGTATTCAGTATCGCAATCTCCATTGTGAACCCTCTTTTAATCGAACGGACCATTAATGTGGAGATTGTAAATAAGGATGTAAAGGGTTTAATTGCGATTGCTGTTCTGGCGCTTATCCTAAATGTATGTTACGTAATTGGGGTGAAAGTTCGTATGTTTTTGATGGCGCGGATATCCAATCATGTACTGCTGGACATTCGAAACGAACTTTATGAACATATTCAAGACTTAAGCTTCAGCTTTTTTGACAGCAGACCGACAGGAAAGATTCTGGCCAGAATCATCGGTGATGTAAATGGTTTGAAGGAGGTATTATCCGACAGTGTGACTAAGCTGATTCCGGATCTTCTGACTGTGGCTGCCGTGGTTGTAATTATGCTTATAAAGAACTGGAAACTGGCAATGTCGGCCTTGATTCTTTTGCCATTTTTAATTGGAGGAATGTATCTGGTACAGAATCTTTCCCATAGAAGATGGCAGATTTTCCGAAAGAAAAATTCCAATATTACAGCCTTCATACATGAAAACTTTTCGGGAATACGGGTTGTCCAGAGCTTTACAGCTGAGGAAGAAGCTGGGGAAGAATTTCAGGTACTGCTTGACCAGCACAAAAAGGCCTTTGGAGATGCTGTACGTCTGGCAGATGGGTTTGGACCGTTGATTGAGCTGACATGGGGCGGAGGGACCTTCCTGCTATACTTTATCGGCATCCATCTTCTGGGGATGGAAAACGTAGGGATAGGAACCTTCGTAGCTTTTTCTACATATTTGTCCATGTTCTGGGGTCCGATCAGGAATCTGTCCAATTTCTATAACAAGCTGGTAACAAATCTTTCGGCTGCGGAAAGGATTTTTGATATACTGGATACCAAAGCAGAAGTAACTGACAGGGAGGAGGGTGTGAAGGAATTGCCGTCCATCTCGGGAAGGGTTCGTTTTGAACATGTATCATTTGCCTATTCGGATGAACCGGATACTATGGTGCTAAATGATGTAAGCTTTGACATCTCTCCCGGGGAGACCATTGCCCTGGTTGGTCCTACCGGGGCAGGAAAGACAACAATTGTCAACCTGATCAGCCGCTTTTATAATATCACAAAGGGCAAGGTCCTGGTGGATGATTTCAGTGTTGAAGACGTGTCTATACATAGTCTGAGGATGCAGATGGGTGTGATGACCCAGGATAATTATCTGTTCTCAGGAACAATCAAAGAGAATATCCGCTATGGGCGTCTGGATGCTGCAGATGAAGAAATTATAGCAGCGGCAAAAGCCGTGAATGCGCATTCCTTCATCATGCAGATGGAAAAGGGATATGATACGGAAATCAGTGAGCGGGGCGTGCGGCTTTCTATCGGACAGAGGCAGCTTCTGGCCTTTGCCAGAACCATGATTTCCAATCCCCGCATACTGATTCTGGACGAAGCGACCTCCAGTATTGATACTCACACGGAAATTCTGGTACAGCAGGGAATCGAATCGCTGCTGAAAGGACGTACTTCCTTTGTAATCGCCCATCGGCTTTCCACAATTAAGAATGCGGACCGCATCTTTGTGATAGATGAGGGCAGGATCTGCGAAGCAGGCAGTCATGAGGAGCTGATGGAAAAAAAGGGTGCCTATTATCAGCTTTATAAAGCGCAGTTTAAAAACGTAGTTTAAATCGTTTAAAAGATTGAAAATCTTTGCAATCAGTGTTAAACTTGTTACAGTTAAATTGTAAAGATGGAGGTACTTATGAAAAGCTATGATGTTACGGCTTTGGGAGAATTATTGATTGACTTTACGGAGAATGGAATCAGCGGACAGGGAAATCCGATGTTTGAGGCGAATCCGGGCGGTGCACCGTGCAATGTGCTTGCAATGCTGACAAAACTGGGTCACAAGACCGCATTTATAGGGAAGGTCGGCAATGATTTTTTTGGAAAGCAGCTGAAAGCAACACTTGATGAACTGGGAATTAACTCCGATCATCTGTTGATGGATGATAAAATTCATACGACTTTGGCTTTAGTGCATACTTATCCTGACGGGGACCGGGACTTTTCTTTCTATCGAAATCCGGGTGCTGATATGATGCTTACGGAAGAGGAAGTTCCGGAGACATTAATCCGTGACAGCAGGATTTTTCATTATGGTACCTTATCCATGACTGACGAGGGTGTTCGTGCAGCTACGAAAAAAGCGATTCAAATTGCAGAAGAATCCGGTGCGATTATTTCTCTGGATCCGAATCTGCGTCCTCCGCTTTGGAATACACTGGAAGAGGCCAGGGAGCAGGTACTTTACGGACTGGCACACTGCCAGGTTTTAAAGATTTCTGACAATGAGATTCAGTGGCTGACCGGAGAAGAGGATTTTACAGCGGGTGTAAACTGGATTCGCAGCAGATTTGATATTAAATTGATCCTTGTTTCGATGGGAAGGGAAGGAAGCCGTGCATACTATGGTGATAAGATGGTGGAGGCAGCTCCTTTTCTTCAGGAAAAAACCATCGAGACGACAGGTGCAGGAGATACTTTCGGAGGCTGCATCCTGCATTATGTAGCGGAACATGGACTGGATCATCTGACAGAAGAGCAGCTAAGCGATATGCTGACCTTTGCCAATGGTGCGGCTTCTCTTATTACGACAAAGAAAGGTGCTTTACGTGTGATGCCTGAAGAAAAAGAGATTGAAGGACTCATAAAATCCAGAGCAGTTCATGACAAAGCATAACAGATGGGATATAAGGAACTGTCGGCGGCAGTTCCTTTGTGTTTTTAAAACGGAGGACAAACATGAGTAAGGTAATAGGAATTGACTTGGGAACTACAAACAGCTGTGCAGCAGTTATGGAAGGTGGCGAAGCAGTTATTATTGCAAATGCAGAGGGGGAGAGGACGACTCCTTCTGTAGTCGCATTTACAAAAAATGGAGAACGTCTGGTGGGAGCCGTTGCAAAGCGGCAGGCAGCTGCGAATGTAGACCGCACAATCGCATCGATTAAAAGAGAGATGGGCACGGGATACCGCATGAAAGTGGATGGCAGGAATTATACACCGCAGGAAATCTCGGCTTTCATCCTGATGAAACTGAAAAAAGATGCCGAAAACTATCTGGGAGAGTCTGTCAGTGAGGCAGTGATTACCGTACCGGCTTATTTTAATGACGCCCAGCGTCAGGCGACAAAGGATGCCGGCAGAATTGCAGGGCTGCAGGTACTCCGTATTATCAATGAGCCTACTTCGGCTGCGTTGGCATATGGCCTGGATCATGGACAGGCGCAGAAAATCATGGTATATGATCTGGGAGGCGGTACTTTTGATGTCTCCCTGATTGAAATCGGGGATAATCTCATAGAGGTTCTGGCAACCGCAGGTGATAATCACCTTGGGGGTGATGATTTTGATGTCCGCATAGCCGACTATATTGTGGAGCAGTATAAAAAACAGGAAAAAGTTAATCTGCTAAAGGATAAGACAGCCATGCAGCGTGTCCTTGAGGCGGCAGAGGAAGCAAAGAAAAATCTGACAGCGCAAAGTGCGGCAACCATTAATCTGCCGTTTATCACTACGGTGAAAGGTGAGCCGAAGCATCTGGAGATGGAGATTACGCGTGCTGCATTCGATTCGATTACCCGGGATCTGGTGGAGCGTACAAAGGAGCCGGTGGAAAAGGTACTGACGGATGCGAGCATTTCGGCATCTCAGTTAGGTATGGTATTGCTTGTGGGAGGTTCGACCCGGATTCCTGCCGTTCAGGAGATGGTGAAGCGGCTGACCGGAAAGGAACCCTCTAAAAATCTGAATCCGGACGAATGTGTGGCACTGGGCGCTGCCATTCAAGGCGCGAAGCTAAGTGGTGAACTTACGGAAGGAAAAGCTTCTGAGCTGATACTGATGGATGTGACCCCGCTATCCCTGTCTATAGAAACCGTGGGTGGTGTGGCAACCAAGATTATTGACCGTAATACTACGATTCCGAACCGTCACAGCCAGGTTTTCTCAACGGCTGCGAATTTCCAGACTTCTGTGGAAATAAAAGTACTGCAGGGAGAGCGTCAGTTTGCAAAAGATAACACGTTGCTTGGGAATTTTCGCCTGAATGGAATTAAACGTGCGCCGGCGGGTGTTCCTCAGATTGAGGTGACATTTGATATCGATGCCAATGGTATTGTGAACGTATCGGCAAAGGATCTGGGGACCGGAAAGCAGCAAAGCATTACAATTACGGCCAGCTCCAATATGTCTGAGCATGAGATTGAAAAGGCCATTCAGGATGCTGCTGCTTACGAAACAGAGGATACACACAAGATGGAACAGTTGGACATCCTGGGTGAGGCAAATAAGGAGATGTTGCGTGCCCAGCAGTTTTTATCCGACAACAAAAAAACAATTGATAAAGAAAAGAAGAGAGAGATTAAGAACCAGATAGCAGCCGTACAAAAAGCAGTGCGGTTTAAAAAACCTGAGAAGCTCACCGATGAGGATATTGAGAACATTAAGGTACAGGTTGAGCAGCTAAAAAAATGTAGTGATTTATAAAAAAGGATTGACATTTTTCCTCTGTCAGCATATAATTCCTATATAACCGATGGGAATTTATGAATAAGAGGTGTAATTATGGCAAAGAATATTTATAAGAATGCGGTAGAACTGATTGGAAAAACTCCATTGATGGAGGCAGAGAACTTCGGAAAGAAACTTGGGTTACAAGCAAATATTCTGGTAAAACTGGAATATCTGAACCCGGCGGGAAGTGTTAAAGACCGGATTGCAAAGAGCATGATCGAGGATGCAGAAAAGAGCGGAGCACTAAAGCCGGGATTTACAATTATCGAGCCTACTTCCGGTAATACAGGAATCGGTCTTGCATCCATTGCGGCGGCCAAGGGTTACAGACTGATTCTGACTATGCCTGAGACGATGAGTGTTGAAAGAAGGAATATTCTGAAGGCTTATGGGGCAGAAATCGTATTGACGGATGGTGCCAAAGGAATGAAAGGTGCAATTGCAAAAGCAGATGAGCTGGCAAAGGAAGTACCTGACAGTTTTATACCGGGTCAGTTTGATAATCCGGCCAATCCAAAGACACATAGGGAAACCACAGGACCGGAGATCTGGAAAGATACGGATGGAGCTGTGGATATTCTGGTGGCAAGCATCGGAACGGGCGGTACGATTACAGGAATCGGTGAATATCTGAAGAGTCAGAAAGCTGAGGTTAAAGTGGTAGGTGTGGAACCGGCAGCTTCTCCTGTATTGACAAAAGGAGTCAGCGGCCCGCATAAGATTCAGGGAATCGGTGCAGGGTTTGTTCCAAAAGTATTAAACACAAAAGTTTATGATGAAGTTATTGCGGTTGAGAATGATGATGCTTTTGAGACTTCTAAGGAATTTGCGCATGCCGAAGGAATCCTGGTGGGAATATCATCCGGTGCGGCACTGAAAGCAGGCATCGAATTAGCCAAAAGACCTGAGAATAAGGGAAAGAATATCGTAGTAGTGCTTCCGGACAGCGGAGACCGCTATTACTCGACACCCCTTTTTGAAAATTAAACGGATAGAATTGTGGGAGCACTTTTGTGCGAAACAATTCGCTGTATCATAGGGAGGCATCTTGACTCTAAATATACGAATAAGGAGAACCGTGCTATGGGAAAAAAAATTGAGAGAAAAGACAGAAAACTGAAGTTCGAAACTTTACAGCTTCATGTGGGACAGGAAAAGGCAGACCCTGCTACAGGGGCAAGAGCAGTTCCAATCTATGCATCCTCATCCTATGTTTTTGATAACTGTGACCATGCTGCTGCCCGCTTTGGACTGACAGATTCAGGTAACATCTATGGAAGACTTACAAATCCTACAGAAGATGTATTTGAACAAAGAATTGCAGCCTTAGAAGGAGGCGCAGCTGCACTGGCTGTGGCTTCGGGTGCTGCTGCTGTTACTTACACATTCCAGAATCTGGCTCATGCGGGAGACCATATCGTATCTGCAAATAATATTTATGGCGGAACGTATAATCTGCTGGAGCACACGCTTCCGGAATATGGTATCAAAACTACGTTTGTTGATATCTTTGATGAAAAAGCAGTGGAGGAGGCAATTCAGGAGAATACAAAGTTGGTATTTATTGAGACTCTGGGGAATCCTAATTCCGAAGTAGTGGACATTGAAGCTGTTGCAAAAATTGCGCATGCACATAAGATACCTCTGGTAATTGACAATACGTTTGCGACTCCTTATCTGGTGCGTCCGATTGAGCATGGCGCAGATATCGTGGTTCATTCAGCAACTAAGTTTATCGGCGGACACGGGACGTCACTCGGCGGTGTTATCGTGGATGGAGGAAAATTTGATTGGGAGGCATCAGGAAAATTCCCATCGCTCGTTGAGCCAAATCCAAGTTACCATGGTGTCAGCTTTGTGAAAGCGGCAGGTCCTGCTGCATTTGTTACAAAAATACGTGCAATCCTGCTGAGAGATACAGGTGCAACCTTATCACCCTTCCATGCCTTCCTTTTCCTTCAGGGTCTGGAAACATTATCACTCAGAGTGGAGCGTCATGTGGAGAATAGCCTGAAAGTAGTGGATTACCTAAGCAAACATCCGCAGGTAGAGGCGGTTCACCATCCTTCTGTAAGTACAGATGCCAGTCAGCAGGAATTGTATAAGAAGTACTTCCCGGGCGGCGGCGGTTCAATCTTTACCTTTGAGATCAAAGGAGATGGGCAGAAGGCAAAAGATTTTATCGATAATCTGGAACTGTTTTCGCTGCTGGCAAATGTAGCGGATGTGAAATCCCTTGTAATTCACCCGGCCTCCACCACGCATTCACAGCTGAATGAGCAGGAACTTCTGGAACAGGGGATTAAGCCAAATACGATACGTCTTTCTATTGGAACAGAAAATATTGATGATATCATACAAGATCTGGAGGAAGCATTTAAGGCAGTTGAATAGTAGTACTTGCAAAGGGGAAAGTTGATATGAGAATTTCCACAAAGGGCAGATATGCACTTCGAATGATGCTGGACCTGGCTCTGCATGATCAGGGAGAGCCGGTCAGAGTGAAAGATATAGCAGCGAGGGAAGATATCTCCATCAAATATCTGGAACAGATTGTGGCATTGTTAGTCCGTGCAGGTTATCTGAAAAGCATCAGAGGTCCCCAGGGAGGATACCGCCTGGTAAAAACACCAAAGGAATATTCGCTGGGCTCCATATTAAGGCTGACAGAAGGCAGTCTGGCACCTGTAGAATCTCTGGAGGAGGATGCAGATCCCGCTGACAACACCGAGAATGCTGCAACTATGATGTTCTGGCAGAAGCTGAATCAGGCGATAAAAAGTGTGGTAGACAGCTATACACTGGAAGACCTGATGGACTGGCAGATGCAGGCAGGAGATAACTACGTGATTTAAAATAATTTGAAAAAGTGAAGATATATAGTTAAAGGTGCCGCAGTCTTATGGATACGGCACCTTTAACTATATTTATCAATGCAGAATATAAAATGCGGTATTGTAGAGATAGTAGAAAAAGATCTGAATATTTGTAAAAAACAACGGCCTGCTAAGCAGACCGTTGTCTAAAATGAGGGGGGAGATAGTGAGTGGTTAATCAACTATCCAATACCTATTATAGAAAAAAGATGTGTTTAAAGTATGTCCATAAGCTAAAAGAATCATAAAATTCATTAAGAAACATTAAAGAAATTTAAAAAGATGCTTCAAAAATACTTTTATTTCTTCAGGTATCCCGTATAATCGGAAGTGTGCAGTAACTTGTTGGCATTCGCTATCCGGTCATCAGTGGGTGGCTGAATTCCCTTTAACTGGTATGGAATTTTCAAATCTTCCCATTTATAAATCCCCATAGTGTGGTAGGGCAGTACCTCAAAACGCTGTACATTTCCTAATGATTTTACAAACTTGTCCAGTCGGATCAGATCTTCGTCAAAATCGCTCCGTTCCGGTACCAGAACGTGACGGATCCAGACGGGCTTTTTTATTTCGGACAGATATCTGGCCATATCGAGAATGTTTCGGTTACTGCATCCGGTGAGAGCTTTGTGCTTCGCATCATCCATATGCTTGATATCCAGAAGCAGCAGATCTGTATATTTCATAAGGCACTGAAACTTCTGAAAAAAGGGTTCCTGCCGGGTAAATACACTGCCGGAGGTATCAATGACTGTATGAACTCCTTCTTTTTTTGCTTTTTGAAAAAGTTCAATCAGAAAATCCATCTGGAGGAGGGGCTCGCCTCCGCTGACGGTAATACCACCATCCTCACCCCAATAGGCACGGTAACGAAGAGCACGCTCTAAAAGCTCGTCGGCAGAAACCATGTCCTTTGGATGGGTACTCCAGGTATCAGGATTGTGACAGTACTGGCAGCGCATCTTACATCCCTGCAGGAAAATCACAAACCGGATACCGGGGCCATCCACAGAACCAAAGGTCTCGATAGAATGAACAGATCCCTTGCTCTGACTATATTCTTTCATGGGCAGACCGGGCGATGACATCCAACTGCTGTTCACGAGTCAGATCAATGAATTTCACCGCGTAACCGGATACACGGATTGTAAAGTTCTGATATTCTTCCTTTTCCGGGTGTTCCATGGCATCCTTCAATTTGTCGATACCAAAGACGTTTACGTTCAGGTGATGCGCTCCCTGATCAAAATAGCCATCCATGATATGGGTCAGATTTTTGGATCTTTCCTCCTCATTATGACCAAGCGCACCAGGGCTGATCGTCTGCGTATTGGAAATGCCATCCAAAGCCCATTCATATGGAAGTTTGGCTACTGAATTCAGAGATGCCAAAAGACCATTCTTCTCTGCACCATAACTTGGATTAGCACCGGGAGCCAAAGGTTCGCCTGCTTTACGTCCGTCCGGGAGAGAACCGGTAGCCTTTCCATAGACCACATTGGATGTGATGGTCAAAATAGAAGTGGTCGGCTCGGAATTACGGTAGGTATGATGCTTTTTCAATTTATCAAGAAAGGTATGCAGAAGCCATATTGCGATATCGTCTGCCCGGTCATCGTCATTTCCATAGCGTGGAAATTCACCTTCAATTTCGAAATCTTCAGCCAATCCGTCTTCATCACGGACTACTTTTACCTTTGCATATTTGATGGCAGCCAGGGAGTCCACCACGTGTGAAAATCCTGCAATACCGGTGGCAAAGGTACGTCTTACATCTGTATCGACCAGAGCCATCTCAGCGGCTTCATAGTAGTATTTATCGTGCATAAAATGAATAACGTTCAATGTATTCACATAAAGTCCTGCCAGCCAGTCCATCATGATGTCATACTTGCGGATGACTTCATCATAATCCAGATACTCAGAAGTGATTGGTGTGTATTCCGGACCCATCTGATCTTTGCTCTTTTCATCAATCCCTCCATTGATTGCATAAAGAAGGCATTTTGCAAGGTTTGCACGGGCGCCGAAGAACTGCATCTCTTTACCGGTCTGCGTAGCTGAGACACAGCAGCAGATGGAGTAGTCATCTCCCCAGACCGGACGCATCACATCGTCATTCTCATACTGGATGGAGCTGGTTTTCACTGATATATAGGCGGCAAATTTCTTGAAGTTTTCAGGGAGCCTTGAGGAGTAGAGTACCGTCAGGTTTGGCTCCGGAGCCGGTCCCATATTAACAAGGGTATGCAGGATGCGGTAGTCGTTCTTGGTAACCATGGAACGTCCGTCCTGTCCGAGTCCGCCGACTTCTACGGTTGCCCATACCGGATCACCGGAGAACAGCTGATTATAGGAGGGAACACGTGCAAATTTAACCATGCGGAGTTTCATAATCAGATGGTCGATTAGCTCCTGTGCTTCTGCTTCTGTGAGTATGCCCCGTTCAATATCTCTGTAAATATAAATGTCAAGGAAGGTTGAAATACGGCCTACACTCATAGCTGCGCCATTTTGTGTTTTAATTGCAGCCAGATAACCGAAGTACAGCCACTGAACGGCTTCTCTGGCATTTGATGCGGGTCCGGAGATATCAAAGCCGTAGCTTGCAGCCATCTCCTTCATACCTGCCAGTGCCTGGTACTGCATGGAGATTTCTTCTCTCTGGCGGATGATATCATCCGTCATGACACCACATCCGCAGTTGGCAAAATCCTCTTGTTTTTTTTGCATCAGAAAATCGATGCCATACAGGGCTACACGACGGTAATCACCCACGATACGGCCACGCCCATAGGTATCCGGAAGCCCCGTGATAATCTTGTTGTGACGAGCCTTACGCATCTCCGGTGTATAAGCATCAAAGACACCTTGATTATGGGTCTTTCTATAGTCCGTAAAAATCTTGTGAAGTTGGGGTGCAGGAGTATATCCATTATTTTTGCATGAATTTTCGGCCATGCTGATTCCTCCAAAGGGCATAAACGCACGTTTCAGAGGCTTGTCTGTCTGAAGCCCTACGACTTTTTCCAGATCTTTCAGACTGTCATCGATATATCCGGGTGCATGAGACGTAAGCGTTGAAACGGTTTCTGTATCCATGTCCAGAACACCGCCTTTTGAACGTTCCTCTTTCTGAAGCTTTTGCAGTGCACTCCAGAGTTTATCCGTTGCGTCGGTAGGCTCTTCAAGGAAAGAAGCATCTCCGTTATAGGGTGTATAGTTCTGTTGTATAAAGTCACGTGTGTTGACCTCTTCTTTCCAAATACGGCCTTTAAATCCACTCCATTGATCCATTTGTATCATAGCAATACCTCCTGATATAATATAACAATACTTGTTTAGGTAACTATCTGTATTCACCTATAATATATCCATAAGATGGAGTAAAGTCAATTGATTAGCGGATTGTTTTTTGCATTTCTTTTGATGCAATTGGAATGGAAATCAGAGTTCTAAAAACAAAAAACCCACCTTTAAAAGGTGAGAGCTGTAGTTGAATTATTTTATACAATTTGAAAAACAATAAAAAGCGCGAGACGGGATTCGAACCCGCGACCCCAACCTTGGCAAGGTTGTACTCCACCCCTGAGCCACTCGCGCATAAGAGCGGGTGATGGGAATCGAACCCACGTATCCAGCTTGGAAGGCTGGTGTTCTACCATTGAACTACACCCGCAAATCATGTTGTATTTTTGTTGCTGACAATGATGTATTTTACACGAAAAGAGAATAAATGTCAATACATTTTTCGAATTTTTTATGATTGTATGATTTGGAGGTTACTAAGGCCGTGCCGTTATATCCTTCCGATAAAGCGAAGGGGAACATCCTGCTGTTTTTGTGAAAATGCGGCTAAAATATAATGGATTTTCATATCCGACAACAGAGGCAATCTCACCGATATTATAATCTGTATTCTCCAGCAGGTCTTTCGCTTTGGAGATACGGACGGAGGTTATATACTGCATGGGTGTCATACCGGTATATTGTCTGAAACTGCGGATAAACCAGCAAACACTCATATTCTGGGATTTTGCGTAATCTTCAATATTAATCTGTGCCGGGAAATTCTCGTTAAAGTATTGGACTGCATGCCTCACTTCTTTTTTTATTCGGGAGGTTCCCGAGACGGCCTCTATCTGATGTCTTTTGACTATGAGAAGAAGGTGCCTGAAAAGAAGGGGAAGCAGGTCTTCAAAACATGGACGTTGGATTTGCAGCTCCCAGATTATTTTTAAAAAAAGCTGTTGGTATTCTGCATCTGTGCCTGTGCGCAGACAACTGATACCATCAGAAAAACCATGTGATGCCAAAACCGTTTCCGCTTCAGAACCGGTGAAGTGAATCCAATAGATTTCCGGGGAATCTTTCAGGTAATAACTATATTGCTGCGGAACTCCCGGACGATATAAGACCATATTTCCGGCTGTGACTTCCTGTTCTTTTTCGTTAAATGTGAAAAAAGCCCGTCCTGCAGCAACATAAAGCAATTGATAGTCTTGCCTTCCGCAAGGCCGGATGGTGACCATGGAGGGCATATGAATCAGCCGATATACACCGCAGCTTTCCACAATCAAAGGTTTGTTCAAATCCTCCATGTCTATATCCACCTGATTTAAATACCCTGTATTTGCGTACATAGTCCTCTTCCTTGTTTTCTAATTGAATATTTTAATAATTGTATCATTTTGTGCATGATTTGTCCAATCTGGTTTATAGAATAAAAATTTTTCGTATTATATACTTACAGGTAGAAAAAGAAATTATTCAGGAGGTATTTGAGATGATTGTACCAAAATATTATGAAGATCTTCATATGCTGCATGATCATACGATGCCAAATCGTGCATATTACATACCGGCATCTGCCCATACGGAAGGTCTGGTGAGAAACAGAGAGGATTCTGACCGCTTCCAGCTTCTGAACGGGAATTGGAAATTCAGGTATTACCCAAGCATCTACGATGTAAAGGAATTATTTTACGAGGAAGGGTTTGATACAGGCAGTTTTGATGAAATTCCGGTCCCGGGAGTATGGCAGAACTATGGATATGACAGACATCAATATACGAATACAAGGTATCCATTCCCCATGGACCCGCCTTACGTGCCACAGGAGAATCCCTGCGGCGCTTATGTGCATACATTTGAATATCACAAGAATGATCATGCACCGAAGGCATTTTTGAACTTTGAGGGTGTGGATTCCTGCTTTTATGTATGGCTCAATGGAACATATGTGGGATATAGCCAGGTGTCACATTCCACCAGTGAATTTGATGTTACAAAGTACCTGCGGGATGGTTTCAATACTATGGCAGTTCTGGTTCTGAAGTGGTGTGACGGCAGTTATATGGAGGATCAGGATAAATTCCGCATGAGTGGGATTTTTCGGGACGTTTACCTGCTGAAAAGACCGGAAGAAGGTGTTTTTGACTATTTTCTGACATCTAAAATCCAGGAGAATCAGGCGATTATTGACATTCGCTTTAAGTTTCTGAACCGTGAGCAACCCGTTTCAATCCGTATATATGATGAAGATAATGTTTGTGTTGCCGAGGGAGAATCCATTCGGATTGAAGAAGCGGATGGAGAAGAGCAATGGCGGGCGCAGGCACAGCTTAGACTTAAAAAACCATATCTGTGGAATGCGGAAGAACCTTATCTATACACAATTGTATATGAATGCGGATCCGAGTTCATTACGGACAGAACAGGGATCAGGGAGGTATCCTCCAGTGACGGTGTGGTATACATCAATGGGGTAAATGTAAAATTCCGGGGCGTCAATCGCCATGACAGTGATCCTGTGACAGGATTTACTATCTCTCTGGATCAGATGGAAAAGGATCTGCTTTTGATGAAGCAGCATAACATCAACGCAATCCGTACCAGCCATTATCCCAATGCTCCCCAGTTCTACCAGCTTTGTGATGAATATGGGTTTTTTGTAATCGATGAGGCAGACAATGAAAGTCATGGAACAGCAGATATTTATCTGAAAAATACCGACTGGGAAACCAGAAAAAACCATTGGAATAAACCGATTGCCGATTGCGCGGCGTTTATCGAATCTACGGTTGACCGTACCAAACGATGCATTCACAGGGATAAGAACCGTCCCAGTGTGGTAATCTGGTCCATGGGAAATGAGTGTGCGTATGGCTGCACCTTTGAGGAGGCCCTTACATGGACAAAGGAGTTTGACAGTACGCGTCTGACACATTTCGAGTCTGCCAGATATACGGGGAATGACAGAGTCTACGACTACTCCAATCTGGATCTGCACAGCAGGATGTACCCGTCGCTTTCCGAAATAGAGGATTACTTTAACAATAATCCGGACAAACCCTATGTTATGTGCGAATACAGTCATGCCATGGGAAATGGTCCCGGCGATCTGGAGGATTACTTCCACATCATCCAGAAGCATGATGGATTTTGCGGCGGCTTTGTGTGGGAGTGGTGTGATCATGCAATCTACAAAGGAAAAACCATAGAAGGAAAAGAGATATATGCCTATGGGGGTGACCATGAGGAATATCCGCATGATGGTAATTTCTGTATGGATGGACTGGTGTATCCTGACCGAAGACCACATACCGGCCTGCTCGAATTCAAGAATGTGAACCGTCCGGTCAGAGTAATTTCTATGAATCAGGATAAGAAAGAGCTTTTGCTCCATAATTACATGGACTACAGGAATCTGAAAGGATATCTGAATCTGACTTATGAGCTGAACTGTGACGGACAGGTGTTTGGAAGTGGAACCCTGGAAACACCGGATATTCCCGCACATGGCAAAGCGGTTGTTAAACTGGATTTTCAGATTCCCGAAAAGGGAAAATGCTGGCTGAAAGTCAATTATTCCCTGGCTGAAGATGAGGGCGTTTTGAAAAAAGGGTTTCCGCTGGGATTTGATGAGCTTGCAGTGAAGACGGGCGATTTCAGAAATCAGGAAGCACTTCGGCTTATGGAAAAAGAACAGCCGGACTATGGTGAACTTCAAGTGGAAGAAGAGGACAGATATCTGTATGTGGGAAATGCTGCATTTTCATATACCTATAATAAATTGACAGGTCTTTTTGAAGATATGGTATATGGACAGCGGCAGATTCTGGAGCGGCCTATGGAACTCAATATCTGGAGGGCACCTACGGACAATGACCGGAATATAAAGTCCGAGTGGATGAGAGCGCAGTATGACCGGACTGTGGCAAGGGCATATTCTACAGAGGTACAAAGGGAAAAGGATGAAGTTCTCATTATAAGCACCGCATCTCTGTCCGCTGTAACAATTCAAAGAATACTGGACATTTGCCTTACATGGAGAATCACCAGTTCCGGTGTTATTCATGCAGATATGCAGGTAAAAAGAGATATGGAATTTCCACAGCTGCCCAGGTTCGGGGTAAGGCTCTTCCTGCCTAAAGATATGGGTGAGGTGACGTATTATGGGCTGGGGCCTATGGAGAGTTATATAGATAAACGAAGAGCAAGCAGTCACGGCTTGTTTCAGAATGACGTGGTAGAGTTGCATGAAGACTATATACGCCCTCAGGAAAACGGGAGTCATGATGACTGCGATTACGTGAAGATAGAAGGCAGTAAATCCGGGCTTACAGTTGTAAGCAGAGAAACCTTTTCTTTTAATTCCTCTGTCTATACACAGGAAGAATTGACAAATAAGGCACATAATTATGAGCTTGTGCCAAGTGCACATACTGTCTTATGCGTAGATTATAGGCAGAATGGTATTGGAACCAACAGCTGCGGACCGGAACTTCTGAAGAAATACAGACTGGATGAGGAAACATTCCGCTTTGAGTTTCAGCTACAGCCCTTTAATCGTTAGAAGGTGTTACAAAAAAGCATGGTACGAATTGAAACCCGTACCATGCTTTTTTGGTAAATAAAATAAATATATACATTGACAGGCGAGGTATCATGTGCTTTAATGTAAATGAGAAAAGGAGGTATGCATATGTCGATAGCATCGGATCTGATTCGCGGACATACCGATACGATTATTCTGGCTCATCTGACCCGTGAGGATAGTTATGGATACAGGATTAATAAAGAGATTCAGATTAAGACGAATAACCAATATGAACTGAAAGAAGCAACCTTATATACGGCGTTCAGGCGGTTGGAGCAATCAGGCTATATCAGCTCTTACTGGGGAGATGAGACCACGGGAGCCCGCAGGCGTTATTACACGATTACGGCGGAAGGAAAGCTGGCCTACGAAAGAATGAAGAAAGAGTGGGATGAATCCAAATATTTAATTGATATCCTCATTCAATGTGATGAGGGGGAGGAGGATCAGGATGGAAGATAAATTAAGGGCATATATGGATCATGTGTTTCGGGAGGTGAAACCAACCCGGCATTCTGTAGAACTGAAGGAGGAGATATTACAGAATCTGCTTGACAAGTACCATGATTTGATTACGGAGGGAAAGACGCCTGAGGCTGCCTATAACATTGCCGTATCCAGCGTAGGTGATATGGATGAATTACTGGAAGGGCTCCAGATGGAGAACCGTGCGTCCTCCCCACTTTCAGATGAAGAGATGAAGGAGGGTAAAAAGAAATCAGCGATTCTGACTTCTGTGGCGGTCATGATGTACATTGTAAGTGTAATTCCACCCATAGTACTGTCTGATACAAGGTATGAGGACAAAATGGGTCCCATACTTATGTTTCTGATTGTAGCCGCCGCTACAGGGATTCTCATCTACAACAATATGACGAAGCCCCGTTATCATAAGCTGGATGACTCGATTGTAGAGGAATTCAAGGAGTGGCAGAATCAGAACGATGCGAATCATAGAGCAAGAACGGCCATAAGCAGTGCGATGTGGTCAATTATCACGGTGATTTACTTTGTAATCAGCTTTATGACCATGGCCTGGCACATTACCTGGGTAATATTCCTGATAGGCGGAGCAATTGAGGGAATCGTAAAGGCAGTATTTGAACTGAGAAAGCAGAGGTAAGGATGGATAGAAAACAGTCGGCAATTATTCGTATTATTGCATGGTCGGTTACGGCTATTGCCTTATGCTGCATTTTAATTATCGGCCTGAGGGGCAGGCTTGGAAACATAGGAGGCAGCATCTTATCCTTTGGATCTGGAAATTATTACAAAGATGCAGATAAGTATCAAGCCGGAGAAACAGAAATTCAGGGAGATAAGGTAAAGGATTTGTTTGTAAACTGGGTAGACGGCAGCGTCAATATGGAAGTTTACGATGGAGATACCATTCAACTATCAGAAGTATCAAACAGGAAGCTCAAAGAGAAAGAACAGCTCCACTATTATCATGAGAACGGAAGACTGAATATACAATATCAGGAATCCGGGAAAAAGATATATTCTTCCTTTTGGATGGGGAGCAGAAAGCTGGATAAACAGTTGACCATCAAAATCCCGGCCAAAACAGTCAGTTCTTTAGGTACTATTTCTATTGATACTGTGTCTTCGGATACGAGAATTAAAGGAGTATCGTCGGAGAGGATAAAACTGGATTCAGTCTCCGGTGATTTTACATTGGTAAATTGTCAAGCAGAGGGTTTTTCCATGGACAGTACAAGTGGGAGTCTTACATCGGAAAATTTGACTGTGAATGGAAAACTGGAGACGGATACCACAAGTGGTGACGTGAATCTGAAAGGAAGATTTGTAAAACTGACTCTGGATTCTGTTTCCGGGGATATGAATATAGATTCTGAGATTTGTCCGGAAGATGTGGATACAGATACAACCAGCGGGGATGTTGTCCTTCGTATTCCTGATAACGAAGGCTTCACCTATGAGAAGGATACAGTCAGCGGATCTCTAAAATGCGATTTCCCTGTGAAACAATGGGAGGATAAGGGAAGTTATAAGGAAGGAAAAGCCTCATTTAACTTTGACACAGTAAGTGGGAATATCAATATAAAGAAGCGATGATGACAGAATGCAGGGCACTGATTGAGTTCAGTGTCCTGCATTCTGCGATAAGTTTTGAGAAAAAGAGAGTAAAATCAGGTATTCGGGTCTGGTCATCACACGAGTGACATGGTATCATAGGGTCAAAAGGTGATATAGCTGATTTGATTTTCAAAGTTACGGTAATAATCAAATAAAGATTGAAAGGAGGTCTGGCAATATGGGACAAAAGAAAGTATGGGCGATTGTGGCGGCCGTGGTTGCTGTGATTTTGATTGCTGTGGGAATATTTGTCTGGAAGAAAAGCAGCGATGAAGATGTGATGGGAAATTTGTCTGCCAGGGAAGAAGAGATAAAAATTACAGCGATGTATGTCCCTTATGGAGAAGATGAAAATCAGTACATTATGGTTGATCAGAATACAGGTGCGGTGTTTACGGTAACCATGCCCCGGGAAATCTACGATGTGAAAGGCAAAAAGATAAAGCCCGAAAATCTGAAAAAGGGAAACATCTTAAGCATCTATGGAAACGGTATTA
Organism: Novisyntrophococcus fermenticellae; assembly: GCF_018866245.1. Lineage (GTDB taxonomy): Bacteria > Bacillota > Clostridia > Lachnospirales > Lachnospiraceae > Novisyntrophococcus > Novisyntrophococcus fermenticellae. The sequence continues at coordinate 1,226,997 of NZ_CP076458.1, forward strand.
TGCTGGATTCTTATCCGGGCCAGTATCCACAGGTTACGAAGATTCAGGTGGAAGAAGAAGGAAGACCTTCTGATGCTGATCAGTATCAGACTCTGGTGGATGGAATCTATCGGGAGCCGGATCCGGCACAGCCCCCGTCTTTGAATCTGGAATATAGAACTGATTCAGCTGCAATATCCTCCATAACCTCTGAAGGTGGCTATGAATGGAATTACGTTGACAAGGAAGGAAAATCCAATTCTGTTATAGCAGATGCATCTCATATATTGACATGGGATGATATTATCGATTGCAGACTTGAGGAACCTACGGATATTACCTTACGGTTCTCAGAGAAACCGGATCGGATTGAAGTGAAGAGATGGACGAATGATATGAGAAAGAGTCCTGGAGATGATTCGGATTTACCGGACGGAGAGGATGTTTCTGCTGAAATGAATAGCGGAGATTATATATTAAAAGGAGTAGAACCTGGATTTGTCTACCTGATTACAGCACATTGGGATACGAGTTATAGGGAGTATGGATTTTTAACCGAATAACGCATGGAGGATAAGGATATGGAAAATTTTGTACAGTATACACCGACGGAAGTCATTTTTGGCAGGGAGACAGAAAATCAGACCGGAGAGGAAGTAAAAAAGTGGGGCGGTTCAAGAGTTCTGCTTATCTATGGCGGCGGAAGCGTAATCAGAAGCGGGCTTTTGGAGCGTGTAAAGATGTCACTTGAGTCAGAAGGGATTGCCTGTGAGGAGCTTGGAGGAGTACATCCGAATCCTCGCCTTTCATTTGCTGAAAAGGGAGTGAAAAAGGCCATTGCATGCAGGGCTGATTTTATTCTGGCAGTCGGAGGAGGAAGTGTTATCGATACAGCTAAGGCAATTGCTCACGGGGCAGCAAATCCCGAAGCTAAGCTTTGGGACATCTGGACGGGAAAAGTTCCGCTCATGAAATCAATGCCTGTAGGAGTAGTTCTGACAATTGCGGCAGCGGGAAGTGAGATGAGTGATTCAGCAGTTTTGACCAATGAGGAATTGGGGAAGAAGGCAGGAATTAATACCCCTTTTAATCGTGTAAAGTTCGCGATTATGAACCCTGAACTTACATTTACGCTTCCCAGGTATCAACTGGCCTGTGGAATCACAGACATTATGATGCATACGATGGAAAGGTATTTTATTCCAGGAATTAACTGTGAACTGACGGATGAGATAGCAGAAGGCCTTCTGCGTACAGTTATGAGAAATGGAATGAAAGCCATGAAAAATCAGAAGGATTATGATGCGATGGCTGAAATTATGTGGTGCAGCAGCTTATCTCACAATGATTTAACAAGTTGCGGCAGAGGGAAGGACTTTTCCGTTCACAAATTCGGACATGCGCTCAGCGCCAAATACGATGTGGCTCATGGAGCATCACTTTCAGCAGTATGGGGTTCCTGGGCCAGATTCCAGTATGATGCGGCCCCGGACCGGTTTGCAAGGTTTGCAGAGCAAGTTTTGGAGATTTCTTCTAAAGGGAAGAGCCAGATGGAGGTCGCATTGCAGGGAATTGAGAAAACGGAAGAATACTTCCATAATCTGGGTATGCCTGTTTCTTTAACGGAACTGGGGGTTCATTCCTCCGATGAAGACATTCATGCACTTTCTATGGATGCCACTATGGGAAATACGATAAAACTGTCACGTCTAAAGCCTTTATCTGCAACGCAGGTTTATGAGATATACAAAATGGCAATATGATACAGGAAACCTGCCACTGGCAGCTTCCCTTGCATACTTTGGTATTTAAAGTGCTGTAAAATGCCTGAATGGAGACATTTTACAGCACTTTTTCTTCAAAGAAATCATATGGCTACAGCATCAGGCAGCAAAGCGGATTGTGGATTTCCACCTGACTACCCTGTTTTGCCACATTGAAAAATCAAACTTCTGTCAGCATCCACAGTCACAGTCACATCCTCTATTGCATCCACCCCAGCCACGGTTACAGCCCCAGCCGCTGTTGTTGCCACAGCCCCAGCCGCTGTTGTTGCCGCAGCCCCAGCCACTGTTGTTGCCGCAGCCCCAGCCACGGTTACAGCCCCAGCCGCTGTTATTGCCGCAGCCCCAGCCACGGTTACAGCCCCAGCCGCCTCGGGAGCCGGAACATCCGTTTCTACAATTACCGGACCAAAATCCACACATTTGACTCTTCTCCTTATTTTATTTGTTAATTTATAGTATGTGAAAGGTCGATAAAAGGTGAAAAAACTTACAAATTGTAAACTTATGGATGGTACATTATCATAATTCTTTCATATTTTACATTATAGGATTAATGTAAGATAGAAATGGAGGAGCTATGATAACCATCAGTTTATGTATGATTGTAAAAAATGAAGAGGAAGTGCTGGCGCGTTGCCTGGACAGCGTAAAAGATATTGTAGATGAGATTATCATCGTTGATACAGGATCTACAGACAGAACGAAGAAAATTGCAGCGGCCTATACAGAACATGTCTATGATTTTCCGTGGATTGAGGATTTTTCAGCCGCAAGAAACTATTCATTTTCCAAAGGGACGAAGGAATATTGCATGTGGCTGGATGCTGATGATGTGATAAATGATGAAAATAAGCATAAATTTCTCGATTTAAAAAGAAACATGAATCCCCAGGTTGATATTGTCATGATGAAATATCATACTAACTTTGACGAAGCAGGAAATCCTACCTTTTCTTATTACAGAGAAAGACTTATCAAAAACCACAAGGGGTATCAATGGCAAAGTCCGATTCACGAAGTCATAACTCCCTGTGGAAATGTTATTTATTCAGAAACAGGGGTAGAACACCGAAAATTAAAGCCCGGAGATCCTGACAGAAACCTTCGGATCTTTGAAAAAATGATTCGGGATGGAATGAAATTGGATTCTCGGCAGCAGTTTTATTATGCCAGAGAATTGTATTATCACCAGCGTTATGAAGAAGCAAAGGTTGTTTTGCTGACCTTTTTGGATTCTGGATCGGGCTGGATGGAGAATCAGATAGAGGCCTGCAGACAACTGGCACAGTGCTATTACAGACTGGATATGGAAGAAACAGCGTTGCAGGCATTATTCCGCAGCTTCGCATACGATGTACCAAGGGCTGAGATATGCTGTGATATCGGCAGACATTTTTTTGACCGGCAGAAAATCCAGTTGGCTATCTTTTGGTACAAAATGGCTGCTGACACAGAAAGGAAGGATAGACAGGGAGGTTTCGTACTTCCTGACAGTTATGACTATATCCCATACCTTCAGCTTTGTGTCTGCTATGACAAATTGGGAGATTACAGCACAGCTAATGCATATAATGAAAAAGCAGGAAAGATAAAGCCAGCTTCCGCCACTTTTTTGGCTAACAAGGAATATTTTAGAAAAAAATTGCATTCCATATAAATCAAAACCCTACAAGCTTTTAAAGCGTGTCTTGGACCAGAGTCTAAGGCACGCTTAATTTTTCAGAAAAGCGTTTGCGGCCTGGTAACCCTGCTGATACAGAAAGCGGTAGGCTGGGTCATCAGCAGTAATGTTAAAGTCAATAAAGGATACGGTGCCTGTGTCGATTTGGATAGATCTTGCTTTATCTTCGGGAGATTTGTAAAATAAATCCTTTTGTACGCTGAGCAGCGAACGGTACAAATGGAAGATAAAATCAACAAGGTTACGCACAGGAAAACATTGTTCCGGGGAGAGAAAACATAATCCCAGTGTATTTGGATTTATGCCAGTAGATTGATTTGGATGAAAAGCTGGGGAATCAAAAAGGCTGATGGGGTAGTTCCACATAAGTCCTCCGTCACAGTAGAAATCCCCCATCTCCACTGCTTCAAAAAATAAAGGAATAGACATAGATATTTTTACGGCCTGGGCAACTTCCATCTCCGGTGTCGTTTCAAAAGAGAAGATTCTGGACGTATGGCAGTTTAAATTTGTTCCGATAATATACAGATCATGAAAATTTCTTTGCCCTTTATGTAAAGATGGATTTTTAAAGTCGGCAAAGGTATAGGGGGGCTCCTTTCTAGCAGGGTCAAACTGAGAAGCAATTTGTGTTTTCAGCCATTGATAAAAGTAATTTGAAGAAAACCAGCCATATTTTGTAACAATCCGGTAAAAACCGTTAAAATCATCGAAGACAGACTCCAATTCCTTTAGCAGCGGAGCTGATAGTTCCGGCAGATTGGACGGGCTGTGAGAATCGGGAATGTTCTTAAAATTCAGAGTATCAATGATGGATTTCAATTCAGGGAAAGGAAGGTTGAGGCTTGTCATGCAGGCGGTGATTGCGCCTGCAGATGTTCCGGCAGTTCTTTTCAGATTACGCAGACCTCCTGACTGCCATAAGTAGTGTAAAGCTCCCAAATAAGCAATTCCCAGGACACCCCCGCCCTCAAAGACTAAATTATCCGGTGCATAGGTCATCGTTTCACCTCAATATTGTGTTATAGGTAAGTATATGAGGATACTGCGGATTCATGCATTGCAAACACCTTTAACCACATTCTGGAAATCTGTTTTTCTTAAAATAATAACGGTTTGGGCCGCCGCTTTAATGCGGCAGCCCAAATATCTTTGTTATTGCAACACAAATCAATCAACTTTTCAACTTACAAACTTCCTTATTATGGGTGGGAGCTCTAATCAAATTAAGGAACTTTTTCTTTCCTCGTAGCAAGTGATTTTCGGGTTTTCAAATATCAGAGGACCGCCCTAAGGCAGTCCTCTGAACTCCAGGCCGGCTTATAGGTTAAGCGACCCTTTCAACCGATAAAGTTGCGCTTGGGCCCGTAGCAGCAAAGAAGAAGTTGCCCGGTACCGAAGCAAACATTTGAAGCGATAACTGGGCTCCTGCAGTAAGCGTATAGTAATTGGTCAGCGTAAAGGTAATTAGCTCGCTCGCAAGGAGTTCGTATGCCAGCATTCCGCCCGGCTGTGGGGTGCCGTCAATAGCAAGCGAGACGTTAACGTTTCCAATCTCACCATAGCTGCCCAACACATGAAAATCGACGCGATAAACGCCGTCTTCTACGATTGTAATGTTATCCGCCGTTGCAAAATCCAGACCGGCCGATGCAGAGCTCTGCTCGGGCAGCGGTACGGTAACCGGCGTATCGGTCAGCGCGATAAAGCCTGCTGTTGACATTAGTGAGCCAAAGGCGCCTAAAAACGTTCCAGTAGGTCCGGTAGGCCCAGTAGCCCCATCAGCCCCGGTAGGTCCAGTAGGTCCATCAGCCCCGGTAGGTCCGGTAGGCCCGTCAGCGCCAGTAGGTCCAGTAGGTCCAATAGGTCCGTCAGCCCCGGTAGGCCCGTCAGCGCCAGTAGGTCCAGTAGGTCCGTCAGCACCGGTAGGTCCGGTGGGTCCAATAGGTCCGTCAGCACCAGTAGATCCAGTGGCACCCAGAAGACTTGCAAGCCATTCATCTTCAGTACCAGTGAAGCCTTCATCAACAGCTGCTTCATAGGCACTGGCCCCGGTAGGCCCAGTAGGTCCTATAGCACCATCAGTGCCAGTAGGTCCGGTAGATCCAGTAGCGCCAGTAGCGCCATCAGCGCCGGTAGCCCCAGTGGCCCCGTCAGCGCCGGTAGGTCCGGTAGCCCCAGCAGCCCCGGTAGGCCCAGTAGGTCCTATAGCACCATCAGTGCCAGTAGGTCCGGTAGATCCAGTAGCGCCATCAGCGCCGGTAGCCCCAGTGGCCCCGTCAGCGCCAGTAGGTCCAGTAGGACCAGTAGCCCCAGCAGCGCCAGTAGGCCCGGTAGGTCCAATAGCGCCGGTAGGTCCGGTAGCCCCAGCAGCGCCAGTAGGCCCGGTAGGTCCAGCAGCGCCAGTAGGCCCGGTAGGTCCAATAGCGCCAGTAGGTCCAGTAGCCCCAGCAGCGCCAGTAGGTCCAGCAGGTCCGGCAGCCCCATCAGCCCCGGTAGATCCGTTGGCGCCAGTAGGCCCAGTAGGTCCGGTAGATCCGTTAGAACCAGTAGGACCAGTGGCTGCATGTATTTTATGACAACGTTGTGTAAATTAAAATGAGAATGGATAAAGCCGCTTGTTTAGCCGACTTTGTTATTCTCTACAACGGTTAGTTCTTTTCTGTTGTTCTCGATAAACTCCACTATGCGACGGTGTTGGTCTGCAAAATTAAAGTCTATTGTTACGTCGCCGCCCTCGTGGATATGGATAACTTTGATTAGCTCGGCAACAATACCCCGGTCAAGGCTGCATATGTTCTTGTACTTCCGAAAAGCGTCAAAGTAAGGATTATCAGAAATTACCCCCTGCGCCATATCCTTATTTTCTTCTTCAAGGTTGGCTATATCCTGTTTTAGCTGCTGTTCCTTTTCCTCAAACTCTTTTTTCATGCGGTGGTATTCCTCGCGGGTAATATCGCCATTTTTCCAATCAACATAAAGCCCCGTGCTGATACCCGAAATCTTTTCAAGTTCCTGTTTCCGCAGCTTGATAGAAGCGGTCAGCCGTTTTGAAACGGTGCGGGGGGCGGGAGCATTGTTTATGTCGTTGATAAGCTCTGCCATACCGTCAATCAGTGCAATTTGCTTTTGAATGGTTTCCAGAACAATACTTTCGAGCTTATCATTCCTAATAGAGTGTCGGGTACATAATCCCGTCGTGTTATTTGTTCTGCAAGCATAGTACACAAGATTTTTTGATGTTCTGCGTCCCATTGATTTTCCGCAATCGGCACAACGCAGGAATCCGGAAAAGGTGTATAACTGCCCGGACTGTGGAGCGGTTCGTGTGTCCCTCTGCATTAGCCCCTGTGCTTTATCAAAAGTTTCTTTGTCAATAATCGGTTCGTGGGTGTTCTCCACAATAAACCATTCGCTTTCAGGTGTGTTAATCCTTGTATGCACCTTATAGCTCTTTACTTTCTGCTTTCCCTGCACCATATGACCTAAATACATTTGATTGGTAAGAATTGCGGTAATACTGCGGGCAGACCATAGCGGTTCATTGTTCACAATGGCAGGATTATGGTACTTCATGCCGTTTTGCCGTTTATAAGCGGCGGGGCAAGGGGTTCCCATGCCGATTAGCTTTTTCACAATCCCGTTTTTGCTCATTCCGTCCCGGACAAACCAGTGAAAAATATCCTGCACAATCGGGGCGGTTTCATTATCCACAATTAAGCAATGTTTGTCGTCAGGGTCTTTTAAGTAACCATATGGTGCAAAGGCTCCGATAAACTCGCCTTTTTTGCGCTTCATGTTAAAGGTTCCCCGGACTTTGATTGAGGTTTCGCGGCAGTGATTTTCATTGTACATACTCTGGATAGAAACGCCCATTTCATAAACTTCATCAGGATTTTTGTAGCTATCCAGTTTGGGAAGCTCCAAAGAGATAAACCGCACATCTTTTACAACAAATAGATGTTGCAGATACTTTTTGCACTCCCAATCATTACGGCTCAAACGCGACAAATCTTTGACTATGACACAATTTACAATGCCTTTGTCAATATCTTCGAGCATACGCTGAAAATTTTCCCGGTCGCTGTCTGTGCCTGTGCAGCCGTCGTCGATATAAATATCCACAAGCTGGATTTCTTCCTCAAGCATAAGGTTTTCCAAAAACTCGTTTAATCGTTGACGTTGGTTTTTTACGCTGTAACTTTCGTCGTTTCCGTCCTCTCTGGATAGCCGGATATACAAAGCTGCTTTCCATAGAGCGAGGATTTGTTTGGTTTTATCAAGGCTTTTTCTTACACGAGCCATTATACCTCCCGTCCTCTATAATCACATTATAATTATACCATAGTTGAGCTTAAAAGTCACTGTATATGATGTGTAAGTTCACATTATTTAGACTTTTTTTGAGCTGATAAAAAAGTCTTTCAGCTTGCTTTTTAGCTCATCACCCGCAGGCTCAAACCTTACACGAACGGCACTGTCGCCGCACAAAAAGCAATAAGGGTTTTTTACCTGTTCTAAATAATTTATCATTCTTTGTTCCGGGGGCAGGTTAGTATCAATCTTGATTCCACGAATATCCACAAGCCCGGTTTTATCTATCTTCTCTATTCCTGACTGGCTCATTTCGTCCAGTTGTTTTACTGTCAACATTTGTTCCCCCTCCTTTTAAGTATTCAATACAGCATATGCTAAACCGCTTGTACGGTATGTTGTCGAAAAAAGAGGCTTTAATCGGACGGTTTTAGCAGAACCTCACGGGAATTTCACCCCTGCATGGTTCTCATGCAGCCCTACCCATTGCCTGCGACGCTTTGAACGCTCGGACTGTGGCTATAAGGGAGTATCATCATACCTTTTTGCACGTCGTCGCCCGCAAGCCGCTACACTTGCTTTGGGTTGTGGTGTTTGTTCGCTCTCTCTGAAAATAGAGGTCATGGCGCACCCAACCTATGGCTCGGCACAAAAAGAACGTATCCGATTTGCCCTATACTGCGCCGGCGTCTTATTCCGCCGCTTTCTTTATCAAGGAGCAAGAGCAAGGTGAGGTCTTACAATCTGCGGAAAGGGGGGCGCAGCTTGCTTAACTCAAACCTTGAATGAAAGGACAGCCCGCATGAGCTTTGACCGCAAGCGGTCGCGTATGTCCTCATCTATGCCGTAGTAGAAATTGCCGCGTTCGTCGCGGAGCTTCCGCATAGACAAAGTGACTATGTAGCTTTCGTAATGCTGTACGACAATCTTCATAGCTTTCGGGTCGCCCTTTGTTGCAGCTATGATTACCGGATAAGGCAACAAGCCGCGTTCGTCGTTTTCGGTGTTACCAATCGTTTGAATCATAGGCGCGTTCCTCCAAATAGCGTTTTAGAAGCTCAAAAGAGCTTGTCCGCCTGTACTGTACGGTGCTGCGTGGAATTGCGTATAACTCTGCGATTTCCACGTCGCTCATTTCAAAGAAGTAGTACAGTAAGACAGCGTTGCGTTTTTCTTCCGGCAAGCTGTGTAGGGCTTCGGCAAGCAGCTTCGCGGTAATTTCCTTTCCTGCCACACAAAAGGATTGTTCAGCTTCATCATCTGCAAAATAGCGGTCATAGGTGTAGAGCTGATTTTCCTCCTGCGGGGACAGGTCAGAAAAAGTCACTTCGCGTAGCTGTTGACGCTTCGTGTCCCTGTGGGCGTTGGCTGTTTCGTTCTTCAACGCCCGTTTGCAGTAACCGTTAAAAGCGCAACGGATTTGCCACTGGGTACGAACAGGTTCATTCATGGTATTCACCTCCTTTCGCAACCGCGAAAACGGGTGATGATTTCCCCTTTCGTAAACCCTCAACACCGGGCATTTTGGAAATGCCGAAAATGTCAGTGGATTTTTGAAAAAAACTTTTGATAAAAACGCAAAAAAGCCCGGCTGCATAGCGCAACCGGGCATAATGGAGTTATTAGCAATTATATGATGATGTGTGTGTTCATATTGATAACCGAAGTATCCCATTGATGGGGAATAACTTTTTTTAACGAGTAACAAAAATAAGGTGAAGAGTGGTAACAAAAAATAGACATGGTGATACCTCCATCGATACCGCCGCGTCCATAAAAAGGGGTAGCTTTATTTACCATCTGCTACCCCTTTTAAAAAAAGGAAAACGACGGTTTTGATTGATTCAAAACCGTCGTTTCATTACTCTACCTTACTTAAATGCGCACCTACCCATGCCACCATAACAACGGTTTTTTTTTACCGCCGGGTAGCACATTCAATTTAGATAACCATAGATTACTTGACAAAGGATATTGATGTAAGCCAACCTAAACTATATACAGCTAAAAACCTGTAGTAGTTATTTTGTTTTTTAACATACGGGTACTTAGTAAAATCACGATAGGGAAAACAATTGCAGAAAACAACCCGGCTTTAAGAGCAGATTGTGTAATGTTTTCACCTGTGAACAAATGTCCAATACCTGCTTAGTTAGACTTAATTACTACGCTTGATACCAACCCAACTAAGCTCGGGCCAACTGCACACCCAACAAGTGATATTTCCGGGATAGGGGATATGGATACCAACAGGTAACTGAAAATACATATACCCCCAGAAATTGCAATCAACTTACGCAAATCATGCTTTGCACCTTTTTTGCCATAAATCAACCTTGTAATGCAAAAGCGCAAGGCCCCAGCAAATCGCCAAATGTCTTAGGTATATGCCAAGCCCGACCTCAGCAAAAAAAGAAGACCACTTTGCCACTGCATGTTTAGCAGCGCCCGCACATATCATCAATATGAATAACAACCAAAACATTTTTGTTGAAAAAAGCTTTCTCGACAGCAGGAGCGTAAGCCCTCAATCCGGGCGCAGCTTACCGAAGATAAAAAGAATGCCACCCCGAAAAAGGACAATAAGAACAAAGCACAGGATTTGGAAAGGAGCTAACCCCATGAATAAGTTTGAAAATGTGGATATATTCACTTCTCTTGGTGCAATCATGCGGCAGAATACCGCATTTTATCAGAGTGATTTTGAGATTGACAAAGAGATTTTTCAGAAAGCGGCAAAAAGCAGCGCTGGGGTTTTTGCTATATATGAAACATTGTTGCACTCAAATCAGACTTCCAACATATCCGGTTCTGCAAATGGACCCGCAATCGGCATTTCTCCATGTGCTTTTCCGTAATAGTCTTCGTTGAACACAATGGCGGAACCATCTGGATATTCAAACCTCTGCTCTGGTTCAAATGCCACGCCTAGCACATCTGTAGTAATAACTTTGTTTTGCATTTCCGGCATGTAATCATACAAATTTGTCTTTAGGAGAAAGCCTTCCGCCGTTTCTTCCACGCAAATAGATACTTTGTTTGTTTCATCAACAAACGCCTTTTCTTTCGTCATAGGCTTAGCACCGTTAAAGTAGACATTCCCTTCTGACCATACAGGAAGTGTATTATAATATCTGTCACTAGGCATTGATCCCATTCCACAATAACCCTCAAATTGCTTCTGATACTCCTCCAACGACGGATATTCTTCGTAAGGAATCGTGCCTACAATCAGGTTGCCATCTGACCATTCATCATCCTTCATTGCGTCCATCATTTGTTTCAAAGCCGGGCGTGTTTCCTTCTGAATGAAAATGTTATTGTAAAACCTCATATCCCCATGCAGAATCGTCATAAATCCTGCTATCTCCGTACGGTGCGGCACATGGTACGGCGTATAACGCGGTGAGGGTTTGGTAAGCGTTCCATTCAGCACTCCGTGACCGACTGCCGTAAAAGAACCAGCAATCAGATTATGCACCAGCGCAACTCCCTGTGTGGCAAGTTTCAACGCACAATCTGAAAGGAGCACATTGTGGTCAATCAACGTTGGTCCATGAGATATCTCCACAAAAATGTCTTCTCCAATATCATTTCCATCTGTATGGTTATATTCTTTGGGCAGACAGTTATCAAAGAACAGGTTTCCTGTTACTCTTGTCCCCTGCGCCTGCCAGTCAAGCCATAAGCCACGAGTGCAGTTATAAAAGCGATTACGGCGTATGATAACATCAATCGTCGCATGCATTTTAATTCCTCCGATTTCAGCTCCACGTAAATTCTGTTTATTATTGATATGGTGAATTTTATTGTCCTCTATTACAGAAAATACGCCCCCCAGATGCCCCACAATTCCCGTCTGTCCGCAGTCATGGATATCGCACCTTCTAACAATGTGAGAGCCTATTTTCTCCTTACTCCATCCTTCTCTCTGTGCCTGACAGATACACTCCCTCTCTGTCTGCGTTCCATCTTTATACTTCCATTTAGACCACTTGTTATCGTTTTCCGGCTGCAAATACTTCCCCAGAGAAATCCCAGAGCATTTCGCCTCATAGATTTCACAGTCCTCTATAATCCAACCCTTTGACCAGTGTGGTCCTACCATCCCTTCCTGATATGCCGTTGGTGGAGCCCACTGAGTCGCTGCCTGTCTAACTGTAAATCCCGACAAAGTGATATACCCCACACCTTCCTTTTCTGGATAGAAGCAGTTTTTTCTTGCACTGATTTCTACGTTTTCTTTATTGGGATTCTTGCCCTGAAAATTAGCATATAGAACCGTCTCATCTTCTTTTTCATCCTGAACTGTATACCATGTATAGATAGAAAACTCCGGGTCCCATGATGTCTTACTCTTTTCTGGGTGCAGGACTTTGTCAAATTCCGTCACCTCATACATAGATTTGCCATTCAGGTATACATCGCCTGTATGCGCTGCCATTGTAGCATCAAACCAGTCGCCGTATACTAGCGTCGTATACGGATTATACTCTTCAAACACTTTGTTGGAAACCCTTGCTTTCCACACCGTGCCTTCATAACATTCCCAATTTTCCACTGATTCTGCGCCAGTGATAACAGCCGCGAGCTCAACTTCCGAACGATAAACAATTCTAGCATCTTCCCTACCCCCATTTACAGGGCTTACCGCCTCTCTGTAAATTCCTGGTGCAACAATCACTTCATCCCCATGCACAGCCCTTTTAGCAGCTTCTTGGATCCGCCCAAAAGGTTTTTCTTTGCTCCCATCTCCACCCTGTGCTGCATGCACATTTACATAGTACTTCATCTGATATCCTCCTTAAAATAATTTTTATCTACTCAAAGATGTTAAATTCCTATATTATTATCATAGCAAGACTAAGTAGTTATTTTATTTTTTAATATACGAGTACTTAGCAAAATTATAATAGGGAACACAATTGCGGTAAATAGTCCTACTTTAAGAGCAGACTGTGTAATATCCCCACCTGTAAACAAGCGCTCGACGCCTGTATAATTAGATTTAATTATTATATTTGACACAAACCCAACCAGGCTTGGCCCAACTGCACACCCGATATCCCCTCCTAAAGCCAAGTATCCAAACATAGCATTTCCTCCATTTGGATATAATTTAGAAGACAGGCTAATAGTTGCCGGCCACAAAATAGCAATGGATAGTCCAGTCAAGGCACAACCAACCAGTGATATAGCCGGAATCGGGGATAACGATACCAATAAGTAGCTAAAGATGCACATCCCTCCAGAAATCGCAATCAACTTCCGTAAATCATATTTTGCACCTTTTTTTCCGTAGATTAACCTTGTAATACCCATCAAGAGGGCAAATGCGCAAGGTCCAAGTAAATCACCAAGCGTCTTAGATGTGCCAAGACCAATTTCGGCAAAAAAGGAAGACCATTTTGACATTGCCTGCTCAGCCGCACCTGCACACACCATCAATACGAACAACATCCAAAATGTTTTTATTGAAAAAAGCTTTCTTGATGGAATCTGAACATCTTTTTCAACTAAAGTCTTCATCGGTACTTTAAGAAATAGAAACAGATTAAAAAGAGGAACAATACACCAGAGTATCGACAGCAAGCTCCAATGCTGCTCTCCAACTAATGTGAAAAATAATGTGGACAATAAAACAACCGCCACATAACCCCAACAATAGAATGAGTGTAAAATTCCCATGACACCCGATTTTTTATCCCCAGGTAAAGCTTCTGCAATAGGATTTACAACAACTTCAATGAAACCGCCGCCTACAGAATTCAAAGTTACACCAATCAATAGCCCTATAAATGGATTCATAATCATTGGAAGTATACTCATACCAAGCAGCCCTGCCAAACAACAGAGGTTAGCAATCGTTATCGAAACACGGTAACCGAAAACGTCAACAATCTTGGCCGCTAGAAAATCAACCAAAATTTGAATACAAAATCCCACAGTAATAAGAAGTGTTATTTTTTCAAGAGAGACACCTAGCTGTGACTGAAATATAACAAATAAAAGCGGCGGTAAATTACTTACTATTGCTTGACAAATATATCCGCAAAAGCAAGCGTAAAGTGTGTGTTTATAATTTAATTTCATGTATCCTCCATTGTTAGCCACCACTTATGAATAAACCAATAAATTGCGCAAATAGCTTACAATTTCCTATCCCAAAAGTTCGTCGGCTCTGTACTCTGTCTTATAACAATTTGATTATCTGGAACTACTTTCCCATCCGGATATTTTTAACTTTCCTGTTTTCTATGGTTAAATCCTCATAGACACGAATCCCGCCAGTGCCGGTAGGAGCCTGTGCCAGCAGACCCACTTTCAAAGTTTCCTCTGTTGGTAAGTTAAAAAACCGCATCATATAGTAATTACTGCCATCTATTGAATAGTGAAATGCGAAAGACTGTCCTAAGCGACATAGCTGAAGCCAAACAGAACTTTCCTCTATATTGCAACCATTTGCATCGTCTGATTGACCATTTGTAACAACACTAACAACCGCATGTGTGTTAAAATCAGTAAGCTCAAAACATGCTTTTGCCCAGTGAGTCATATCCTGCATTACCATAATAGAAGAAGAATCATAAATATCTTTGAAATCAAGTGATACTTTTACGTTCATCACAAAATCACCTGTCACCTCCGTATAATAGAAAGGAGCATTACTAAGCGATTCCGGGGTGACACCCTCTTCACCAATAGTTCCATTATTGCAGAAAAAATCACTCTGTGCTGGGGCGAAAATTTCGATTCTTTTTCCTGACTTGTTTATTGTACTTTGATTTAACCATTTAAACTCCATAACAAACTCTCCTTATAATATTTAATATTTTTCAACACGCCATTCTGCGTCTGATTCCCACTGACACTCCGTAATCTCCATATTGGTAAATGTCGCTTTATAAGAACCGTCCACTGGACTTCCGGCATATATTCCAAAAGTGATTTCACCGGACGCTTCCCACATATGGAAAATTCTCATTTGCTGAAAGGAAATACCGTCCTGGCTACACTCAATACGGTAATCACTTCCCCTACGAGAAAAGCGATACCACATAGCCTTAATGTCTGAGGAAATATCTGTAGTTGCCCAATCAGAATAGCCATGATTAGTAACTACACTTCCCAATCGCTGTACTTTTTCGTCCTCATACTCAATCGAAGCCTTAAACCAGTTATCGCTGTCCAAGTACATTGCAACGCCACACTGGTCAAAACGACTACTGCTTTCAAACGCCGTCTTTACTATAAATGAAAAAAATTGTTCGGTTGTTTTTACCTGCAACACGGGAGCAGTATCATTTTGGAAACCATAATAAGTGCGCGCCCACAAATCCGTTCCCTTTTCTGTAACAATCTCTACCTTATCTTCACTTATCATTGCCTGAACTGGTTTACGAATCCACTTTGGATTGCATTTCAAAAAGTCAGCCATACCTTTTCCTCCTAAAAGAATTAATTATCTACTAATACTATTGCATTATATCCCAATAAAAATGATTTTTCACTACACAAAATCACATATTTATAGTACAATATAACAGAGGTGAAAATTATGCAGTTCTACAAAACTACTACCGATGAAACGTTAAGAGAAACCGTTGCTCATGGCAGCGATAAATACCCTATCGCATATTATATAGACGATATTCGGCAGTTTGACCTTGGATTTATAGACTGGCACTGGCATCGAGAGGTTGAATTTGTAACGGTCTCTCAAGGTAATGTAACTTGTATGATTGGTCAAAACAAAATTTATCTGGAAAAAGGTTGGGGAATCTTTATAAACAGCGGTACTATTCATCGTTTTGAAACCAATAATATCGGCATCATGCCCAATATTGTATTTGCACCGGAACTGATTGCCACTGAAAAAAGTTTGATTCATGAGACATATATATTACCAATATTGTTATATGGTCCTGCCTATCAGATATTGAACCCGAATATTTCATGGCAGAATACGATACTAATGCTATTGAATCAAATATACGACATACAGGAAAAGAATATAGATTCGTTATCTCCCCTAAATACACTTCTTCTAACTACTGAGCTATGGAAACATCTCTTTCAAAACGTAAATAGCGAGCCAGTTTTTGCAAAGGGAGTAAACTCTGCTTTTCAATCTTCTCGATTACAAATTATGTTGCAATTTATCCATGACCATTATGCAGAAGATATAGGACTTGAGGATATAGCGAAAGCTACTAACATTAGCAAAAGTAGCACGTTGGAAATTTTTCGTCGTGGAATCTGTCAATCTCCTGTTTCTTACCTGATTGAATATCGTTTAATACAAGCAGCTATTTTATTAAAGAACACAAAAAAAACGGTTTCTAATATATCATTAACTACCGGTTTTTCCACTGATACTTACTTTTGCAGAAAATTCAAAGGCTATTACAAGATGACCCCTGCCGAATATAGAAAACAGGTATTACACAATAGCCCCTCGCTTTAGCTTGTTAACTTAAACCTTAAATGAAAGGAAAGCCAGTATGCGCTTTAACCGCAATCGCCCGCGTATGTCCTCGTCTATGCCGTAATAGATATTGCCACATTCTTTACAGCGCTACAACTTTGAAACACCCTCTGAAATTCCATTTTTGAAAAAAGAAAACGGTGGCTTTGATTTTACTCAACACCACCGTTTCATTCTTTAATATTTATATCTAACCTTAAACGGTGTTAATCATACGTTAGTTTTAAGCAATGACTGTAAAACCGCCCACGGTATTGGCTAAGCTGAAAGATTTTATTAAAGCTGTTTCAAAAAATCTACATAATCCTGCGTGCTTCTTTCAATTATTTCTGCTGTTGGTTCATACTCAGCACCATAAAAAGCGAAGAATGAACGATAGTCCGCATTGGTATAACTGAAAGTAGTTTCAAATGGAGTGAGCAGCTGCGCAAGCGTATAATGATAGCGACCCTTTTCACTATAATCTTCTTTCTTAATTCCTGCTGTAACTGCCAGCGCTACTTTACGC